>CAZPER010000003.1:0-94043 GCA_964585655.1 uncultured Gemmatimonadaceae bacterium | reverse complement strand
CCAGGGTCAGCGGGCCGGGCCACCAGCGTCGGCCGAGGCGTTCCGCCTGGTCCGGCCAGCTGGCGGCGAGCGCCCGGGCTCCCGCCGCGTCCGGCAGGTGCACGATCAGTGGGTTGTGCGCCGGCCGGCCCTTGGCCTCAAAGATCCGGGCCACCGCCGCCGGATCAAGGGCATTGCCCCCCAGGCCATAGACCGTCTCGGTGGGGAAGGCCACGATGTCGCCGGCCCGCAGCAGCGCGGCGGCCTCCGCGATGCCCGCGGCGTCGGCGGGGACGACGCGCGGCCGGCACTCAGTCGTCATCGCCGCGGACCCTTCGCTCCCGCTTGCGGACACTCTGGTGGCGCTTCGCCACCAGGCGGCGTTCCTTAGCCGCCTTCGTGGGTCGGGTGGCCTTCCGTGCTTTGGGCACCTTGAGCGCCTGCTCGAGGAGATCGCGGAACCGGCCCATCGCCGCCTGCCGGTTCTGGGCCTGGCTGCGGGTATCGGCGGCGACCACGCGGAGCCAGCCGTCCTCGCCCAGCCGGCTGCCCAGCCGCCCGCGGACGCGAGCCCGTTCCTCCGCGCTCAGGCTCGGGCTCTGGTCCAGGTGCCACCAGAGCTCCACCCGGGTGGAGGAGGTGTTCACGTGCTGTCCTCCCGGGCCTCCGCTGCGGGTGGCCCGGAAGGAGAGCTCCGCGACGGGGATCCGCACCGTCGGGCTCACGCGAAGGTGCGCGTCGTCCCGCATCGGGGAAAAGTGGGGATGAACGGGCTCGGGTGGAAGGTGCGACTGTTGCCCGCCGGGCCCGAGCCCTTACGTTACCGCCATGCATGACTCACCGGACCTCGCCGCGCTCGCCTCGCACCTCGACGGCCTGGGGCGCGTGCTGCTGGGCTATTCCGGCGGGGTGGACTCCGCGCTCCTGGCGGTGGTTGCCACCCGGGCGCTCGGGGCCCGGCGGTTCCTGGCGGTCATCGGGCGCAGCGATTCGTACCCCGAAGTGCAGCACCAGGGGGCGCTGGACATCGCGCGGCAATTCGGGATTCCACTCCTCGAGGTCTCCACCCACGAGCTGGACGATCCCGCGTACCGCGCCAACAGTCCCGATCGCTGCTACTACTGCAAGCGCGAGCTGTGGAGCCGGCTGGATGCGCTTGCGCGGGAGCGGGGGTTTACCGCGATTGTGGACGGCACCAACGCGGACGACCTCGGTGAGCATCGGCCGGGGCTCCGCGCCGCGGGGGAGCGGGCGGTCCGCTCGCCGCTGGCGGACCTGGGTTGGACCAAGCCGCGGATCCGCGCCGCCGCACAGGCGCTCGGCATCCCCGTGTGGGACGCCCCCGCAGCCCCCTGCCTCTCCAGCCGCATTCAGTATGGCCTGACGGTCACCCCCGAGCGATTGCGCCAGGTGGAGGCGGCCGAGGCGCTGCTCCGCGGGCTGGGGGTCACCGGCGATCTCCGGGTGCGGCATCGGGGCGACCTGGCGTCGGTGGAGGTCCTCCCGGAGGTGCGTGCGTCGCTCGTCGCTCGGTGGGAAGAGGCGGAGCGGGGCCTGCACACCCTTGGCTTCCGGAGGGTGGAGCTGGATCCGCGAGGCTACCGCCGCGGCGCCCTGCTGCACGAGCTCCCGGTGCTTGGGGCCTGATGCGGCTGTTCGCCGCGGTGCCCGTCACGGGCGCCGCCGCCGGGGAGCTTCGGGCCTTGCTCGCCGAGCTGGGCCGTGAGGAGTGGCCGGTGCGCTGGGTGCGGCCGGAGGGTCTGCACCTGACCCTCAAGTTCTTCGGCGACACCGACCCCGATCGCGCGGGCCCGATCGGCGCCATGCTGGAGCGCGCGGTGGGGCGGACGGGACCGGTCGCCTGTGCCCCTGAGGGCCTGGGGACCTTTCCCGCCCTTGGGCCGGCCCGGGTGCTCTGGGCGGGATACCACGGCGAGCCGGCGCTGGAACTGCTGGCCCATCGGATCGAGGAGGGGGCGGTGACGCTGGGTTTCCCGGTCGAGGGGCGACCGTTCCGGGCCCATGTGACGCTCGGCAGGATTCGTGACGGTTCCCGGCTGCCGGTGGCGGCGGCGGCTCAGCTGGATGGCCGGCACCTGCTCGAGAGCTTCACGGCGGAGCGGGTCGTGCTCTTCCGGAGTGCCGCCGGGCCCGGTGGGTCCCGGTATGACCCGGTGGCTACCTTTCCCCTGGACGGGTGATGCGCTGGCTCCTCTTGCCGCTCCGCCTGGTCGGGCTGCTGCTGCTCGCCGCCCTGATCAGCGGGGCGTGGCTCTTCCGGCGGGATCTCTATCGGATCGTGCGGCCGCAGGTCGCACGAGTCTCCGAGGCGCTCGGGGCCGGCGGCCCCGGGCGGCCGGGTTCCGCGGAGTTGGCGCGGGCGCGGGACAAGGTGGACAGCCTCCAGGGGTGGAGCGCCGATTCGGTGCTGCTGACGGCCGACGAGATGGCCTCGCTGGTCGCGGCCGGGCTGCCGGCGGAGGCGCGGAAGCGGCTCGATTCGCTGACGCTGGAGCTGGGGGAAGATCGCGTGATCGTCTCCGCACGCCTCTCCACCCGCCAGATTCCGCCGGACGTCCTCGGCCCGCTGGCCGGGGCACTGGAGCCGTGGGAGTGGGTGTCGGCGGGCGGGACCGTGGAGCTGGCGGGCCCGGGGCAGGCGGAATGGCGGGTGGATGCGCTGACGCTGCGCGGCTTCACCCTTCCGGAGGAGGCCAGCCGGGAACTGGTGGCGCGGGCGCTGCCCGGCGTCAAGGACGGCGCCGTGCCGCTCACCCTGCCACGCGGGGTCGCGGGGCTCCGCATCCGGCCCACCGGCGTGGCGCTCTATCGCAAGGAGCCGGGATGAAGCATCGGTTGCTGGTCGTGGACGACGAAGCCGGCGTCCGCGAGGCGCTCAAGCAGGTGCTGGAATTCGACGGGCACGAGGTCCGCACCGCGAATTCGGGGGCGCAGGCGGTCATGCTCTATCCCGACGTCCGGCCCCAGGTCGTCTTCCTCGACGTCAAGATGGCCGGCCTGGACGGCCTCGACACCCTCAGCCAGCTGCTCGAGGTCGATCCGTCCGCGGTGGTGGTGATGATCTCGGGGCACGCCAACATCGCCACCGCGATCGAGGCCACCCGCCGCGGGGCCTTCGATTTCCTGGAGAAGCCGCTCGACAGCGACCGGCTGCTGGTGACCCTGCGGAACGCCCTGGGGCGCGCCAAGCTCGCCACGAGCTACCAGCGCCTGCGGCAGGAGAGCGATGCCCGCTACCAGATGGTCGGCGAGAGCGCGCCCCTCCGGCAGGTCCGGGAGATCATCACGCGCGTCGCGCCGACCACCGGCCGGGTACTGATCTCGGGAGAGAACGGCTCGGGCAAGGAGCTGGTGGCCCGGGCCATTCACGAGGGCTCGCCCCGAAGCGGCCAGCCCTTCGTCGAGGTGAACTGCGCCGCCATCCCCTCGGAGCTCATCGAAAGCGAGCTCTTCGGGCACATGAAAGGCTCCTTCACCGGCGCGGTGACCGACCGGGCGGGAAAGTTCGAGCAGGCCGATGGCGGCACGCTCTTCCTCGACGAGATCGGGGACATGGCGCTCTCGGCGCAGGCCAAGGTGCTGCGGGCGCTCCAGGAAGGGGTCATCACCCGCATCGGGGGCGCCAAGGCCATCCAGGTCGACGTGCGGGTCATTGCGGCGACCAACAAGAACCTGGAGGTCGAGATCCGCGAGGGCCGGTTCCGGGAGGACCTGTTCTACCGCTTGAACGTGGTCCCCATCCACGTGCCGGCGCTGCGCGAACGGCGGGGCGACATCCCGATTCTGGTGGCGTATTTCGTCAAGCAGCTGGCCGGCGGGGCGGGGGCGGCGGGGCGGAATTTCGATCCCGAGGCCGTGGCGGCCCTGGCCGCGCGGCCGTGGCCGGGAAATGTGCGGGAGCTGCGCAACGCGGTGGAGCGCCTCCTGATCCTGGCGCCGGGCCGGCGCATCTCCGCCGCGGCCGTGGAGCGCCTGCTGGGCGAGTACCAGGCGGGGCCGGTGCTGGAGGCGGCGGCGTTCGCGCAGCCCTTCGTGGAGTTCATGGAGCGGGCGGAAAAGCTGTACGTCGAGGCTCGCCTCAAGGAGAACGACGGCAAGATCGCGGAGACCGCGCGCGCCATCGATATTCCCCGGTCGAGCCTGTACAAGAAGATGGAGCGCTTCGGCCTGATCAAGGCGGATGAATGAGCGACCAGCGCGACTGGGACAAGGAACTCGCCGCGATCGACAAGGTCATCGAGCGGCAGCCGGCGGGCGGCGGGGCCCCGGTGGCCGCCCGGGGGAGCGCGGCCCCGGCGGGCCGGGCCGGCGCGGGTCCGGTGTCCGGGGGGCGATTCGCGTCCCTGGCCACCTGGCTCCGAGTGGGCCTCGGGCTGCTCCTCGCGGTGGGCATTACCCAGTGGCCATATCCCAACGCCTGCGGCTTCAACCTGGCCGTCTATCTGGGAGCCATCGGCACGGTGGTGCTCGCCGGACTGTGGAGCTCCATCAGCTCCTGGCGGCGGCGCATGGGACTGGCCCACACGCTGTCGCTCGCGGTGCTGCTCTGGGGGCTCTTCCTGGCGGCGCGGGAAGTCCTGCCGCGAGTCGGGTACGCCAAGGCGGCACGCACCTGGACCTGCGGCGCCACGACTGCGCCCGCGGCCCCCCTCGAGGCGCCGTAGGGGCGCCGCATCCCCTCCCACCCTCCAGCCGGCCCCTCGCCACGCCATGACCACGACCTACCGCAATTGCATCGGCGGGGAATGGCTGGGGCCCAGCACCCGCCGCTACTTCGCCAATCTCAATCCGGCGGACACCGCGGACCGCATCGGACGGTTCCCCGACTCGGGCCCGGCCGATGTGGAACGCGCGGTGGCGGCGGCCCTCCGCGCCTTCGAGACCTGGCGGCGCGTGCCCGCGCCCGCCCGCGGGGACCTGCTGCGGCGTCTCGGGGACCTGCTGGCGGCGGACAAGGAACACCTCGCCGCCGGCATGACCCGGGAGATGGGCAAGGTCCTCGCGGAGACGCGGGGCGATGTGCAGGAAGGGATCGATACCGCCTACTACGCCGCCAGCGAGGGGCGCCGCCTCTTCGGCCGGACCGCGCCGAGCGAGCTCCGCGCCAAGTGGGCGATGAGCTGGCGCCGTCCCATCGGCGTCTGCGGCCTGATCACCCCGTTCAACTTCCCGCTCGCCATTCCCACCTGGAAGATGTTCCCGGCGCTGGTGTGCGGAAACACCGTGGTGCTCAAGCCCTCCGAGGACGTGCCCTGGACCGCGCATCGGCTGGTGGAGCTGGCCCGCGAGGCGGGATTCCCGCCGGGCGTGATCAACCTCGTGCATGGCCGCGGGGCGGTCGTGGGCCGGGCGCTGGTGGAGCACCCGCAGGTTCCGGTGCTCTCCTTCACCGGGTCCACGACGACCGGGGCCGGGATCGGGGCCACCGCCGGCCGGATGCACAAGCGGCTCTCGCTCGAGATGGGCGGGAAGAACGCGCTGATCGTCATGGACGACGCCGACCTCGACCTGGCCCTCGAGGGTGTGCTGTGGGGCGCGTTCGGCACGACCGGTCAGCGCTGCACCGCCACCAGCCGCCTGCTGCTGCACCGGAAGATCCACGACCGGTTCCTGGCTCGCCTCGCCGACCGCGCCAGCCGCCTCCGGCTGGGCGACGGCCGGGCGGCGGGCACCGAGATGGGGCCGCTCATCCACGAGGCGGCGCGGGCCAAGGTCGAGTCCTACGTCGCGATCGGGGCGGAGGAAGGGGCCGAGCTGGTGACCGGCGGGAAGCGCCCGCGGGGGGCCCGGCTGGCCCGGGGCTGGTTCTATCCCCCGACGATCTTCGCCGGCGTCCGGCCCGGATCCCGCCTGGAGCAGGAGGAGATCTTCGGGCCGGTGCTGAGCGTGGTGCGAATCGGTTCACTGGAGGAAGCGATCCGGGTGAATAACGGCGTGCGGTACGGACTCTCGAGCGCCCTCTACACCCGGGACGCCGGCGCCGCGTTCCAGGCGCTGGAGCGACTCGACAACGGCATCACCTACATCAACGCGCCGACCATCGGCGCGGAAGCCCACCTCCCGTTCGGCGGGGTCAAGGACACCGGCAACGGCCACCGGGAGGGCGGCTGGGAGGTCTACGAGTTCTACTCCGAGACCAAGGTCGGATACGTGGATTACTCCGGCGCACTGCAGCGGGCGCAGATCGACAACTACGACGCCGGACCCGCCGCCAGGTAACCGCTCCCCCCGCTTGCGTCCGTTTTTCGGGGCGGCTAAGGTTCTCCCAGAGGTTCCTCCTGCCTGTGGTGAGGCATCGTATCATGCGTCCAATGCGAGTCGGCACCGGCAAGCGCGGTTCATCGTCATTCGACGAGGGCTCGCTTGACCAGTATCTCCGGGAGATCAGCAAGTATCCGCTGATCAACCAGGAGGAAGAGGTGCGCCTGGCGCAGCGCATCCGGACCGGGGAGGAAGAAGCCCTCGACAAGCTGGTCCGCAGCAACCTCCGCTTCGTGGTCTCCGTCGCCAAGAAATACCAGAACCAGGGGGTTTCCCTCTCGGACCTGATCAACGAGGGCAACCTCGGACTGATCCGGGCGGCGCACAAGTTCGACGAGACCAAGGGCATCAAGTTCATCAGCTACGCCGTCTGGTGGATCCGGCAGGCCATCCTGCAGGCGCTGGCGGAACAGAGCCGCATCGTCCGGGTGCCGCTGAACCGCGCCGGCACGCTGCACCGGATCGGGAAGCGGTCGTCGGCGCTGCTGCAGGAACTCGGGCGCGAGCCCACGCCCGCGGAGATCGCGGAGGGCATGGATATCACCCTGGAAGAGGTGCAGAAGACCCTCTCCATCTCCCAGAATCACCTCTCCCTCGACGCCCCGCTCACCCCGGGAGAGGACAACAAGCTCCTCGACTATCTCCCCGACACCCAGAACGCCGGGCCCGACAGCGAGACCTTCGAGAAGGCCCTCACCAACTCGATCGAGGAAGTCCTGGCCACGCTCAAGGAGCGGGAAGCGAAGATCCTGCGCCTCTATTTCGGCCTCGACGGGCCAGAGCCGATGACCCTCGAGGAGATCGGCAGCCTGCTCGGCATCACCCGCGAGCGGGTGCGCCAGATCAAGGAAAAGGCGCTGACCCGGCTGCGTCATGTCAGCCGGGCTCGCGCCCTGGAGTCCTTCCTCTCGTAGCTCCCGCCCCGCGGTCAGCTCCCCCGCAGCACCCGCTCCACCTGCTCGAACTCGATCAGAAACGCGTCATGCCCGTAGGGCGTCGCGATCTCGGCGTACCGGGCGTTGGCGCCGCCCTCACGGTACTTTGCCACCCAGTCCCGCACCTCGGACGGATAGTAGAGGATGTCGGAGTCGATGCCGACACCGATGACCTCCCCTACGCGCCGCGCCGTGTGGGCGCCGGCCCGCACCAGGTCCCCGACATCGTGGCTGTCCATCGCGTGCATCAGGGCGACATAGCTCCGGGCATCGAACCGCTCGACCAGCTTCTCGCCGTGGCGACGCAGGTAATGTTCCACGTCGAAGCGGCCCGGGATCCGGCTCTGGTTCCGGTCGAACCGGGCGCCGAACTCGGCCTGGGAGCGGTAGGTGATCATCGCGATGGCACGCGCGGCGGCGAGCCCTGCCCGCGGCCCGGCCCCCGCCGGATAACGCCCTCCCTGCCAGGCCTGGTCCGCTTCAATCGCGAGCCGCTGGGCCGCGTTCCATGCAATCGCCTGGGCGCTGGCCCGCGCGGGTGCCGCGAAGATCACCAGCCGATCCACCGGCACCGGCGTCACCAGCCCCCACTGCAGCGCGACCATGCCGCCCAGGGAGCCCCCCGTCACCAGCGCCAGCCGCTGGACCTGCAGCGCGTCCAGCAACGGGATGTGGGCCCGCGCGAGGTCCGCGCTCGTCAGCGCCGGAAAGGCCCCGGCGACATCGCTCGCGGGGCCGGAGGATCCGTAACAGCTTCCCAGGAGGTTTGCCGCGAGCACGGGGTGCCGGCTCGTGTCCAGCGCCCGCCCCGGGCCGAGGAGCGGCTCCCACCAGCGGTCCACCTCCGCGCTGCCGGTGAGGGCATGGATCACCAGGATCCAGCCGTTGCGCTCCCCCAGGGCGGGATCCCCGAGGATCCGGTAATGCAGTTCCGCCTCGCGCACGACGCCGCCCCGCTCGGTGCGGAAATCGCCGAGCGGGAGCGTGGCGGCGATCCGTTCAACCGGGTCGGCCGGCGGGCGGGCAGGGGGGAGGCTGGTCACGACGCCCGGCGAACCCCCACGCGGGAAGAGACGCCGTCTTCCACCGTACATCGGTGCAGGACCTGGAGCGCCGCCGTGGCCTGGGCCTCGGGGACCAGCAATCGGACCCCGTTCGCGGCGGGCTGCCGGTCCAGCACCGGGATGGCGGCCTCCGTCAGCGCCGCGATCCATCCCTCAAGGGCGCCCGTCCGGTCCGTGGCATCCGCCGTAAGCACGGTGACCGCGGCGACGCCATCGCCGGGGTGCGCGAGCGCGACGGCGGCGAGCCCTTCCCCATCAGTACCGGCGGCCACGATGCTGAGTGGCGCGTCCGATCCCAGGGAACAGAACTCGAGGGTCACTCCCTCCCGTTCGGCGAGTGCGGCGGCGTCCGCCTGCACCACCCGCGCACCGGCCGCGGTGAGGGCCGTCAGGAAATGATGCGGGGCCCGGCGAATCGGCCGGGATTCCGGCACCAGCTTCGGGTCCGCGGTGCGGAGGCCCTCCGAGTCCTTGACGAACAGGACACGGCGGCCGCCGAGCGCGGCCGCGAGGGCGATTGCCGAGGTGTCGGTTCCGCCCCGGTGCAGCGTCGCCACTCGTCCCCGTCGCCATCCCTGGAAACCGGTGACGACCGGAACCACCCCGCGCGCAAGCAGCTGGGCGATCCGGCGCGGATTGATCCGGCGGATCCGCGCGCCACCGTGGCGCCCGGCCGCGGCGATGCCGGCCTCGCGGGCGTCGAGGGACACGGCCCGCACCCCGAGCCGGTTGAGCGCCAGCGCCAGCAGGGAGGCGGCGACGATCTCGCCGCTCGCCACGACCCGGTCGCGTTCGGCGGAGTCGCCTGGCTGCTGGGGGACGGCCGAGTCGCCGAGGCGCCGAGCCGCCGAGTCAACGTCCAGCGCCAGCCCCAGCAGCCGGTCGGTCACGCCCCGGCGCGCACTCGCCACCGCGACGACCGGGCCGGCCGCGGCCAGCCGGGCGATCCGCTCAGCTTCGGCCGCGATGCGCTCGGGGGAGGCCAGCGCGTCACCCCCGAGTTTGACTACGAGCGGCAGGCTCACCGGGCGGCTCCGGCGGCGGCGCCGCGATTCCCGGTCACGGCGGAGTCCGCGCTCCCGAGCGCCTGGTCCAGGTCGGCGATCAGGTCCCGGACGTCCTCCAGCCCCGCGGAGATGCGGACCAGCTCGGGCACCACGCCCGTGGCACGCTGCTGCTCCGGGGTGAGCTGCTCATGCGTCGTGGAGGCGGGGTGGATGATGAGCGACTTGGCATCCCCCACGTTGGCGAGCAGGGAATAGAGTTTCACCCGGTCGATGAGCGCTCGCGCGGCGACCGGCCCGCCCTTGACCCCGAACGTGAGCACTCCGCCGAACCCGCCCTCGAGGTACCGGGCGGCGTTCCGGTGTTCCGGATGGCTCGGCAGCCCGGGGTAGGACACCCACTCCACCCGCCGGTCCTGCTGCAGCCACTGCGCCAGGGCCAGGGCGTTCTCCGAGTGGCGCCGGATCCGGAGGGGGAGCGTCTCCAGCCCCTGCAGGAACAGGAAGGCATTGAACGGGGAGAGCGCCGGCCCCAGGTCCCGCAGCAGTTGCACCCGCAGCTTGATGATGTACGCCAGGTTGGCGAATGCCTGGGTGTAGACCAGCCCGTGGTAGGAGGGGTCCGGGCTGGAGAATTCGGGGAAGCGGGCCCGGGCCTGCTCACTGGTCCAGTCGAAGGTGCCGGCATCCACCACCACGCCGCCGATCGAGGTGCCATGCCCGCCGATCCACTTGGTGGCAGAGTGGACCACGATGTCGGCGCCGTACTTGATCGGGCGGCAGAGCGTAGCCGCCCCGAAGGTGTTGTCCACGACCAGGGGGAGGCCGGCCTGGTGGGCGATGTCGGCCAGGGCGGTGAAGTCCGGGACATCGAGGCGTGGGTTGCCCACGGTCTCCACGTAGAGCGCGCGGGTGCCCGCGTCGATGGCGGCGCGCACGGCGTCCAGGTTGTGGATGTCCACGAACCGGGTGGTGATGCCCCACTTCGGCAGGGTATAGGCGAACAGGTTGTAGGTGCCGCCGTACAGCGTCTGGGAGGAGACGATATTGCTCCCCGCGTGTGCCAGGTTGAGGATCGCCAGGGTCTCCGCCGCCTGCCCGCTGGCGACGCCCAGGGCGGCGACCCCGCCCTCGAGTTCCGCGATCCGCTTCTCGAACACGTCGGTGGTCGGGTTCATGATCCGGGTGTAGATGTTCCCGAACTCCCGGAGTCCGAACAGGTTGGCCGCGTGCTCGGTGTTGTTGAACACGTAGCTCGTGGTGGCGTAGATCGGCACCGCCCGCGCGTTGGTGGCGGGATCGGGAGTCTGGCCCGCGTGGATGGCGAGCGTGTCGGGCTGGTAGGGCATGTGCGGCGTCCTCTCGGTCAACGGTTGGGGGCTCGGTCCCTGGAAAAGCGAACGGGCCCGGTTCACGTTGGGTGAACCGGGCCCGGGCGGTGTCTGCTGGTGCTGGCGGTGAGATCAGGTCGCCGGACCGAGACGCGCGCTGGCGCAGTCCACCCCGCGAGGGGTGCACTTGCACATGCAGCGACAAATCTTCGGGCAGCGCAGCGTCACTCTGTGCGTTTCCCTCGAAGCGCGCGGCGGGCACAAATGCAAAACCCCCGCGGCAACGAGCGCGGGGGTTATGGACCCTACCGGCGCTTTAGCTCTTTGGTTTGGGGCTTGCACCCCGGGCGGTAGCAAGTTGCCTTAAATCCATCCGCCGGAAGTCAAGCTATGGCTCGGGCCTGCGTTCGTCAAGTAGGTCCGGAGGACGACTCCCCCAGGTCCTCGATATCCTCCACCACGCGGTCGGCCTCGTTCGTCGGATACAGCGCGATGGAGATGTAGTTGGCCGGATGCTCCAGACTCCAGGCCCGGAAGGCGAGCTGCTGCCGCAGCGCCGCCTCCAGTTCCGACCGGGCGTGCTCGGACACGCCACCGTACCCGTCCCGCTGGTGGCGCTGCATCTCCAGGATGCTGGCGCTGAGCAGCGTGATGAGCAACTCCCGGTTGATGCACAACTCCACCGGCATCAGCATGTTGATCCCGCGAGGCAGCGGGTAGGGGCCCTTCCGCTGGGCCCGCGACGCCGGTCGCGGTGCGGCGGCGGACGGGTCGGGCCTGTCGACCATGAGGTGCCGGATGCGGTTCTTCATCGTTCGGGGTCCTTGAGGGTCTCCCTCAAGGGTCGGGTGGAGGCGGTGAAAACTTGAGGGCTCCGGCTTAGATTCAAAGTGCAAGCGGTGTCAGGGCTTAGACCATTCACCCCCGGGGACCATGGCCAGCAATCCGTCGTTCGACATCTCCACCGGCGCCGACCTCCAGGAAGTGGACAACGCGGTGAACCAGGCGGTGAAGGAAGTGGCCCAGCGATACGACTTCAAGGGCAGCCACTGCACCATCGAATTCGACCGGGCCAAGGCGGAAATCCGCCTCCACGCCGATGACGAGTTCCGGATGGAACAGCTGCTGGACATCGTTCAGACCAAGATGGTCAAGCGCGGGGTACCGGTGAAGAACCTCCAGACCGGCGATCTCATCCCCGCGACCGGTACGTCGGTCCGGCGGGTGATCGGGCTCACTCAGGGAATCGAGACCGAGGTCGCGAAGAAGATCACCAGGGCCATCAAGGATCAGGGTTTCAAGAAGGTCCAGGCGGCCATCCAGGGGGAGGAGATCCGGGTGAGCGCGCCCTCCCGCGATGAGCTGCAGGCGGTCATCGCCTTCCTGCGCACCCAGGACTTCGAGATCGAGCTCAAGTTCGGGAACTACCGCGGTTGACCCGGACGGCCACCCTCCGCCTGGCGGCCGCAGCCGCCGCCGGCATCCTGCTCCTCGTCACCTGCGCGCCCCCCGAGACCCCGGAGTCGGTTCCCACCCCGGAAGTCCGGGCGCCCGAGATTCGCATCGGGCTCCTGACAGGTGCCGCCCGGGTGGAGGCCATGGGGGACAGCGGGCTCGCGATCCTGGACGGGGAGGGCGCGTCGCTGGCGGTCACCGAGCCGGGCATCGCGGCGGTGGGGCGCCTCGCCGGGGGACGCCTGTCCCTGGCGCCGGGCTCCGGGTGGCAGGTCGCCGACCAGCAGTCCGTCACGCTCGTGCCCCGGAAAGCCGGCGGGCTCGTCTTCCTGAATGGGAAGGCCTACCGCGGCACGCTGCAGCTGGCCCCGGACCGCTCCGGGGTCACCGCCATCAACCGGGTGGAGCTCGAGGCCTACCTGGCGGGGGTGGTCGGCGCCGAGATGGGCCGCCGGGACACCGCGGAGGCCGAGGCGCTGGCGGCCCAGGCGATCGTCTCCCGTACCTTCGCCATCCGGAACCTGGGCAAGCGGGCCACCGAGGGGTTCGATCTCTACGCCACGGTGGTGGACCAGGTCTATGGCGGGGTGGGCGCCGAGTATCCCCTCGCGCGCTGGGCCGTGGCGCGCACCGCGGGCCAGATCCTCACCTGGCAGGGGCTCCCGATCGACGCCTTCTTCTACTCCACCTGCGGCGGACGGACTGCCACCGGCACCGAAGTCTTCGCCGCCGCCGACCGTCCCTACCTCCAGTCGGTCAGCGATACCGACGGCGACGGCCAGGCGTACTGCAGGATTTCCCCCCGTTTCCGCTGGCGGGAGGAGTGGTCCGCCGAGCAGCTCGGCGTGGCCCTGCGTCAGTCCCTGCCGCGGCTCGCGGGCGCCGTCGCGGAGGATGTCGCCCCCCTGGCAGGGGTCACCGTCACCCGGCGAACCGGCTCGGACCGGGTCGCGAGGCTGACATTCGCGCTGCACCGCGGGACCGCCACCGTGGAGGGTCCGGCGGTGCGGCAGGCGCTCCGGCCCGTTGGTGAGGCCTCGCTCCGGAGCGCGGTGTTCCAGCTGATCGAGACTCGTGCCGGGGGCCGCCTGAGCCACCTGGTGGCGGAGGGCGCCGGCGCCGGCCATGGGGTGGGCATGTGCCAATGGGGTGCGGTGGGTCGCGCCCGCGTCGGTCAGGATGCGGCCACGATCCTGGGCGCCTACTTTCCGGGCACCGAGCTGCGCCGCGCCTACTGACGTCCTCGCCGAGGAGCACGCATGTCCGAAACCCTCAAGCTGGCCATCATCGGAGCCGGAGCCATCACCCAGGTGGCGCACCTGCCGGTGCTCCGGAAGCTCAAGGGGGTGCAAGTGGTCGCCATCTGCGACACCGACCTCCCCAAGGCCCGGGCGCTGGCCGACCGCTTCCAGGTCCGGGATGCCTTCAGCGACATCGAGGAAACGCTCGAATACGAGCAGCTCGACGCCGTGGCGATCTGCACGCCCAATCACCTCCATGAACCGCACGTTCAGGCCGCCCTCTCGTCCGGGCTGCACGTGCTGGTGGAGCGGCCCCTGGCCCTCAGCGCGGCGGGGGTCCAGAAGATCCTGCGCCAGGCGGAGAAGAAGGACCGGGTGCTGATGGTCGGCATGAACCACCGCTACCGGACCGATGTCCAGATTGTGCGCAGCTTCGTCCAGAGCGGGGAGCTGGGCAAGATGGAAAGCGTGCGGGGGAGCTGGCACGTCTTCCGCCCCAGCCGCGCGCAGCTCGGCTGGCGGCAGCGGCGGGATGAGTCCGGCGGCGGCGCCATCCTCGACCTGGGGCACGCCATCCTCGACCTGGGATTCTGGCTGGCGAACAACCCCAAGCCGATCCGGGTGAGCGCGAGCCTGACCGGCGGCGAGGGGGGGCGGGGGGTGGAACAGTCGGGCAGCGCCTTCGTGGTCTGCGAAGGTGGCTTCTCGATGTTCCTGGACGTGACCTGGCACCACGTCGGGGAAGGGGAGCGGTTCGGCCTCGGGATCCGCGGCAGCAAGGGCACGGCGGGCATCAACCCGCTGAATGTCTGGAAAGAGCTGCACGGGGTGCCCACGGACGTGGCGCCCACCGGGGCCATCGGGCGGGAGAACGCCTTCTCTGCCTCCTACCGGGCGGAGTGGGCCCATTTCCTGGCCGTCCTGCGGGGGGAGGCGAAGCCGTTCGACAACCAGGAACAGGTGATCCTGCACCGGGTGATCGACGCGATCTACGAATCGGCGGCGAAGGGAAAGGACGTGGATCTTTGAGTGTCGGCTCGGCGGTTCGGCGGCTCGCCGGCTCGATGATCCTGGCAGGCATGCTCGGGACTGCCATGACCATCCAGGTTGCTGCCCAGGCACCAACCGTCCAACCGCCGAACCGCCCAACCGCCGAACCGGGCTCCGAACTCACCATCTCCGTCCTCACCATGGGCGTGGGTGCCGAGGTGTGGGAACGGTTCGGGCACAACGCCATCGTGGTCGAGGACCGCGCCCAGGGCACCAGCATCGCCTACAACTACGGGATGTTCAGCTTCACCCAGGAGAACTTCGTGCTCCGGTTCGTCCAGGGCCGGATGACCTACTGGATGGAGGGCTTCGACACCGAGCGGGATCTCGCGCGATACGTGCGGCGCAAGCGCTCCGTCTGGCAGCAGGAGCTCGACCTGACCCCCGCGGAGCGGGTGGCGATGCGGGACGCCCTGGCGTGGAATGCCCGGGAGGAGAACCGGTACTACAAGTACGACTACTACCTGGACAACTGCTCCACCCGGGTCCGCGATGCCCTCGACCGGATCGTCGGCGGGGCGATCGAGCGCCAGTCCCGGATGCCGGGGAGCGGCAGCTTCCGGTTCCATACCCAGCGCCTCAATACCCACAACCCGCCGCTCTACTTCGGCCTGCACCTGCTGCTCGGCGCCACCGCGGACCGCCCCATCACTCGCTGGGAAGAGATGTTCCTTCCCCTCAAGCTCCGCGACTACCTGCGGGAGATCCGGATCCCCGATGGCGCCGGCGGGTTCAAGCCGCTGGTGCGGGCCGAGCGGGTGCTCTATGAGAGCGACGCCTTTCCGGTCCCCGACGCGCCGCCGGCCTGGTTTCCCTGGTTCCTGCTCCTGGGGTCGGCGGTGGGTGGATGGCTGGCGTGGAGCGGCTGGCGCTACGGGATCAGCGGGCGGGGGCGGGCAGGCTTCGTGATACCGGCGAGCATTGTCGCCCTGGTGCTCGGGCTGGCGGGCACCATCCTGGCCGGCATGTGGGCCTTCACCGATCACGTCGCGACCTCCCACAACCAGAACGTCCTCCAGGTCACGATCCTGGCGCTGGCGCTTGGCGTGCTGCTGCCGCTGGCACGGCCCTCCCGGCCCGGGGTGAGACGGGCGGTGCGGTTACTGGCGTGGCTCGTGGTGGGGCTTTCGGTGGCGGGGGTTCTGCTCAAGCTGCTGCCGATGGGACACCAGGTGAACGGTCAGGTGCTGGCGCTGCTGGTCCCCATCAACCTGGGGCTGGCGTTCGGCGTGCAGACCGCGCTCCGGGGCGAGCCGCCCGGCACCCGCTGACCCTCAGGGCCGTGCCACCGCCAGGCTGTCCCGCCGGCCCTCGCTCGTCGCCTCGTACGCCTTCGCCTCCACGAAGATCTGGAACAGCTCGGCATCCAGCTGGCCCTGCTTGACCTCGGCGGCCAGGATGTCGAGTGCGCGCGTGGCCGGCATGGCCCGTTTGTACGGGCGGTCCTGGGCCGTCAGCGCGTCGAAGATGTCGGCAATCGTCATCATCCGGGTCTGCAGCGGGATGGCCTCCCCGCGGACCCGCCGCGGATAGCCGCTGCCGTCGAGCTTCTCGTGGTGTCCCCGGGCGATGTCCGGCACCTGTGCCAGCCCCTTGGTCCAGGGAATCTTCCGCAGGAAGTCGAAGGTGTGGCTCACGTGGCTCTCTATCTCGAGCCGCTCCCGCTCGTCCAGGCTCCCCTTCCGGATCGAGAGGTGCTTCTGTTCCTCGGCGGCGAGATAGGGCTTCGCCTGGCCGTCGATATCGAGGAACTCCAGCCCCGCGAATTCCTCCAGCGCCGCGAAGTCCCCCTCGGCCAGCACGGTCGGCTCATTGGAACTGAGCACCACACTCAGGAAGCGATCGGCGGTCTCCAGCGCCGCGCGCTGGCGCTGTTCGAGCCCCGCAAGGAACGCCTCGTAGCCCTTCCGGCCGTGCTGCAGCAGGAACTCCGCCCGCTCCCGTTCGAAGCTCCACTCGGCGCTCCGGCGCACGAAGGCATGCCGCTGCCGGATCAGCGCCAGCTCCCCATCGTAGAGCTTCTTGGCCTTGACCAGCACCTGTTCCCGCACCCCGACCTTGCCGAAATCGTGCAGCAGGCCGGCGTAGCGGATCTCCCGCAGCTGTTCGCGGGTGAAGTTGACATGCCGGAAGGGCCCGTCCTGCAGCCGGTCCACCGCCGCGGCCAGCGCCACCGTCCGGGTGGCGACCCGCTCCGAGTGGCCCGAGGTGGTCGGGTCCCGCTGCTCGATGGCCTTCACCGCCGCCTTGACGAATCCCTCGAACAGCCGCTCGATGGACTCGTAGAGCTGGCTGTTCTCGATGGACACCGCGGCCTGCCCCGCCAGCGCCTTGACGATCTTCACCGTGTGCGGGCTGTAGGCGATGAGTTGGCGCGCCGCCTCCTCCGGCGTGGTCAGCCGGGCGGCGAAGTCGCGCTTGCGATTGAGCAGCTGCAGCACCCCGATCACGTCCCCATGATGGTTCTGCATCGGGATCACCAGCATGGAGCGGGTGCGGTACCCGTAGCGCTCGTCGAAGGAGCGGTTGAACGAGTACTCCACGTCCGGCGGGAGCATGTACACATCCTCGATTGCCAGCGGGTCTCCCTCGGTCGCCGCGTAGCCGGCGAGGGAGCTGTGGTCGATCGGGATGGTGAACTCGACGAACGGGATATCCGGGCGGCTGTCGTTCTGGCTCAGCTTGAACCGGAGGCGGCGGGTGCCCAGCTCGTCGGTCTCGACGATGTACAGGCTGCCCGCGTCGGACTGGCTGACCCGCCGGGCCTGGGTGAGGATCAGGTCCAGCAGCGTGTCGAGGTCCTTCTCGGTGGTGAGCAGCACCCCGATGTTGGCGAGTTCGGTCAGCTCGTTGAGCCGGGCCGAGCTCTCCGCGCGGGCGCGGGCGTGTTCCCGGTGCGCCGCCGAGACCCGGAACGCGGAGCGGATCGCCACCAGCAGCTGGCGGGGGCCGACCGGGGCCTTCAGGAAGCCGGTGAGGAGCTCGGCGGGGAGGTCCGCGGGGAGGTCGTCCTCCCCTGGCTCGCCGAGGGCGATGACCGCCACGCCCTGCTCCCTGAGCGCGTTGAGCGCCTGCGGGGTCACATGGGCCCGCGCCGTGCCGTCGAGAAGATAGGCGGTGGGCCGGTCCTCCCCCCGCACCTCCCCCGGGGTCTCCACCTCGCGCAGCTCCACCTGCTCGTTCTGGAGCGTGTGGGCCAGGGCGCGTGGCGACCAGGTCGGCGGATGGTAGAGCAGGAAGCTCATGGCTCGGTGGTGACGATCGAATCGCGGGAGAGTGCATTGACCCCGGTGACCAGCCGGTGCGGCCGCCGGGTCACGGCGTCGATGAAATGCTCCAGCTTGGCGCTCACCACGAACATGTTGGTGATGGTCCGCTTGAGGTCCGGGCTCAGGTCGTTGGTGAGCCCGGTCATCGTGGTGGTGAGGGTGTCGGCGTCGTTGATGAGGCGCCGCGCATCCGCCAGGGTCACCAGCAGCGAATCGTGGAGGGTGCCGACCCGGGTCTCGGAGCTCTGGATCAGCGCGGTGGCGCTCACGATCGCCGGGCGCAACTCATCGAGCGCCGCCTGCAGCCGGCTGAGCGTGGCCCGGATCTCGGGACCGGTGGCGGTGACCTGCTGCTCCGCCGACTGGGCCGTCCGATCCATGGTGAGCAGGAGCTTGCGCGTATCCCGGAGGACCTCGGAGACCTGGGTCTTCAGGCTGTCCGCCACTTCCTTGAGGGCCTCGGTCGCGCTCTGCTTGAGCGCCGCGCGGATGGTATCGCCCGGGACCAGGGCGGTAGACCGCTGGTTGGGCGGCACCAGGAGGGCGACGGCCGCCGTGCCGATCAGCCCGCTGGAGGCGATCTCCGCGCTGGTCCCGAGCGGCAGCACGATGGGGACGCCGTTGGCGTAGCGCTCCCGCAGCCGGAGGGCCACCACGAACTGCGGCGGCCCCATCGCGCCGCTGTCCACCAGTGGGGAGATGGAGGCCACCTCCCCGATGTTGAGGCCCTGGAGGAATACCGGCGTGTCCTGCTTCAGGTCCTGGACCGACGGGCTCAGCATGAAGATCGTGACCCGCTGCTCGGTCCATCCCCGGGTGACGACCACCGCGAGAATCACCACCAGGATGGCGCCGAGGACCAGCACGCCGATCAGGGCGTCGGCGGTGCGCGCCCGCATGCTCACCGGACCTCCTCGACCCGCCCCCGGGCCATCCGCACGGTGCGGTCGACGCGGGGCCGGAGCAGGGCAGGGAGGTCCGGGCCGGTCAGGAAGACGGTGCGGCGGGCTCCCTCGGCCGTCTCCCCGCCGCGGGCCGCCTCCAGCAGTTCCGCGGCGGCCCGGTCGGTGAGCCCGTCGAACGGCTCCTCCAGCACCACCAGCTCCGGATCGAACGCCAGCGCGCGCGCCAGCGCGGCGCGGCGGCGGTCCTCGGCATTGGCCTGGGCGGGTCGGAAGTCCGCCACGCGGGTCAGGCGGAGCTGGGCTACGATCACGTCCACGCGTCCCTCGATCTCTCTGGGGCGGAAATCGCTGCCGAAGCGGAGCGGCAGCCGGATGTTGTCGCGCAGGGTGAGATTCTGCATCAGGCCGTCACCGGCGGGAAGGTATCCGACGCGGCGCCGGAAGGCGAGTTGGACGCTCCGCTCCAGGGTCGCGATCTCGGTGCCCAGCGTGAGCACCCGGCCCGTCAGCGGCCGTTCCAGGCCCAGGGCGAGGCCGCCGAGGGCGTCCACGCCGCTGGTCTCGTCCCCGAGGACGGCCACGGTCTGGTGCGGCGCCACCTCGAGCGAGAGCATCGTGTCGGGTTCGGTGCTGACCACCGGGAGGCTCGACATCGTGGTGCGCGCGGCGCGGCTCACCCCCACCTCGAGGAAGGCCAGCAGCGGGGTCACCGGACCAGCACCCCGACGATGATCGCCGCCAGCACGAAGATCATCCCCAGCGAGTGCACCGTGCCGCGGATGACCGCCTGCGGAATCTCGGTGGGTCCCCGCCGGACGGTGAGTCCCTCGTACGCCGGAATGATCCCGATCACGGCGCCGAAGAGCAGCCCCTTGAACACGGTGAGCACCACGTCCTGGGTGGTGAGGTTGGCCAGCACGATGCCGAGGTAGCGGGCGCCGCTCATCCCCGCGAAGAGGCCGGCGGCGAGGTAGCCGCCGAGGAGCGCGATGACGTCGAACAGCACCATGAGGGTGATGACCGAGACCACGCAGCCAAAGATCCGGGGGAGCACCAGGTAGTGGTACGGGTCGATTCCCATCCCCTTGAGGGCCCGTACCTCGCCCAGCACGGTGTTGGTGGCCAGCTCCGCCGTGATCGCGGTGCCGCTCCGTCCCACCACGGCGATCGCGGTGAGGAGCGGACCCAGCTCCCGCACGATCGCGACGACCATCAGCTTCCCGATCAGCTCGGAGGCGCCGACCTTGTCGAGCTGCGCGATGGTACTGGAAATGGTGAGGTAACTCAGCACGCCGGAGAGCAGGATGATGAGCCCAACCGCCTCGAGGGCGGTGAAGCGGAGCTGGTTGAGCAGCACCCGCGCCGCCACCCGCCGCCCCGCCCCCGGGAGCGTTCCGATGGAGGCGAAGGCCTCAAAGGCGAAGCGCGCCAGCAGGCCAACCCGGCCCAGCCAGCGCGCCGTCCCGCGTCCGATGGCCGCGAGAAATCCGGTCACGGATCAGCCGCCCTGGATCTTCCTCAGGCCCTCCTGGGCCTCCGAGTAGCTCGGGAAGGCGTCCACGGCCTTCTTGAAGAACTCCGCCGCCTTGTCCTTGTCGCCCCGGTCCTGGTAGAGCAGGGCGCGGCTGTAGTAGGTCAGCGCCTCGGTGGGGACGTTGCGCTGCCGCACCGCGGCGCCAAGCTCCGCCGAGAGCGGCGGCAGTTTGGTCTCGGTCATGAGCTTCTCGGCCAGGCCCTGGATCAGCTTGAACAGGTCCTCGCGCTTGCCGTCGTTCTTCACGACCTTGAGGATCTCGCCGGTCTCCACGTTCACGATCCGGGCATCCATCCGGAACCGGCCGTAGAGATCCACGAAGCTCCCCATGATCATGTAGCGGGCGCCGACCAGCTTCCCGATCCGGGCCGCGGTGGCGGCATCCACGCGGCCGTCCCTGGCGAGGTCCTGCTCGCCCAGCATCGAGACGATGTTGTCGCGGTCCACGACGCGCGCCGCGGGGTTCTGGGCCAGCTCGCTGATGAGCATGCCCGGGATGCCCTTCTGGAGCGCCTCGAAGTTCTCCTTGTCCTGGCCGTAGGAGCCGCCGTTCTCGAACGGCAGCACGGCGATGCCCGGACGGGTGTCCTGCCCCGCAAGCGGGGACAGGGCGGCCGCGGCCGCGAGCGAGAAGACCAGGAATAGACGGCGTCGCATAGGCTCGAACCTCGTCAGAGAGTCAGGGACATCCCTTCCATCGCGGCCTCCACCACCAGCCCAGGCGCCCGTGCCGCCGCGAAGCTCCGGGCTCCGATCACCAGGGCGTCGACCGCCCCGTCGTCATGCTCCGGCTCGTGATGGAACAGCACCAGCCGCCGGACTCCCGCTTCCCAGGCCAGCGCCACGGCCTGCTCGGGGGTCGAGTGTCCCCAGCCTGCCCGGGACTCGATCATCGCCTCCGAGTACATCCCATCGTGGATTAACGTATCCACCCCCCGGAGGAATCTCACCAGCTGGGGCCGCCAGTCGTCCGGGACGTCGTAGCTGCCCCCGGACCCCAGTTCATTGTCGGTGAGGTAGGCCATTGTCTTGCCTCCCTTCACCGGCACCAGCTTGTAGCCCAGCGTGGTTCCCGGGTGGCGCAGGCGGAACGCCTCCACCAGGAACCCGTCGATCTCGAACGTGCCGCCGGTCACCTCGGTGATCTGCAGGTCCGCGGCGAGCGCCTTGAGCGGCACCGGGAACACCACCGGGTCCATCTGCCGGTCCAGGATCTCCTCCAGCGGCACGCCGGCCTGGGCCGCGCCGTAGATCCGGACGCTGTTCCCCCGGGTATTCAGCGGCTGAAAGAACGGCAGCCCCTGGATGTGATCCCAGTGGGTGTGCGAGAGCAGGATGTCCAGGTTCATCGGCATCGAGGCAACCCGCATGAGCTCCCGGCCCAGCAGCCGGATTCCGCTGCCGGCGTCCAGGATCACGAGCTGATCCCGCGCGCCCGAGACGGCCACGCAGGAGGTGTTGCCACCATACCGCGCCGTATGCACGCCCGGCGTCGGGATTGAGCCCCGGGTTCCCCAGAAGGTGACGGTGTAGGACACGACTCCTCTCGGCTACTGGGTGCCAGGACGGTGCAAGTACTCTGCCAACCGTGCCACTGGCGGGGCTCACGCCGGCGGCGTGCGCGGGATCACGAACGGCCGGCGGCGCGCTCGAGCAGGGGGCGATTGGTGATCGTGATGTCCTTCCGGGTGACCTGGATCAGGCCGCGCTCGACAAAGTCTCGCATGGTGCGGGAGACCGTCTCCCGGCTGGATCCGATCATCTGGGCGATGACATGGTGGGTGATCTTCTTGGTGATACTGTCGCCCCCCTCCTCCTCGGCCAGGCGGAGGATCAGGTCCGCGACCCGTCCGTTGACGTCCAGCAGGACCAGGCTCCCGATCTTCTCGTCCGCCCGGCGGAGGCGCCGCGAGATCTCCCGCAGCAGGGCGATCGCGATCTCGGGCGACATCCGGAGCCGTGCCTGAAAATCCTCCCGGCGGAGCACCAGGACCGCCGCGTCGGTCATGGCGATGACCGTCGCTGAGCGCGGCTGGTCGTCGATGAGGGCCATCTCGCCGAAGAAGCTCCCCTCGCCGAGGACCGAGAGGATGACCTCGCGGCCGTCCTCGCCGATCAGGACCACCTTGACCTGCCCGGAGGCAACCAGGTACAGGGCGTCGCCGGGGTCGTCCTCGAAGACAATGACGCTGCCTTTGGGGTAGCTTCGCTCCCGAACCAGTTCCGAGAACGCGGTGATGTCGCTTTCGCGCATCGTCGCGAACAGCGGCACCTTCTTGAGCACCTCAAGGGGGCTGAGCGGCACAAGGCCCTCGACATGGTGGAAGTGTAGGTAAGCACGATACTTAGGTCGTTCCACGGTGTCAAACACCGGGGCCTCCGGCCGTTCCCGTCCGGGGGAGGCCACGGGGCCCAGCCGGGGGCCTGGGGCGGCGCAATCTGCACCCGGGGATCGGTGGTTCGCCGCCTGATAGCGGACAGGATCCTGCGGTGGGGCCCCAAGGGGTCAGGTTGCCTCTCGCCGACCTAAGCGGCTATATTGTCGTGCTTTACGGGAACCCCCATTGGGCGCCCGGCACCGCGGGAATCCAGGAGAGTACAGTGAAGGCGAACATCCACCCGGTCTACCACAAGGTCATGGTGAAGTGCGCGTGCGGGAACGAGTTCGAGACCCGCTCCACCAGCGCCAGCGTCCATGTCGAAGTCTGCGCCAAGTGCCACCCCTACTTCACCGGTAAGCAGCGCATGCTGGATACGCAGGGCCGGGTGGATCGCTTCCGCAAGAAGTACTCGGGCGACAAGGCCGCCTCCGGCGCCCAGAGCTGAGTCGTGGAGGCCCGACTCCGCCAGGCGCTTGCCCGGGCGGAGGAGGTCGCCTCGGCGCTCGCCAACCCCGCCACCGCAGGGGATCAGGCCAAGCTTCGCGTCCTGGGTCGGGAGCACAACCGGCTGGCCCCGGTGGTCCAGGTCGCCGATCGCCTCCAGAAACTGACGAGTGAGCTGTCGCAGGCTCGGGAAATGGCAGAGGAAGCCGATCCCGAGCTTGCCGCGCTGGCCCACGCGGATCTCGACCGTTTGCCGGGGGAGATCGCGGCGCTCGAGGCGCAGCTGCACGACCTGCTCCTGCCGCGGGACCCGCTCGATGACCGCGACGCCATCGTGGAAATCCGCGCGGGCACCGGCGGCGACGAGGCGGCGCTCTTCGCCGCCGACCTCTTCCGGATGTACCAGCGCTTCCTGCAGCGCAAGGGACTCGGGGTCGAGGTGATCTCCCAGAGCGACGGCACTTCCGGCGGCATCAAGGAGGTGATCTTCGCGGCGCGGGGCCAGGACGCCTTCGGCCTCCTCCGCCGCGAGGCGGGGGTGCACCGGGTCCAGCGGGTGCCGGCGACGGAATCCGCCGGCCGGATCCATACCTCCGCCGCCACGGTGGCGGTGCTGCCGGAGGCGGAAGAGGTCGATGTCGTGATTCATCCCAACGACCTCCGGATCGACGTCTTCCGTTCCGGCGGGCCCGGCGGACAGAGCGTCAACACCACCGACAGTGCGGTCCGGATCACCCACCTCCCCACCGGGGTGGTGGTCTCCCAGCAGGACCAGAAATCCCAGCTGCAGAACAAGCTCAAGGCCATGGAAGTGCTGCGGGCCCGGCTGCTGGACCGGATGATCGCGGAGGCGGAGGCGGCGCGCTCGCGCGACCGGAAGGCCATGGTCGGCACCGGCGACCGCTCGGGCAAGATCAGGACCTACAACTTTCCCCAGAGCCGGGTCACCGACCACCGCATCAACCTGTCCATCCACGACCTGCCGGCCGTGCTCGACGGCAAGCTGGACGAGTTCGTGGATGCGCTCCGCATGGCCAGCCGGCAGGAACAGCTCAGTGAGTGAGAGGGTCCTCCTCCAGGACCTCATCCTCGGGGGGGCCGGACGCCTGGCGGCCGCGGGGGTGGCGGAACCCCGGCGGGAAGCGGTGCGGCTGTGGGCCGACCTGGCCGGCCTCGAGAGCTACGCGCTCCCGCTCCCTGAGCCCACGGTCGATCCCGCGTCGGTGGACCGGTTCCTGGCCGCGGTCGAGCGCCGGGCCGGCGGCGAACCGCTGCCCTATGTCACCGGCATCGCGGGATTCCGGCGGCTGACGCTCGCCGCCGATCCCCGCGCGCTCATCCCGCGACCCGAGACCGAAGGGCTGGTGGAGCTCCTGCTCGCCCACCGGGCAGCGGGCCGGGTGGCGGACGTGGGGACTGGTACTGGCTGCATCGCCCTCGCCCTGGCGGATGAAGGCGGATACCGGCAGGTGGTCGGAGTGGAACGGTCGCGGGGGGCGCTGGCGCTGGCGGGGGAGAACCGGGAACGGACGGGCCTCCGGGTTGAACTGGTGGCCGGCGATCTGCTCTCGGGCTTCATGGACGGATGTCTGGATGCCGTGATCTCCAATCCGCCCTATCTTACCCAGGCGGAGTACGAGGCCCTGGATCCCGCAGTCCGGGCATACGAACCCGCGGAGGCGCTGGCCAGCGGGCGGGACGGGCTGCGCGCGACCGAGGCCGTGCTGGCCGGCGCGGCCCGGGTGCTGGTCCCCGGCGGAGTGGTTGCCCTCGAGATCGATGCCGCCCGCCCCCATGAGTCCGCCGCGCTTGCCGCGGCAGCAGGCCTGGTGGATGTGACAGTGCACGCTGACCTTTTCGGCCGCGCGCGGTATCTCCTCGCGCGGAGGAGCGAAATGCCGTGATCTGGGAGAAGGCGGAAGAACTGGGCCGGCTGATCGGCCAGACGCAGGAATACAAGGCGCTGCGCCGCGCCGAGGGCGCCTTGCGCGACGACCAGGATGCACAGGCGAAAGTGGAGCTGATCCAGAAGCTCGCCCGGCAGATGGACGAACTGGTGTCGCAGGGGCAGATGCCGGACCAGGCGACGGCGGAGACCTACGAGACCGCGGTGCGGGAGCTCGAGGTGAGTCCCACCGGCCAGGCGTACGCCGTGGCCCGGGCCAACTTCGAGAAGGTCATGATCCGGGTGAATCAGCTCATCGCCCAGGGGATGGAAAAGGGCGCCACGAGCAGCATCATTACGCTCGGATGACCCCGGGCCGGTTCCTCGTCGTCGAGGGCCCGGAAGGGGCCGGCAAGAGCACCCTCATCCGCGGCCTCGCGGAGCGCTACCGGGAGGCGGGGGCCACCCCCCTGCTGGTGCGGGAGCCGGGCGGCACCCCGGTCGCGGAGCGGCTGCGGGAGCTGCTGCTCGATCCGGCCCACCCGATCGGGGCGGTCAGCGAGCTGTTTCTCTTTCTGGCGGCCCGGGCGGAGCTGGTGACGCAGGTCATCCGCCCCGCGCTGGCCCAGGGCATGACGGTCCTGGCGGACCGGTTCCAGCTCTCGACCGAGGCCTACCAGTGTGGCGGCCGTGGGCTGGAGCGCGGGCTCTTCCTTGCCGCCAACCGAGCAGCCACCGGGGGCCTGGAGCCCGACCTCACTCTGGTGCTGGACCTTCCCCCGGAACTCGGCTTCGATCGTATCCGTCGTGCGGGGCAGGGGTTCGACCGGATCGAGCGGGCGGGCCCCGAGTTCCACGACCGGGTCGCGGCCGTGTTCCGAAATGCGACCGGCCCGGGGATCACCCACCTCGACGCCACGCTCCCTCAGGAACAGGTCTTGCGCTCAGCTTGGGACCTGGTGCAGGCCCGGGGCCTGGCGGCGCATCCGGCGCGCCGGGGTTAATTTACGACCATGGAATCGGGGCGGCCGGGGCGGCTGCCGGGGACTCCAGCAGCGGAGGCTGAGATGCGGCAGCGATGGGGTCTGGTCGCCCTGGTGGCGGTCATTTCGTTTTTCACTGGTGGCTGGCTCCTGCAGCGGGGCGCCGCACGAGACGGGGATGTCTACCAGTCGGCACGGCTCTTCGACGACGTGCTGTCCCATGTGAGCGCCTACTACGTGGACTCCATCCCGCAGGGGGAGCTCTACCAGAAGGCGACCAACGGACTGCTGGACCAGCTCAAGGACCCCTATTCGGTCCTGCTGCAGGGGGATGACTACAAGCAGCTCACCGAGACGACCACCGGGAATTACGGCGGCCTCGGCATCCAGATCGATGTCCGCGATGGCTGGATCACGGTCGTGGCGCCGCTGCCGGAGACGCCGGCGGAGCGGGCCGGCGTGGAGACCGGGGACCAGATCATCTCGGTGGACGCGAAATCCACCGAGGGCTGGACCAACGACCAGGCGGTGAAGGCGCTGCGGGGCACGGCGGGCACCGCCGTGGAGCTCCGCATCCGGCGCGCCGGGTTCGACCAGCCGATCGTCTATCAGCTCACCCGCGCAATGATCCACGTGCGATCGGTCCCGCCCGGCAATCTCTTCCCCGCCGGGATCGGGTACATCTCGCTTAACCCGGTCGCGGAGAGCTCCACGCAGGAGCTGCGCCGGGAGATCACCTCGCTCCTCTCGAAGGGGATGAAGAGCCTCATCCTTGACCTCCGAGGCAACCCCGGAGGGCTCCTGGATCAGGGCGTGAAGGTGGCTGACCTCTTCCTCGATGCCGATCAGGAGATCGTCGCTACCCGGGGACGCGCGCGCGGAGCCACCAAGAATTTTGCGGACCAGGCGCGCCAGGAATGGCCCAGCCTGCCGATCGTCGTGCTGGTCAACGATGGCACCGCGAGCGCCGCCGAAATCATCTCGGGTGCGCTGCAGGACCATGACCGGGCAGTGGTCGTGGGGGTGCCGACCTTCGGCAAGGGGCTGGTGCAGACCCTCTTCCCCTTCAGCGATAACACGGCGCTCAAGCTGACCACCGGCCGCTGGTATACGCCGAGCGGGCGGACCATCCAGCGGGTGGCCCGGAACGAGGAAGACCAGGCCCATCAGGCCGCCGCGGAGGCCCGGGCCGACAGCACCAAGCCCGACTCCGGCGCCCGGCCTACCTATCACACCGACAGCGGGCGCCTGGTCCGGGGGGGCGGCGGGATCGTGCCGGACCTGATCGTGCGGCAGGACTCCCTGACCGAGAGCGAGCGGGTGTTCGCCACCGCGCTGGCCGCGAAGTTCACCGAGTACCGGGACGCGATCACCGCCACGGCGCTGCAGCTCAAGAACAACCGGGCGGTGGCCAGCGAGGAGTTCAGCGTCACCCCCGCGATGCGGGCCGAGGTGCTGCGTCGGATGCGGGCCAAGGGCGTCGAGGTGTCCGACGAGACCTACGCCAAGGCCACCCAGCTGGTGGACGACCAGCTCGGCTACGAGATCGCCCGCTACGTCTTCGGCCGCCCGGCGGAATTTCGCCGGCGGGCCCGGGATGACCGGCAGATGCAGACGGCGCTCGACCTCCTGACCCGGGCCCAGAGCCCGAAGGATCTGCTGGCCATCGCCATGACCCAGGCGGCTTCCGCGGCCACGCCGGCCTCGAGGAACTTGCGATCCCGGGGTCGCTCGAGGTCCCCGCCGCCTTCCTCACGGGCCTGCTGGTTGGCGTGCTGTCGGCGGTGGCGGGTGTGGGTGGCGGGGTCCTGATGGTGCCGTTCCTGTATCTGGTGTACTCCCGGACCGGGGTATCGCCTTCCGCCCAGACCGTCGTGGCCCACGCCACGAGTCTGGGCGTGGCGTTTGTGACCTCCAGCATCGGCACCTGGCGCTACGCCCGGGCCCGGGCCATCGCATGGCGGCCCGCAGCCGCTTACGCCCTGCCGGGAATCCTCTCCGCCTTCGTCGTTGCCCGGATTCTCACGCGTACCGAGGAGGCCCACTGGGTGCGGGCCGCCTTCGGTGCGTTCCTGCTGGCCGCCGGGGCGGACCTGGCTCGCCGCGCCCGGAATCACGCCGAGGAATCCCACGCGATGCCCACGGAACACTCCTGGGGCTGGCTGGTCCTGGTGGGCCTCCTGGGTGGCGGGCTGTCCGCGCTGCTCGGAATCGGCGGCGGGCTGATCGCCGTGCCGGTGCTGATCTACGTCGGGAAGCTGCCGGTCAAGGCGGTGGCCCCGACTGCCCTGGCCGGCGTCTGCCTCACCACCCTCTCCGGAGGGCTCGGGTACCTCACTGCGGGGCCGGGTCCCCCGGTCTCCGCGCAGATGGCCGGCTTTCTCGATCTCCGGATGGCCGTTCCCCTGGCGCTCGGCGCGGCGGTGACCGTGCCGCTCGGGGTCCGGGTCAATCGCAGCTCCAGCCCCAGGACGCTCTACTGGTGCTTCGCCCTGCTCTTCGCCGGAATCGGGCTGACTTTGGTGTACGCCTGGCTCCAGGGTCGCGCGGGGTGATCGCGATCGTCGGTGGCGGCCGGATGGGGCGGGGCCTCGCGCTGGCGCTGGCCGAGGCGGGGGAGCGGGTGGAACTGGCGCCGGGCCGGGAGCCCGGCGCCGGCGAGGCCGCGTCGGTCGTCAGTGCGGCCGATACCATTCTCCTCGCCGTGCCGGATGATGCCATCACCAGCGTCGCGGCCCGGCTGGCGGCCGCCTCCGCGATATCGTCGAGTCAGGTGGTGCTCCATCTGTCGGGATTGCATGATCGGGGCGCCCTCGCACCCCTCGAGCGCACCGGCGCAGCGCTCGGGTCACTGCACCCGCTGCAGACGGTGCCGTCCGCGGCGGTGGCTGCTGAGCGCTGGCGCGGCGCGTTCGCCGCGCTGGAAGGGGATGCGCGGGCGCTGGTCGAGGGGGAGCGGCTCTGCCGCCTGCTCGGCCTGACCGCGTTCCACCTTCCCGTCGGCGCCAAGTCGGCCTACCACGCCGGCGCCGTCATCGCCTCCAACTACGCGGTCACACTTTCCGCGCTCGCCTCCCGGGTGGCCGCGGCCGCCGGCGTGGAGCCGTCGGTCGCGGCGCGCATCTACCTGCCACTCCTGCGCGGGGCGCTGGAAAACCTGGAGCGCCTGCCGCCCGCCGAGGCCCTGACCGGACCGATTGCGCGGGGCGACGTTGCGACGGTCCGGTCCCACCTGGGAGCGCTCTCCGGCGAAGCCAGGCGGCTGTATGCCGTCCTGGGCGAGGCGACGCTGGCACTGGCGCTGGAGGCGGGGCTGGACCGGGACCGGGCGGGGGAATTGCAGGCGCTGCTGGGCGAGGCGGCCCGGTAGACCCGGGCCGTGGTCGGACGACGTCTCCGGGCTACTGATCCACGACCCGGACGCCGTCCGGCACCGTGAAGGTGAAGGTCCCGGAGGGGACCCGGCGGTTGGTCTCGACCCCGGTGAAGGTGAGTGTCCGGCGCTGGCCGCCACGCTCCCGCAGCTCCAGCCGCCGGGGGAGGTGGTCGAACTGGTCGAGCCAGACTACCGCCTCGGTGAAGGGGAGGGAGCGGTCGATCGGCGTCATCGCGATAACGTCCACCCCGCGGCCCGCGATCTGATCCCCCCGCAGGTAGCGGCTCTGGTAGCGGCGCGCGGGGTCGGTCAGGATCCAGGCCAGGACGTTCGGGCCGTAGGTCGGATCGCTCGGGACCTTGAGTCGCACGACCTGTCCCGGGGTCGTGCTCGGGGTGTAGACCCAGATCCGCTCCCCATCCATCACAATGGCCTCGCCGCGGGGATCGGTGAAGCGCATCGAGAGCCGGGCCTCCCCCGCCTGCACCAGCCGGCCACGGCTCTCGAACGTGCCAATCATCGAATCGGCGATCACCTGCCGGAAATCCGCCGAGAACGAGGTGATCCCGCGATAGGACTGCGCGGCCTTCTCGATCAGGACCCGCGGATCCGGATCGGCTTGTGCCGGTGCGGCGGCAAGCAGGATGATGGCGAGGAACAGGTTCACGCTGGCACTCCCGCCGGCTGTGCGATCCGCCGGCCAATCGCCTCGGCAATGAGGCGGGTTTCCTTCATCAGACGGGCGAACTGTGCCGGATACAGGCTCTGCGCCCCATCGGAGAGCGCCCGGTCCGGCGCGGGGTGCACCTCGACGAGGAGACCGTCGGCGCCGGCCGCGACCGCGGCCCGCGCCATCGGCGTCACCATCTCCCGATGTCCGGTGCCGTGGCTCGGATCGGCGACGATCGGGAGGTGCGAGAGCGACTTCACCACCGGGATCGCGGACAGGTCGAAGAGGTTCCGGGTGGCGGAGTCGAACCCGCGGACGCCACGCTCGCAGAGGATCACGTTGGGATTCCCTTCAGCCAGGATGTATTCGGCCGAGAGCAGCAGTTCCTGGATCGTCGCCGAGAGCCCCCGCTTGAGCAACACCGGCTTTCCCAGCCGCCCGACCTTCTTGAGCAGCGAGTAGTTCTGCATATTGCGGGCCCCGACCTGGATGATGTCCGCCACCTCCGCAACCAGGTCCGCCCCCTCGGGATCCATGGCCTCGGTCACGATGAGGAGGCCGGTCCGTTCCCGGGCCAGGGCCAGGAGTCGGAGCCCCTCCACCCCGAGTCCCTGGAAGGAGTAGGGAGACGAGCGGGGCTTGAATGCGCCGGCGCGCAGTACCGTGGCGCCCGCGCTCCGCACCGCCTCCGCCGCGGCGAGGATCTGGCTCTCGCTTTCCACCGAACAGGGACCGGCCATGACCACGACGCTCTCGCCACCGATGGCGAGGCCGCCGGGGAGCTTCACGATCGTCGGTTCGGCCCGCCACTCCCAGGACACCTGCTTGTAGGGCTTGGAGACGTGGATCACCTCCGCCACGCCGGGGAGGGCCTCGAAGCGGGAGCCATCCACCCGGCCGTCGTTGCCCACCAGCCCCACGGTGGTGCGCTGCTTGCCCGGCATCGGGCGGGCCGTGTAGCCCAGCTCCGCGATGGTGTCGCAGACCCGGCGGATCTGATCCTCCGAGGCCTCGGCGTGCATCACGATCAGCATGGCGCGGTCCTCACACCCGCTCCAGCTCGCCCAGCCGGACGCCCACGATCGACGAGACGCCGGGTTCCTGCATCGTCACGCCGTAGACGGCTTCCGCCGCCTGCATGGTGCGCGGATTGTGGGTGATGACGATGAACTGGGTGGACTTCCGGAACTCCTCCAGCAGCCGGATGAAGCGCCCGACGTTGGCATCGTCGAGCGGCGCGTCCACCTCGTCCATCAGGCAGAACGGGCTGGGCTTGGTGAGGTAGATGCTGAACAGGAGCGACACTGCCACCAGGTAGCGCTCGCCGGTCGAGAGCAGGTGGATGCGCTGCACCTTCTTGCCCCGGGGCGCGGCGTGGATGTCGATCTCGCTCTCCAGCGGATCGTCCGGGGTGGCCAGCTTGAGGTCGCACTCGCCGCCGCCGAACAGCGTCTGGAAGACGTTCAGGAAATTGGCCCGGATGGCGGTGAAGGTCTCCATGAACATCTGCCGGGCGGTGCCGTCGATCTCCCGGATGGCCTGCTGCAGCGACTGCCGGGCCGCCACCAGGTCGTCCCGCTGGGCCACGAGGAACTCCAGCCGCTTGGCCTCCTCGGCGTGTTCCTCCACCGCCAGGGCGTTCACCGGGCCGATCGTCTCCAGCGCCTCGGTGATGCGGCGGGACTCGTTCTCGAGGGTCTCGAGGTCGAGCTCCAGCATCGGGGCCTCGGCCAGGAGCGTGTCGAGCGGCTTCCGCCATTCGGTCTCCACCCGCTCGACGATCGAGCGGCGCCGCCCGGTGGCCTCCGTCATCTCAAGCTCGAGGCGATGGTACTCCTCGGTGAGGGCAGCGACCCGGTCCCGGTTCTGGTGCAGCTCGGCCTCCGCCGTCTCCAGGGCCAGCCCGGTGGTGGCCGCCGCCTGGTCCGCGTCGGCGGCCGCGGTCTCGAGCTCGGTCACCGCGACGCGACGCTCTCCCCGGGCTTCGATCCACTGGGCCTGCTGCGCCGCCAGCTGCGCGGTGTCGGTCTCGATCTGGTCCAGCTCCCCGGCCAGGGAAACGGCCGCGTGATCCGCCTCGGAGCCGACCCGCATGGCGCGGTCGAGCGCCGTCTTCGCGCCGTCGATCCGGGCCTGGAGCTGCGCCTCCTGCACCTGCCAATGCACCCGGGCGTCCCGGGCCGATTCCTGCTGGGTCTCGAGATCGGCGAGGAGGGCGCGAGCCTGGCCCAGGTTCTCGTCCAGCCGGGCCCGGGCGAGATCGCCTTCGGTGAGGGCGGCGTCGATCTCCTGCAGCCGGCGCTCGGATCGCTCGATTCGCTCGGTGAGGGTGCGGAGGTTGGTCTCCGCCTCTCCCAGCTCGCGGCCGACGGTGTTCGCAATCCGGATGGCATCTTCCCGGCTGGCGATGGCCAGCCGTTCCCCTTCCCGGGCCTGATCGGCGGCGTGGCCGGCGGTCTCCTGCTCGGCCTCCGCCTCCGCGAGGCGGGCCACCGTGGCGCCCAGTGCCAGGTCGGCGCGGTGCAGCGTGGCCTGGGCCTCCGACACGTCGGTGGCCAGGCTCTCCAGCTCGGCACGGCGGCGGAGCGGCCCGGAGGGGCTGGGCGCGCCCGCCAGGAGAATGGCGCCATTGGGCCGGCGGAGCGCCCGGCCAGCCGGGTCCAGCGCCTCGGTGCCGGACAGGAAGGCGCGGACCCAACCCTCCGCCGGGCCCTGGGCATAGAGCCGATGGGCCATCGGATCGGCCCCGGGGGCGCCGGAGGGGAGCAGTGACGCGGGCAGCAGGGCGATCGCCCCCGGCTGCTCGGCCGCGTGCCAGGCGAGGATCGCGGGGAGCGCGCTTTCGTCGCGCACCAGGACGGCGTGCACCCATTCGCCCAGCAGCCGCTCCGCCAGCTCCGCGTCCTCGCGGCCGGTGCGGATGAAATCCGAGAGCGGGCCGATGATGGTATCGCCGAACTGTTCCCGGGCGGAAAGGAGCGCCGCCGCCCCGGGCGCCAGGCCCACGCGATCGCGCTCCAGCTCCTCCAGCGCCTGCCGGCGGGCCGTCATCTGGGCCAGCGTCTCTTCCGCGGTGCGCTTGTCGGCGCGCTCCAGCGCTTCGCGCCGGCGCAGTTCACCGACGAGGTGCCGGGCCCGCTCCGCCTCGGTCGCGGTCCGCTTGGCCTCGAGGCCGTGCCGCTCCGCCACTTCCACGGCATCGGCCCGCCGGCGCTCGGCCACTTCCTGTTCCGCCACGGCCGCCTGGCGGCGGGCGCTCGCGGTGGCGGCCTGCTCCCGGAGCGAGGCGAGGTCCGACTCCAGCGAGTGCCGCTCCCCCTCCAGCGCGCGAAGCGTCTGCACCCGCTTCTGGATCTCCTCTTCCAGTTGCCGCACCAGCTGGCGCTGCTCGCCCAGCCGGAGCCGCACCTCCTGTTCGGCGGCGGTGCGCGCCGTCAGTTCGGCCTGGATCCGCTCGCGTTCGGTCTGGGCACCGGCGTGTTCCGCCTGGGCCAGCTCCCGTTCGCGGGTGGCCTGCTGCCGCCGGCTTTCCATCTGGCCCCGCTCCTCGGAGGCGCGGAGCTTCCGGGCCGCGGCGTTCGCGAGCCGCTCGGCCGCGAGGGCGAGGTCACCGTCGAGGCGGCCGAGTTCGAGCCGCTCGTCCCCGAGGCGACGGGCGATGTCGGTCCGCTGGGACTCGGCGAGCGCCCGGGCGCGGGCGGTCTCGTCCCGGCGCTCCTCCAGGGCCACCAGCGCTTCCCGCGCCTGTGGCAGCTCCCGTTCCAGCTCCCCGTGCCGGCGCTCGGAGCTCGCCATCTGTTCGCCGAGGTCGGCCAGGTGCCGCTTCGCCAGGGTGAGCTGCACCGCGAACTTCTCCTCCATGAGCCGGGCGTGGCGCTCCGCCTTGCCCTTCTGCCGCGCGAGGCTCCGCAGCTGGCTCTGCACTTCGGCGATCAGGTCCTCCACCCGCTGCAAGTCGCCGCCGGTCTCCTCCAGCCGCCGCTCCGTGGTCTGGCGCCGGTCGCGATACAGGCCGATCCCCGCCGCCTCCTCGAACAGCGAGCGACGGTCCTCGGCCCGGTCCGAGAGCAGCCACTCGATCATCTTCGCCTCGATCACCACCCCGGAGTCGGTGCCAAGTCCGGTGCCGCGCAGCAGGTCCTGGATGTCCCGCAGCCGGACCACCGTGCCGTTGAGCAGGTAGTCCGACTGCCCGCTCCGCGAGAGCCGCCGGGTGATCTGCACCTCCCGATACGCGATCGGCAGGTCGCCGTCCGTGTTGTCCAGGAAGAGAGAGACCTCGGTGACGTTGACCGGGCGCCGGGCGGTGGAGCCCTGAAAGATCACGTCCTCCATCTTCCCGCCCCGCAGGATGCGGGCGGACTGCTCGCCGAGCACCCAGCGCACGGCGTCGGAGACGTTGGACTTGCCGCAGCCATTCGGGCCCACAATGGCGGTCACGCCGTCCTTGAAGGTCAGCGTGGCGGAGTCGGCGAACGACTTGAAGCCGGAGAGTTCGAGCTTTGAGAGCCTCATGCGGGCGCGGTCCTGGCTTAGCGGTCGGGTTGATAGAGGAAGAACGGGCGGCCCAGCTGGCGGCCCGTGGATTCAGCGGCTTCCCGGGTCGGGTAGGGACCGAGCACCACGCGGTACCCTTCTTCTCCCGAGCCGGGATCCAGGACCTTCGCCGGGAGGCCCTGCTGCTCCAGCTGGCGCGCCAGTTCGGCCGACCAGGCCCGGTTCTGGGAGCTGGAGAGCTGGAGGTAGACGGCGCCGCCCTCGCCCTCGCCGGCGTCCGGCCCGAGGGCGGAGTCGGGGGCCGCTTCGGGAAGGGCACTGGCGGTGCCGGTCTCGGGGGTCCAGGCCAGCGGGAGCCAGAAATCCGCCGCGCCATTCAGCACCCGCCCGCGCTCCGGGAATTCGCGGTCGGTCAGGTCGTAGGCGACGACATCACCGCGGACCTTGAGCAGGAGGGTCTGCTGATTGGTCACCGTCGGGAGATCGGAGGCCCAGTCGGCGGCGAAGCCGCCCACATAGCGGTTGGTGGCCAGGTCCACCAGCCAGAGCGAGTCGGCCCCGGTGGGGTGCACCAGGAGCCACCGGCCGAAGGGGTCGGAGCGGAGGGCACCGGCGGGGCCGGGGAGGTCGATCTCGGCCAGCTGGTCGCGGGTGAACCGGTTGTAGACCAGGATGCCGCCTTCGCGGCGGGCCACGTAGAAGCGGTGCCCCGAAGGGGAGAACAGCACCGCGCGGGCATGGCCGCTCACCTCGATGACGAGGAGCGAATCGGGAGCATCCGGATCGGCCAGGATCACGGCGCTGTCGGCGGCCACCGCGAGCAGGTCGCCCCAGAAGGTGGCGGCGGCGTCCCCGCTGGGGAGCGTGGCGCGGCCGGGGTCCGCGCCCGGACGCAGCTGGGTCAGGACGTTGGTCGGTCCGGTCGAGATCGCGAGCAGGGCAGCGCCCCGGGTGCCGTAGAGGTCGCGCGGCCGCGCCGGGAGCCGGGTGGGGAATCGGATCGGGTTCCGGCGGACGAATTCCACCACGCGCAGGCTGTCGTCCACCGTATAGAGCGTGCCATCGGGGCCGAGTGCCGCCTCGCGCACATTCTGCATCAGGGTGGGGCGGGGCCGGGCGGTCTGCAGGTCCAGCGCGACGATCTCGCTCTTGGCGGTCTGGGCGTACACCAGTTCCTGGTCGAGCGCCGCCCCGATCACCCGCCGAAGGGCGGGGAGTGGACCGCTCGAGCGCCAGTCCCAGGGCTCGAGGTCGGGCACATGGTACAGCGCCGCCTCTCCGCCGGCCGCCGGGAGCCGCAGGAGGCTCGAGGGCGGGGGGGTGGAGGCGGCGGAGAGTCCGTGGGCGTACCGCTGGGAGCTGGACTGGCAGGCGAGTCCCGCGAGGACCAGCGCCGCCAGGAGGGGACGGGTTGGCACGGCGGGAATCTAGCGGGCCGGGGTGCCGGACGGCACCCGGCCGGGATCAGAACGCGGGCCCGAGGCTCAGGGTCCAGTACCCCTTGATCGCGCTCCGGTTCTGGGGGATCGAATAATCCAGCCGGAGCACCACGAAGTTGAAGAGGTTCATCCGGGCGGAGGCGCCGATGGTCTGCAGCGGGGTCCGGACATCGACCGGATCGTCCCCCGAGCGCCGGCTCCAGCGCAGGGTGTTGCCCTCGTTCCAGGCGATGCCCACGTCGTAGAACAGGGCGCCCTCGATCGGGGGGAAGCCGGCCGGGACGAAGCCCAGGCGCGAGTCGAGGATCGGGAAGCGGAGCTCGGCGCTGCCCACGGCGAGCTGGGTGCCCACCAGCCGGTCCAGCTCGATGCAGCCGGTGGTGGTGCCCGGGTCGCTGGTCTTGCACTCGTTCCGGTAGTAGCTGCCGGAGGTGTGGCCGCGCAGCAGCTCGGTGCTGCCCAGGAAGACCCGGAAGCGCTCGGCATCACGGCCGATCCGGCCGAAGTAGAGTCCGCGAGTCGCCAGGGTGAGGGGCCCGATCAGCTTGTCGTAGCGCCGGTAGTCGGCCAGCCCCTGGAAGTAGCGCCACCCGCCGATCGACTGGGCCGCCTCGAAGCGGTAGCGCCGGCCATAGAACGGCGACACGTACCCGAAGAGGCTGTTGTCGAAGGCATAGGCGATGCTGGGCTGCACGTAGCTCGCGCCCGGGAGGCTCCGCTCCCGTGAGACGGCGTCGTCGGTGGGGAAGCCGGTGAACGGGTCGTACGGCTCGAGGATCTGCTGCAGCCGGTCCGTGATCGTGGCCGCCGTCAGCCCGAACTCGAAGCGCTGGAAGCGGGAGAGCGGGTAGATCGCCTGCGCGGAGGCGGACCGGATCACGATCCGGCGCAGGTTGGTCACGAAGGTGTTCTCCCCGGTGAAGGGCGAGTCCACCACGATCCGGCTCGGCTCCAGGAAGTAGTAGGGCTCCTGGCCCACGCCCACCGCCCAGTTGAGCCGGCGGTTGAGGTTCACGTAGGTGGCGTTGACCAGCGCCTCGCTCAGCCGCCCGTTGACGAAGGCGGCGAAGATCAGCTCGTGATTGCCCAGCATGTCGGACAGCGCGATGGCGCTGCCCCCGTAGAAGCCGCGGCCAAAGGTGTCGCGGGTGTAGCCGATCGTCGGCCGCGACACGTAGTCGGGGCGGAAACTCACCTTGTAGCGATTGACCTTGAACTCGGCAGTGTCCGGCAGCGGGAGGTCCACCGAATCCATCAGCGCGGTGATGGTGAGCGGACGCACCACCGAGTCGGAGACCGGCACGGTGTCCGCCTGGCGGAAGCCCTCGGGGGTGACGTAGAGCGATACCGGCTCCGGCGCCTCCACCCGGGCGGAATCGCGGCCGATGATCGTCGTGTCCCCCGGCCCGACCGCGATGGGCGGCTCGACCCGGGCCGAGTCGCGGCCGAGGACCAGGTCGGGGGGCGTCCACGGGGCGCGCTTGAGCGACCGGGGGTTATCGATGCCGTAGATGTCGTACTGGTCCCGCGAGTAGTACACGAAGGCCAGCCGGTCGGCGTTCCGGGCCCACGAGAGCACCGGGGAGAGCGGGGTGATCCCCTGGGCGCCGGTGAACAGGTCGGTCAGCTGGTAGGTGCGCCGGTCGCGGGTGTCGTACAGGAAGATGTTGGTGACCCCGTCCCGGTCGGAGATGAAGGCCAGCTCCTGGCCGTCGGGGGACCACTGGGGACTCACGTTCTTGCCGTGCTCCATCCCCGGCAGCACCTCGATCCGGCCGGTAGCCAGGTCGTAGGTGCCGATCTTCATGTTGCCGATCCGCAGCGTCGCGAAGTCGGTGTCGGGCCCGCGGTCGGTGGCGAACGCGAGGGTCTTCCCGTCAGGGGACCAGACCGGGTGCAGGTCGGCGTACTGGTCCCGGGTCAGGCGCCGCAGGTTGCTGCCGTCGGCATGGACCAGGAACAAGTCGGAGTTGCCGCCGTCATAGCCGGTGAAGACCAGTTCCCGGCCGTCCGGGCTCCACGAGGGCGTGGTCACCCCGCTCAGCTTCACCTTGATGCGGCGGGCTTCGCGGTTCTCCTTGACGTCGATGATGACGATGTCGTCGCGCGCGCCCTTCTTGGCGGCGATCGCGATGAAGCGCCCGTCCGGCGACCAGGCCCCGGCCGAGTTGATGAACCGGAAGGTCTCGTAATTGCTGCTGTAGGAGGACTTGACCAGGCGCCGCTTGACCTTGCCGCTCTCGACATCGGCCAGGTACAGGTCCACGAAGTAGAAGTCCTTCTCGCTGAAGTAGGCCACTTCCTTGCCGTCGGGGGAGAGCGCCGGGGCCAGGTGAAGGGTGCCCTGCGACCGCGCCTCGGTGAGCATGGGCCGGGCGATGTCGCCGGCGCGCTGGCGGCTGGTAACCTCGGGGAGGAAGGTCCGGTTGACGTGGTCCTTCCACAGATCCGACAGCTGCTTGTAGTCGACGCCCAGCACCCGGCGGATCGAGCCCTCGAGGCCCCCGCCCCCGGCCAGCGTCCCCTGCATGATGGCGCCGATGGCCTCGTCCCCCCAGCGCTGCCCGATGAAGGCCACTAGCGCCTGCCCGTAGCGGTAGGGGAAGATCCGGTAGTCGTTCTCCAGCTGCGCGATCGTCGGGATCTTGCCCTCGATCGCGGCGTCGCGGAGCCACATGGTCGTGTTGGGGTCCAGCCCGCCGATCGACAGGTACTCGGCCATCCCCTCCACGAACCAGAGCGGGGGGTTCACGTTGATGAGCGTGGCCAGGCCCGCGCCGGCCCGGCCGCGGCTCCAGATGTCGTACTGGAACTGGTGGACCATCTCGTGCTGCAGCACGTGTTCCAGCTCGTCGTAGGAGCCGGTGAACGGCATGATGATGCGCTGCTTGAAGAAATCGGTGACGCCGCCGGTGCCTTCGCTCGGCCCCTCGCCGCCCAGGGCGTTGGTCTGCTGGAAGTCGGAGTGGGAGGCGTAGAGGATGATCGGCTTCCGCTCCCGGTACTCGTGGCGGAGGATCCGCGAGAGCCGCAGGTAGGAACGCTCCGCCAGCCGTCCCGCGTCCAGCGCCGCCTGGCGGGTCTCGGGATAGAAATGGATGTCGAAGTGTTCGGTCCGGAGGACCTGGAAGTCGAAGGTCCGGTACTGGACCTTGTTCTGCCCGAAGTAGTACTGCGCCTCGAGGGAGGCGGGAACCCCGGCCACCAGGGCCACCGCGAGCGCGATACGACCGATCATGAGCTCACCTGCCGGTTCAGGCGCCGGACCGGAGCTCCGGCGCATCACTCCAGAGGCGCTCGAGCTGGTAGAAGCTCCGCGCCTCGGGATGAAAGAGGTGGACCACGAAGTCCACGAAATCCAGCAACACCCACCGCCCGGTGGTCAGGCCCTCGACATGGTGCGCCTTGAGCCCGCGCCGGTGGAGCTTCTCCACTACCGAATCCGCGATCCCGCGGACATGGGCGTCCGACGTGCCCGACGCTACGATAAAGTAGTCGGTCGCGTCGGTGAGGCCCCGGAGGTCGAGCACCACCACGTCCCGGCCCTTCAGGTCCTCGATGGCGGTCACGGCGGCGCCCACGTCGCCCCCCGGCACGGGCCCGGCCCGGCGGCCCGGCATCAGGCCCCCCCGCCCGGATGACCGGGGGTGCCGTCCTCGACCTGCCAGAACAGCGCCCACGCGCCGAACCCGACGTGGGCCCCGAGGACTCCGGTCGCCAGGTTCACGAACACGTCGCGCGGCTGGTAGGCCGCCACCAGCGCCGCCCGGACCCGCTCCGCCACCTCCGGCGCCTCGGCGTGGACGATGCCGAACCGGACCGTCCTGGGGCGGGGGGAGAGCCGCTTCTCCACCAGACTCAACACCCGGGGCACGACGTTGTTCCGCCCCCGGACCCGGTCCACCGGGATGATCCCGCCCTGCTCGTCCAGGGTGAGGATCGGCTTGACGTCCAGCATCCCGGCGAGCCAGGCCCGGCCCCGCGTGACGCGGCCGGAGCGCAGCAGGTTGTCGAACCGGTCCACCGTCACGAAGCAGCCGGACTGGCGCCGGATCCGGCGGAGCTCGGTGGCGATCGCGGCGGCCCCCCAACCCGATTCCGCCAGTTCCGCCGCCCGGAGCGCCTGCATCCCGAGTCCCAGGGAGGCGCTGGCGCTGTCCACGAAATGGACCCCTTCAATCCCTCCGATCCGGGCCGCCGCGAGCCCGGACTGGTAGGTGCCGGACAGCCGGCTCGCCAGCAGCACCGCGACGACTTCGTCCGCTTCGGCCCGTGCGTCCCGCAGGACCCTGACGAATTCCCCGGGGGTGGGTTGCGACGTCGTGGGGTGGGCCTTGGACACCCGCATCTTGCGGTAGAAGTCCGCCGGCTTCAGCTCCACCCGATCCCGGAAGGTCTCCTCCCCGAACATGACCTGCAGGGGGACCAGCGTGATGTGGTGCCGGTCCAGGATGGCATCCGGCAGGTCGGCGGAGGAGTCCGCGACGATGGCGACCGGGCGGCGGTCCCCGTGCGCGAGGCGCCGGTGCTGCGCCCGCATATCCTCGGCCTTGGCCTGCTCGATCGCGCCCCAGCGCGCCGCAAGAGTGAAGACGGCATCGGGGGTGTCGGTGTGCACATGGAGCTTGAGGATATCGGTCGTCACCACGACCTGGACCGAGCCGCCGAACCCCCGGAGCTGGCTGCGCACGTCGTTGGCCGCCGGGAGCTGGTTCCCCCGCACCATGACCTCGGTGCAAAACTGGAAGTCCCGCTCCGCCGCCACTTCCACATGGGCGGCGGGGGCCATCTCGGCCTCCGACTCGCTGATGGGGGTGGCGGGGAGGATCGGGTCCCCCTCGATGTAGCGCACCACCCCCTCCAGCATGCGCACGAACCCCATGCCGCCGGCGTCCACCACCCCGGCCTCGCGCAGGGCGGCCATCAGTTCCGGGGTGCGGGCAAGGGAAATCTCTCCCTCCCGCAGCAACCGGGTCATGAACACGAGGATATCCGGGGAATCGGCGGCCGCCCGCTCGGCAGCGAGCGCGGCCTCGCGGGCCACCGTGAGGATGGTGCCCTCCCGGGGATCATCCAGGGAGGCGTAGAGCTGGTCCGCCCCGCGGCGGAAGCCCACCGCGATCTCCTGGGCGGAGGCCTGCGCCTTGCCCTCCATGGCGTCGGCGAAGCCCAGGAGGAAGTGGGCCAGCATCATGCCCGAATTGCCCCGGGCGCCGAGCACCGCGCCGCGGGCGGCGGTTCGGGCGGTGGCCACAAGCGGCGCGTCGCCGAGCGCCCGGAGGGCGTCGGCGACGGACCGAAGGGTCAGGCTGAAGTTGGTTCCCGTGTCCCCGTCCGGAACGGGGAACACGTTGATCCGGTTGATCTCTTCCCGCCCGGCCGCCACCCAGTCCGCCGCGGCCAGGAGCGATCGGGCCAGGCGGGGGCCATCCACGTACCGGATTGCGACGGTCATCCTGGCGCGGCTACTCCGCCACGACGTTGACTTTGACTTCGGCCGTGACCTCGTGGTGCAGCCGCACCGGCACGGTATGGTGCCCGGTCATCTTGATCGGATGCTCCAGCTCGATCTTCCGCTTGTCCACGGCGTGCCCCTGGGCCGCCAGGGCATCGGCGATGTCCTGGGAGGTGATGGAGCCGAAGAGGCGCTCTCCCTCGCCGGCCTTCCGGGTGAGGGTGAGGCTGACCGCCCCGAGGGTGCGGGCAAATCCTTCCGCCGCCTGCTTCTCTTCCGTCATGCGGGCGACCCGGGCCTTCGACTCCGCCAGGATCCGCTTCCGGTTGCCCTCGGTGGCCTCGTAGGCGAGGCCCTTGGGCAGCAGGAAGTTCCGGGCATAGCCGGGCTTCACCTTGACCATCTCCCCGGCCTTGCCGAGCGACTTCACGTCTTCGCGCAGAATGACTTCCACGAGTTACTCCCTTCGCTGATCGGCGACGGCCAGCCGCCGCCGGAAATCCACCCAGGTATCGGCCACGCCGAGGGCAAAGCAGCCCCCCAGCACGACCGGAAGAACGAAGACCACGCCCACCAGGATCACCCCCAGCACCAGCAGGGGGAAGCCGTCGAGGGTACCCCACAGGATTGCGGCACCACGCGCGGCGTAGAGCCCGCCGATGACGATGGCCAGGTTGCCCGTGAGGTCCACCCAGCCGGCCGGCAGCGGGAGCACCAGCGCCGCCACGCACAGCACCACCAGCCAGATGAGCTGGTCGTTGAAGCGGAACTCGGCGAACCGGCCCGCGGGCAGCCCGATGGGGCGGCGCGCGATGCGATGATACCAGGCCCACGCCAGCACCAGGCCGGGGAGCGCCGTGAGGACCAGCATCCCGGGCAGGAGCTGCGCCATGACGGCGACCCCGTCTCCCAGCAGGTCCACGAAGAGCCGGAGCGACTCGGCCCGCTGCGCCCGCACCAGCCCCTCCTGCAGGAGCTGCCGGCAGAATTCCCAGCCGCTGTGGGCCACCGCCAGCTGGACTTCCTGCCACCGCGTTCCCAGCCACCAGTTCCACGCCGTGGCGGCCCCGAGACCGAAGACCGTGGCCAGCAGCGCGCCGGTCACCAGTCGGACCCGGCCGCTCAGCATGAGCGCCACGAAGGCTCCCGTCACGAACAGCGCCCAGGCGTGGATGGTCTGGGTGGCCAGGCCGCCGGGATTCCAGAGGCTGACCGCGAGCCAGAGCGCCGCCACCGCGATCCAGGCCCACTCCCGGACCGTCGCCGGCCGGGAGGCGATGAGCAGCCCGGCCAGCTGCCCCAGCACAAACAGGGGCGGGAAGAAGATGACGTAGGCCGCCAGCAGGAGGATGGCCCTCCCGGTCACTGGCGGCCGCACGCCGACGGGAAGGGTCAGCTCACGCCCCGCTTGATATACGGCAGCAGGGCCAGAAAGCGGGCCCGCTTGATGGCCGTCGAGAGCTGGCGCTGGTGCCGGGCGCTGATCCCCGACAGGCGGGCGGGGAGGATCTTTCCCCGCTCGGTCAGGAAGCGCTGCAGCATCTTCTCGTCCTTGTAATCGATGTAGTGGATCCCGGCTTCGGCCAGGGGATCACCCTTCCGCATCCGCTTCATTCGTCATCCTCCTCGAACTTGCGGTCCGAGGCGTCCCGGACCGGGGCGTAGTCGTGTTCATCCGCCACCACGAGGTGGCGCAGCACGGCATCGTCAAGCTTGATGGCGCGCTCGAACTCGGGGAGCTGGCTGGGCTCCGCCTTGAAGTTGGCGATGACGTAGTAGCCGGTCTCGCGCTTCTTGATGGCGTAGGCGAGGGTCCGCTTGCCCCAATGATTGAACTTCACCTCTTCGCCGGCTGGCTGAGGGGTGAGGGCGTGGTAGCGGGTGAGTTTCTCGGTGATGGCGGGCTCTTCGAGCGCACTGTCGAAGATATAGACCGCCTCGTACGGACGGGCCATGACACCTTCCTTTGGACGTGGACGCCCGGCGCCTGGTGTGGGCGCCGGGAGGAGATATGTCGAGCGGCGAAAACCTAATCGGGAGAACGGGTTACGGCAAGGGGAGGGGCTACCTCCGCCGGCCGAACAGCCGCAGCAGGAACAGGAACAGGTTGATGAAGTCGAGATACAGGGTGAGCGCGCCCACGATGGCGTACGATCCGGTCCGGCCGTCAGGCAGGGCCAGCGCCATGGCCTTGAGCTTCTGGGCGTCCCACATGGTCAGGGCGGTAAAGACGACCACCCCGCAGATTGCCAGCACGAACTGGAACATGTCGTTCTGCCAGAAGATGCCGACGATCGAGGCGATGACCACCCCGATGAGACCCATGAAGGCGAACTGCCCCATCCCCGCCAGGCTCCGCTTGGTGATGGTCCCATAGAGCGCGAGGGCGCCGAACATGGCCGAGGCGGTGAAGAAGGTGGAGGCGATGGACCCGGCGGTGTACACGATGAAAATGAAGGAGAAGAGCGCGCCGTTGAGCGCCGAGTAGACGCCAAAGAGCAGGCCGGCCGTGGCGGGTTCGAGCTCCGCCACCCGCGCCGAGAGGTACCACACCATGCCCAGGGTGACGAGGAACAACCCCCACTTCACGAACGCGTTGCCATAGAGGACGTTCAGGATGGCGGGCGAGGAGGCCACGAAGAGGGAGACCACGGCGGTGATCGCCAGGCCGGCGCACATCCAGCCATACACCTTTTGGAGGAAGCCGGTGATGCGGGCGGCGTCCGCCTGGGTGCCGCCGAAGGCCTGGGTGGTCCCGAAGGGGGAGGTCATGCCGGATCCTGGGTGAGGGACGGCGGAAATCTACTTCGCCAGAATGTTGAGTGCCCGGGTGCGGTGCACCTCGCGATCCGATCCCTGTTCCCGGACCGTCACCGTGAGGAGGTAGGTGCCCGGCTTTAGGTTGGCCAGGCCGAGCTCGCGGCGTACCAACTCGTACCCTTGGGCGGGGGTGAACTCGAACCCCACCTGAAGCTGCGGCCGTGCGTCCGGCTTGTCCTCCCCCTTCCGGATGCTGGTGACCACGGTATAGGCCCGGCCGTCCTGCAGCCCGCCGACCTCGTAGGTCAGCTCCGCGTTCTGGCCCCGCGGGAAGGCGTTGAGCGGGTTGAGCGCCACCTGCTCGGCACCATACTTCCAGGCCAGCCCCGCCTGGGATTGGCCCAGGATCAGGTCGGAAAGGACCAGGTCCCGCGGGGCACCTGGGAGGCTGACGCTGTCACGGCCCACCCCGGTTCCGCTCTCGGAGCCGGGCTGGGTCACCAGGGTCCGTACCCGGTAGCTCCCCGCGGGCACTCTCAGCTCCAGGACCCCCGTGAGGTGCTGCTCTCCCCGCAGCGTATCCTGGGCCAGAAAGGTCCGGGTGGTATCGAGCTGGCGTACCAGCCCCGAGGCCCGGTCGAGGGCGATGATCCGGAAGCTGATCGGGTAGAGGATCCCCGGTCCGCCATCGGGCCGGGGCTGGGGCACCAGCTGCGGTCCCGGCACGGCGAAGACGACGAGGATCCGCTTCGACTCGCCCGCGCTGAATCCGACCCCGTGGATCTGGACGATCGCGTCGAGCGAGCGCTTGAAGTGCAACGGAAAGCCATCCGAGGTGACCGCGCCGGCGATCGCGGCGCGGTTGCGCACCGCCTCCCGCCAGAGCACGTCGGCGCCGAGTCGGCTGGTGGGCTGGTTGTCGAGTCCGCGCAGGGTGCCCGCAACCGAGGTGACCTCAGACCTGCCCATTCCCGGAGTGGCAGCGGTGAGGGAGGCCTGCTGCGCGATCCGGGCATTGTGTTGCTGCCGGGTGCGAGCCTCGGCGCTCAGCCGTTGAATGCGGTCGGCCAGCTGGGCGTAGCGGGAATCGAGGTCCGCCCGGGCGTCCAGCATGTCGGGGTCCAGCGGGAGCGACGCGGTGAGCGTCGTCGCCGACTGGGTGCCGAGGGCCCGTGAGCTGATGAAGTGGTAGACCCGCCGCCCCTCCGGGACGTCGTAGGCCCAGGATTCGTTGGGGGGGCCGGCCACCGAACTCACCCGCTTCACCGGCTCCCCATGGCGGATGTACACCACGCCGCGGTCATCCAGCTCCCACTGGGTGCGGCGGTAGGTCTTGAAGGCCGGAATGCCACCGGCCACTTCCACCATCACCTCGGCGATCGCGCCGACCTCGAACAGCCCCGCCTGGTCCTGGTCGCCGAACCCCTCGGCGTTGGCAGGGACGTCGTCGGCGCGGTGAGCCAGGAAGTGCTCGTGCGCGTACACCCAGCGCCGCAGGTGCTCCGCGAGCCGCTCGTTCGCGCCTCGGGCCTCCAGGGCATCCCGCTCGCGCCAGAACCGCCGCACAAACTCGGGGACGCCGGCCGCCGGCAGGCTGTCCAGTGCCAGCAGCTCGTCCTCGCCCGCGGTCCAGGTCAGGTCATCTCGGTAGGCGAGGCGACCGGTCTCGGTCACTCCGGCGAGGCCGGCAAGATACGCACCGACCGCCTCGTCCTTGCGGCCCAGGGCGGAGAGGGTGCGCGCCTGTTCCACCCGCGCGACTCCGCTGTCTCCCCCGAGGCGGAGGTAGTCGCTGAGGATTTCCAACGTTCGGGGGTACTCCTTGCGGCCGAAGGCGACGTTCGATGCTGCGAGGCGGACCTCGGGCGCGATGCCCGGGACCAGTTCCACCCGGCGGAGCGGATCGTCCAGCAGTTTCGGCAGCAGGCGATGGCCCAGGGAGAGCGCGATTCCCGCCAGCGCGTTGGCGGACGGCACGAAAGTCGAGTCCACCTCAATGGAGCGGGCGAAGGATCGCATCGCCGCCTCGCGGTAGGAGGCGCCGGCGGGGGTGTAGTTGGACGCCTTGGCGACGAAGCCGCGGCGGTAGGAGGCGATGTGCACCAGCCCAAGACCGTACCAGGCCAGGGGCCATTTGCCTTCGGCGTCAATCGCGCGCTCGATCAGCTGCAGGGCCTGGTCGTAGGGGCCGCGCTCATCACCGAGTTCGCCGCGCCGAAGGGCCGCCAGGCTGGCGCGGATGAGCCCGACCGTCCCCGGGGTCCGCTGTGACTCCAGCGTGCGCACCTGCTCCACTGCGGAGGCACGCGCCAGGGTGTCCGAGAATGCGAGGATGGCGGCGCGGTCGGCGGGCGCCTGGGCCTGGAGCGGCAAGGCGAGAGCGAGCAGGAGCCAGGGGAACCGGGTCTGCGGCGGGTGGGCGCGCATGGAACCTCGGCGGGGCAGGAATGAGCTGGGGATCAGCCACAAGGACGAGTGGGGGTACGGCGGGATTCACAACCCTACCAGTCCCGGTCCCCCTGCCCGGTGGACTTCGCTCGCCGCCCCTCGTGGGTGGAGAGCTGCTGCCGCTCGATGGCCTCGAGCATGGCGCGGGCCTGTTCGGGGTCCATCTCCTCGACCGACTCCCCCTCGTCACCGCCCGAGCCGCCCCCCGCCATCGCCCCTACGGCGGCCTCCCGGCTTCCCTCGTACCCCTCCTCATTGCTGCCCCGGCCATAGTCGGCCCGGCCACCCCGTCCCGGTGAGCCATCCTGGCCCGGATCGCCACGGCGTGCCAGGGCGATTTCCAGGTTCCACTTCGCGTCCACGTCCGCCGGGTTGAGCCGAAGCGCCTCCTCGTAGGCGTCGATGGCGCGCTCGAGGTAGCCGCTCAGGGCGTTGGCATCCTCGTCGGCGCGCACGAACGCGTTGCCCATGTTGAAGTAGGTCTCGTGGCGGAGCTGGTCGGGCGCGCCGGTGAGGGCATCCCGCCAGGTCTTGGCGGCTTCGTTGTACTGCTTCATCCGGTACAGGGCGTTCCCGGCGTTGTAGCGGATGTCGGAACCACCCTGCTGCCGGAGCACGGTCTGGTATGCCTCGTACGCCTCGAGGTACTTGCCCTGATCGTAGAGCTGCTGTCCCCTGGCCACCTGCCGCTGCGACGTAGAGCAGGAGAGGAGGGCGAGGACGAGGAGCGGGGTGAGCCCAGCCGGGATGCGAGGTGGGCTGGCGCCTTGCCGACTCGACGGTTGGGCGCCTGGGCGATTGGGCGATTGGGCGATCGGGGGGCGCCGCCTGGCCGCGAACACGAGATCGAGCAGCAGGCAGAGGATCGCGCCCGCGAGCGGCCACTGGTACCGCTCCACCGGCTCCGTCGCCGGCTCGGCGGCGAGGGTCCGTGCCTCCAGCTTCTGCAGCGCGAGGCTGAGCTGCTCCAGCGCGCGCGGGTCGTCGAACCGGGCATAGACCCCGCCGGTGGCGGTGGTGATCGAGTCGAGGCCGCCCTCGTTGAGCCGGGAGATCACCTCCCGGCCGATGCCGTCCAGGTGCCAGGGTCCCTCGGTGGCCCCGGAATCATTGGGCACCCGGCCTCCCTCCGCGGTACCGATCCCCACCGCGAAGACGGGCAGCCGGGACTTGGCGTAGAGCTCGATCACCGGGGCGATGGGTCCCTCGTTGCGCTCGCCGTCGGTCAGCAGCAGCACCGCGCGGGAGCCCACGGTGGTGCCCTCCCGCCGGAGCGCGCGCTCCGCGACGCGCAGGCCGGCGGCGATGTCGCTGGCCGGGTCTCCGATATCGTCGGGGGAAGCGGCGTCCAGGAAGAGTTGGAAGGTGCCCAGGTCGCCGGTGGGCGGCAGCGCCAGGAAACCGGCGCCGCCGAAGACCACCAGCCCGATCCGGTCGCCGGGTCGGGCGGAGGCGAGTTGCCAGCCGAGCCGCTTGGCCACCCGGAGCCGATCGCCGCCGACGTCCGCTACCCGCATGGAGCGGGACAGGTCGAGGGCGATCACGATGTCCCGGCCGGTGGTGGCGAGGGGCTTGGGCTGCCGGCCCACCTGGGGACGCGCCAGCGCGAACACGGCGCAGCCCAGCGCCGCCCACCGGAGCGCCGCCCGGGGCCCGCGGGTGGCCACCGGGAGGTGGGAACTCTGGCCCAGCAGCGCCGGATCCCCGAAGCGGTGCAGCGCGTCCTCCCGTTCACGCCGCGCGTGCCGCCAGAGCAGCCAGAGCGCGGGCAGGACCAGGAACAGGGCGAACGCCGAGGGCTGGGCGAAGAGGCTCATGGGAGCCGCCGTTGCCAGGTGACCGCGAGCAGCGTCTCCAGCAGCAGCAGCGCCAGGCCGATGCCGACCAGGATCGGGAACAGCTCGTGCCACTCCCGGGTCTCGCTGATCTGCACCTCGATCCGCTCCAGCGGGTCGATCTCCTTCATGACCTCGCCGAGCATCCCGGGGTCGGTGGCCTTGTAGAACTGCCCGCCGGTGCGGGTGGCGATGTCCTTGAGCACCGCTTCATCCTTGCCGGAGAGCCGGGCGTTGACGTTCCGCACCGTCCACACCCCATTGAGTGCCACCGAGAAGGTGTCGGCGGAGCTGAGTCCGATGGTGTGGATCCGCACGCCCAGGGCGCGCGCCGCCTCCGCCGCCTGCACCGGGGAGATCTCCCCGGCGTTGTTGGCGCCATCGGTGATGAGCACAATGGCACAGGCGTTCCGCGGCAGGTTCTTGAGCTGGTTGAGGCTCAAGGTGATGGCGCTGCCGATCGCGGTGCCGTCCGGCAGCAGGCCGATGTCCACCTGTTCCGCCAGGCGGTCCAGCACGCTGAGGTCAGTGGTGAGTGGCGCCTGCAGGAAGGCCCGGCCGGCGAAGACCACGAGCCCCATGAGGTCACCCTCGCGGCGCTTCAGGAAGTCGCGGAGGACCAGCCGCGCTACCGAGAGCCGGTTGCCGGGCTGGAAATCCGCCGCCTTCATGCTGCTGGAGATGTCCAGCGCAAGCACGATATTGCGCGACTTGACCCGGGTGGGCTCGGCGTCGCCGGGCACCTGGGGGCGGGCCAGCGCCACGATGAGCAGGCTGGCGCCGAGGAGGCCCAGCACCCCGGGAAGCCGGTGGAACCGGGCCCGCAGCGTGGGCTTCGCGGCGCGCGCAAAGCGAAGGGCGGGGAAGGCGATCCGATCCGCCGGCGGGCTTCGCCGCGCGAGCCAGCGCTGGAGCCCGAGCCAGGCCGGCACGAGGAGCAGCAGCAGGAACCAGGGGTCAACGAACCGCATCAGGGCACCGGCGGTGCGGCGGCATCCCGCCACCCTTCGAGGAGCGCCCGAGTTCGGGCGAGATGCTCCGCGGCCGTGTTGAGGTCGGGACGCACCCGGGCGAACTTGACCAGGTCCGCCTCCGCCAGCACCGCATGGCAGCGGCCGCGGCCGTCGGCCGTGGCGAGCCACCCGGGGAGCCGCTCTCCCACCTCATCCGTGGTGAGGCCGGCGTGCGGAATCGCGCCGACCTGCCGGAGGCAGTCGCGCACCACATCCGCCACCCCGCTGTAGAGCGGCAGGATCCCATTGCCGCTGCCGCGGGCGGCCGCCTCCAGCGCCCCGAGCCGCGCGAGGGCGGCATCAAACGGACCGGCGAGGGGCACCACGGGCTCCGCCACATGCGTGGTGCGGCTCCGGCCACGGCGCCAGAGCCAGTAGAACGCCCCAGCCACCAGCGCCACGAGCACCGTCACCTGGATCCAGACCGGGCCACCCAGCGGCTGCAGCGGCTTGATGTCGCGGAGCGATGGATTGCCGGCTTCGAGAATGGGAGTGATCTCGATTGACACCGGCATGTGCAGCAGCGTGTCGGGGGGATCGCCCGGTGCGGCGCGGTACAGGAGCGCGAGGGTCGGCACCGGCTGCGGGCCCACGCGGTAGAAGGCCATCCGCGCCTTGCCGCGGTACACGCCATTGCCCGCCGGCCGGAGCGTATCCGCCGACAGCACCCGGATCCCCTTGGGCGGCTGCACCAGGGTGCGGGGGTAGACGTCGATGAGTTCACTGCCAGAGCGGAGCCGGACGGTGATGTCGAACGAGATCGGGTCGCCGATGGTGGCCTTGCCCTGCTCGGCGCGGATCTCGAGCGACTGCGCCCTGGCGCCGGCCGGGACGCCGGCCGCAATGACCAGGAGGAGGGGGAGCAGGGGGAGCGGGCGCACGGTCAGACCCGCCGCAGCTCGCGCCGGCTGAAGAAGGCCGCGAGGCGTTCGCCGAACGGCTGGTCGGTCTCCAGCCGAAGCAGGTCGATGCCGCGCTGGGTCGTGTAGCGGCCGAGCGCCTCGTCGAAGGCATGGCGCTCCTCGGCGAATCGCTCGCGGACCGCCGGGTCTCCGGCGTCTACTACCTGCCAGTCACCACTCTCCGGATCCCAGAGCGTCACCAGTCCGACCGGCGGCAGCGCGCGCTCCCGGGGATCGGTGAGCTGCATGGCGATGACGTCGTGCCGCCAGGCCAGGCGGTCGAGCCCGCGCCACTGCTCCGGATCGAGAAAGTCGGAGAGCACCACCACGGCGGCGCGGCGGCGCAGCAACGGGTCGAGAAATTGGAGCGCGGCCGGGAAGTCCGTGCGACGCCCTTCGGCCTGGTACTGCAGCACCTGGCTCACCAGGCCCAGCGCCTGCGCCCGGCCGCCCTTGGGCGGCAGGAACCACTCGACCCGGTCAGAATAGAACGCCGCGCCCACCCGGTCCCGGTGGCGGGTCGCGGCGAGCGCCAGGACGGCCGCGACCTCGGCCGCCAGCTGCCGGCGGGTGCGCTGGGCGCTCCCGAAGCCGCAGGAGGCGCTCACGTCCACCAGCAGCAGGAGGGTGAGCTGCCGCTCCTCGTGAAAGCGCTTGACGAACGGGGCGCCGAGGCGGGCGGTGACGTTCCAGTCGATGCTGCGGACGTCGTCTCCGGGGAGATATTCCCGCACCTCGGCGAATTCGACCCCGCGGCCGCGAAAGGTGCTGGTGTAGTCGCCGGCGACGAGGTCCCGCACCAGCTCGCGGGTGGTCAGCTCGATCCGCCTGACCTCCCGGAGCAGTTCCGCCGGGGTCACGGCACCGGAACGGCGGCGAGGATGCGGTCGAGCATCTGGTCGGAGGTGACGCCGTCCGCCTCCGCCTGGTAGGTGGGAATGAGCCGGTGGCGGAGGGTGTCGTGGGCCATCGCCTTGATGTCCTCCGGCAGGACGTAGGCCCGGCCGGCAAGGAACGCATGCGCCTTCGCCGACTTGACCAGGTTGATGCCGGCGCGGGGCGAGGCGCCGAACTGGACCAGCCCCGCCAGGTCCTTGAGATTCCACTTGTCGGGCTCGCGGGTCGCGGCCACGAGGTCGAGCACGTATTCCTTGATCTTGCCGTCCACGTAGAGGCCGCGCACGATCTCCCGGGCACGCAGCACCCGGTCCGGGTGGATCACCACCCGGGTCGTCGGCTCGGCCTGGTCCGTCATCCGGTCGATGATCTCCCGCTCCTCGCTGCGCGAGGGATAGGTCACGATCAGCTTAAAGAGGAACCGGTCCACCTGCGCTTCCGGGAGCGGATAGGTTCCCTCGTGCTCCAGCGGGTTCTGGGTGGCGAGGACCAGGAAGAGGTCCGGGAGACGGTGGGTCTCGCCACCGATCGTCACCTGCCGCTCCTGCATCGATTCCAGCAGCGCGCTCTGCACCTTGGCGGGAGCGCGATTGACCTCGTCGGCGAGCAGGATGTTGGTGAAGATCGGCCCCTTCTGGACCGTGAAATCGCCGGCGCGCTGATTGTAGATCAGCGTCCCGATCAGGTCCGCCGGCAGCAGGTCGGGGGTGAACTGCACCCGGCGGCAGTCGCAGTCGATCGTCGCGGCGAGGGTGCGGACTGCCAGCGTCTTGGCCAGCCCGGGGAGCCCTTCGAGCAGCAGGTGGCCGTCCGCCAGCAGGCCGATCAGCAGCCGCTCCAGCAGCACCTGCTGGCCCACGATGACCCGGCTGATCTCCGCCAGCACGGCACGGAAATCGGCGCTTTCGGTGGCGATCTCGGGGGCTCGGGCGAGGGCGGACTGGGGACTGAAGGGTTCGAGTGCGCGGGGGGTGGTCGATGTCATGCGTAATTATACATCTTCTTGACGGGACGGAAGGGTAACCCGCACCTTCGCTGGAACCTTGAACGCACGCTGCTCGCTGCACCCATCCCGCGCGGCATGACGGCCGATCCCGACGCCCCGTTCCCCGGTGCGGGGCAGGGGTTTCCGCTCACCCGCATCTCCGTGCTCGAGGCGCTGGCCGACCCCGACGAGGGGGTGCGGCGGGAGAGCTTCGGCACCCTGGTCGCGGCCTACTGGAGGCCGGCGTACCTGCATCTCCGCTGGCGCTGGAACAAGACGGCGCAGGACGCGGAGGATCTCACCCAGGACTTCTTCGCGCTGGCCCTCGAGCGGGAATTCTTCACCGGGTACGACCCCGACCAGGCCCGGTTCCGCACCTTCCTCCGCGTCTGCCTCGACCGGTTCGCGGCCAAGGCGCATCGTGCCGAGCGACGGCTCAAGCGCGGCGGCGGGCTGGTGCCACTGGAGCTGGACTTCGCCGGCGCCGACCGGGCGTTCGCCGCGGCCGGACAGGTCACCGAGGCGGAGGCGGACCAGCGCTTCCATCAGGAGTGGGTCAGGTCGCTGTTCACCCTGGCGGTGGATGCGCTCGCCGCCGAGTGCGCCGGTACGCCCCGCGCCATCCGCTTCGAGGTGTTCCGGCGCTATGACCTCCTGCCGACCGAGGGAACGGACCGTCCATCCTATCGCCAGCTGGGCCAGGAGCTCGGATTGCCGGAGACCCAGGTGACCAACCACCTCGCCTGGGCGCGGCGGGAGTTCCGCCGCCACCTGCTCGAGCGGCTCCGCCTCATCTCCGGCAGCGAGGCCGAGTTCCGGGCCGAGGCCCGGGCCCTGCTCGGCGTGGAGCCGGAATGAGCGAGCTCTCGGACGCGGCGCTCCGGCAGCTGCAGCGCGCGCTTGTCGGTCCCGAGATTCCGGGCGGGCGGTACCAGGCCGGTGAGCTGCTGGGGGAGGGGGGCATGGGGATGGTCTACCGGGCCCGGGACCGCATCCTGGGCCGCGACGTGGCCCTCAAGGTGCTGCGCCCCGAAGTCGCGCTGCCCGGGGTGGCCGAACGGCTGGCCCGCGAGGCGGGTATCCTCGCCCGGCTGGAACATCCCGGCATCGTTCCGGTACACGACGCTGGCGAGCTGGCGGACGGCCGGGTGTTCTACGTGATGAAACTGGTGCGAGGGGAACGGCTCGACCGCTTTGCCGCGGCACGGCCGCTGGGGGAGGTGTTGCGGGTTTTCCTCCGGGTCTGCGAGGCGGTCGGCTTTGCCCACGCCCAGGGGATCATCCACCGGGACCTGAAGCCCGCCAACATCATGGTGGGGGACTTCGGCGAGGTGCTGGTCCTGGACTGGGGCATCGCCAAGGTCACCGGAGGGGCGGCGGCGGAGCGCGGTCCCGTCGGGCAGGTCCCGGTGGAGCCGGATGCGGCCCGGGGTAGTGCCTTGCTCGAGGTGAGCACCGCCGCCGGAACCGTGCTTGGCACTCCCGGCTTCATGGCGCCGGAGCAGGCCCAGGGCGCGGTGGACCAGGTGGATGCCCGGAGCGATGTCTTCAGTCTGGGCGCCGTGCTCCGGAGCCTGTCCGGCCCCGCCATTCCGCGACCGCTTGCCTCGGTGATCGCTCGCGCCACCGCCCCGGATCCCCGCGGGAGGTATGCCGGCGCGGCGGAGCTGGCGGCTGACGTGGCGCGGTTCCTCGACGGGGTGCCGGTCCTCGCCCACCGGGAGACGGTGGCGGAGCGACTCGGCCGGCTGTATCTCAAGTACCAGACCCCGATCATCCTGGTCCTGAGCTACCTCGCCATGCGGCTGCTGTTCCTCGCGTGGCGGGGGAGGTAGGGACGCGACGGCAGGACGGGTAGGGAGAACCCTGACCGGCGACTGTAAAGGACCGGGCGGGCGCCGGGTAACAGGGGTTCAGGGTGCCCGAATCGCGAAACCTCATTCTGGAGTCACCGCATGAACAAGCCGCTGCTCGGTCTCATCCTTGGCGGGGTCCTCGGGGCGCTGGATGGATTGACCGCCCTGGTCTCCGCGCCGGAGGTGGCGCCGCAAATCATGACCATCGTCATGGGGTCGATGTTCAAGGGGCTGATGGCCGGGGTGCTGATCGGCTGGATCGCCAAGCGGCTCAACTCGCTGCCGCTCGGGCTGCTCATCGGGCTCGCCATCGGCGCCCTGTTCGCGCTCCCGTTCGCGCTGGGCAAGGACCCGACCACGGGCAACGTCTACTTCTGGGAGATCATGATCCCCGGATCCATCGTAGGGCTGATCGTCGGTTTCGCGACCCAGAAGTACGGCCGGGCGCCGGCCCGGGCCTGACCTGCCACCCCCTTCACCACAAGGCAACCCGATGCGCCTGATTGCTCTCGCCCTCGCCGCCGGGATCGTCGGCAGCGCCGCTCCGCTCCACGCCCTGCAGCTGGCGCCGCCTCCGGGGTGGAAGTGGGTGACGGACCGGCCGGCCCGGATGAGCACCGTGCCCGATCGCCAGGGGGACACGCTCTTCACGTTCGTGCGGATGCCGCCGGGCTTCCACATCACCATGGGGCCGGGCGGGGTGCTGTATGAGCCGCGGTTCATCGCCGAGCAGCGCTTCACCCTGGAGTCGGAGATCTTTCACTTCCCCAACTCCACGAATGGAGAGTACGGACTCTTCGTGGGCGGCACGGGGCTCGAGGGGAGCAGCCCGCGCTACGTCAGCTTCGTGCTGCGGGGAGATGGCTCGGTGGCGGCGTGGGAGCGGACCGCCGCGGGCACCCGGATGCTTTCGGACTGGCGCCGGGCGGACGCCGTGATTCCGGCGGATGGGAAGGAAGCCCAGCGCAACCGGCTGCGGCTGGTCGTGACCCGGCAGGAGGCGGTGCTCAAGGCGAACGGCCTGGACGTGCTGATCCTGCCGCTGGAGGGGCTGTCACTGGATGGGAACTTCGGGTTCCGGGTGGGGGAAGGCCTGAACCTGCATGTGACCACCTTGGACGTCACCCAGCGGCTCGCCCCGGCGCGGGGACAGTAGGGGCGACCGGCCGGTCGCCCCTACTGTCCCCGCGCCCTCACCCCCACCCGGTCAGGTATTGAAGCGGAACAGCATCACGTCGCCGTCCTGCACCACGTATTCCTTGCCTTCCGCCCGCGCGAGACCCTGTTCCCGCGCGGGCTTCCAGCCGCCGACCCGGACGAAATCGGCGTAGCTCACCGTCTCCGCCTTGATGAAACCCTTCTCGAAGTCGGTGTGGATCACGCCCGCGGCCTCCGGGGCCCGGTCGCCGCGGTGGATGGTCCAGGCCCGCACTTCCTTTTCCCCGGCGGTGAAGTAGCTCTGCAGGCCCAGCAGGTGGTAGGCGGCGTGGGCCAGGCGGTCGAGGCCGGACTCGGTGGCGCCGAGGGAGGCGAGGAATTCGGCCCGGTCCTCGGGGGGGAGTTCGGCGAGTTCCGCCTCCACCTTGCCGGAGAAGATCACGAAGTCGGCCTCTTCGCCGTCCTTGGCGATCGCCGCCTTGAGCGCCTCCACATGGGCGTTGCCGTGCTGCAGCTCTGACTCGAGCACGTTGGCGGCATACAGCACCGGCTTCGAGGTGAGGAGGTTGAAGGCCCGGAACGTGGGGGCCTCCTCCTCGGTGGGCACGACGACCCGGGCCGGCCGGCCGTTGCTCAGCGCCTCCTTGAGCGCGGTGAGCAGGCGGGTCTCGATCTTCGCCTGGGCGTCGCCGGACTTGGCGGTGCGGGCCGCCTTGTCCAGCCGCTTCTCGACCGAGGCCAGGTCGGCGAGCTGCAGTTCGATATTGATGACTTCGCGGTCCCGGGCCGGGTCCACCGGGCCCATCACGTGCTGCACGTCATCATCCTCGAAGCAGCGGATGACGTGCACCACGGCGTCCACCTCGCGGATGTTGGCGAGGAACTGGTTGCCGAGCCCCTCGCCCTGGCTGGCGCCCTTCACCAGTCCGGCAATGTCCACGAATTCGACCGTGGCGGGGAGGACCCGCTGGGGCTTGATGATACCCGCCAGCACCTCGAGCCGCGGGTCCGGCACCGTGACCACCCCGGTGTTGGGTTCGATGGTGGCGAACGGATAGTTCGCCACCAGCGCGCCGGCCGAGGTCAGGGCGTTGAACAGGGTGGACTTGCCGACGTTCGGCAGCCCGACGATTCCGAGGCGGAGCATCCTAGCCCCCCATGCTGACGAACCAGGGCGCCAGCACCAGCGAGACGATGCTCATCAGCTTGATCAGGATGTTCATGGCCGGGCCGGAGGTGTCCTTGAAGGGGTCGCCGACCGTGTCGCCCACCACGGCGGCCTTGTGCGGGTCGGAGCCCTTGCCGCCATGGGCGCCCCCCTCAATGTACTTCTTCGCGTTATCCCAGGCGCCGCCGGCGTTGGCCATGAAGAGCGCCAGCAGCACGCCGGAGAGGGTGGCGCCCGCCAGCATCCCGCCCAGCGCCTGCACGCCGAGGGTGGTGCCGATCACCACCGGCGCCGCCACGGCGGTGACGCCGGGGAGGATCATCTCCCGGAGCGCCGCCCTGGTGGAAATGTCCACGCAGCGGGCACTGTCCGGCTTTGCCGTGCCCTCCATCAGGCCCTTGATCTCGCGGAACTGGCGCCGGACCTCCTCCACCATTCCCGCCGCGGCGCGCCCCACCGCCGTCATGGTCAGGGCCCCGATCACGAACGGGAGGGTGCCGCCGATGAACAGGCCGATGACCACCATCGGGTTCACCAGGTCGAGCACCAGCGGGGTGCCGCCGGCGGCGACCGCCGTGGCGTAGGCGCTGAACAGCGCCAGGGCGGTGAGGGCGGCGGAGCCGATGGCGAAGCCCTTGCCGATCGCGGCGGTGGTGTTCCCCAGCGCGTCGAGGCCGTCGGTGATCTTCCGGACCTCGGGGCCCAGGTGGCTCATCTCGGAGATCCCTCCGGCGTTGTCGGCGATGGGCCCGTAGGCGTCCACCGTCATGGTCACCCCGACGGTGGCGAGCATGCCCACGGCGGCGATCGCGATGCCGTACAGTCCTGCCGCCCAGAAGGAGACGTAAATCCCGGCGCAGATGAGGAGGAGCGGGATGAGCGTGGACATCATCCCCACCGCGAGGCCGGCGATGATGTTCGTGGCCGGGCCCGTGAGCGAGGCCTCGGCGATCCGGCGCACCGGGGCGGCGCTGGTGTAGTACTCCGTCACGATGCCGATCAGGATGCCGGCCACGGTGCCCGCGAGCACCGCGTAGAAGGCGCCGAGGGCCGGCGTGCCCGTCATCCCGATGGGGAAGGCGCGACAGACGAAGAAGGCGCCCGCGAGGAACAGCCCGGCGGCGAGCAGCGTGGTGGCGCGGAGTGCCGTGGCGGGATTGCCCTTCTCGAACACCCGCATCCCGGCGATGCCGATCAGCGAGGCGAAGAGCCCCGCTACGGTGAGCAGGATCGGGAGGGCGATCGCGTTGGACCGCGATCCCTCAGCGAGAGCGGGAGCGGTGGCCGCGAGCGCCACGGCGGCGATCACCGCGCCGACGTAGCTCTCGAAGATGTCGGCGCCCATGCCGGCCACGTCGCCGACATTGTCTCCCACGTTGTCGGCGATGGTGGCCGGATTCCGGGGATCATCCTCGGGGATGCCGGCCTCCACCTTGCCCACCAGGTCGGCGCCGACGTCCGCGGCCTTGGTGTAGATGCCGCCCCCCACCCGGGCAAAGAGCGCGATGCTCGACGCCCCCATCGCGAAGCCGCTGATGATCTCGCTGAAGCGGCGGTAGCCGGTCTCGAGCGGCTCTCCCGGCGGGAGCGCGGCGCCGGGGAGGGTCAGGGCGGAGACGACGCCGATGCCCACCAGCCCGAGCGCCGCCACCGCGAGCCCCATGACGGCGCCGCCGTCAAAGGCGATGCGGAGCGCCCGGGCCTGACCGCTGGCGCGGGCGGCTTCCGAGGTGCGCACGTTGGCCTTGGTGGCGGCCTTCATGCCGAAGAGCCCGGCCGCGATGGAGCAGAGCCCGCCGAAGACGAAGGCCCCCGCGGTCGGGCGCCCGACCGCCCAGGCCAGCAGCACCGCCACCACCACCACGAACGGGAACAGCACCATGTACTCGCGCTTGAGGAAGGCCATGGCGCCGGTCTCGATCAGGCCGGCCAGGTCCTGCATCGCCACGCTGCCGGCGGGCTGCCGCTTGATGCCCGCGTAGATGAACGTGGCGACGGTCAGGCCGAACAGGCCCGCGACCACGGCAATGAGCGAGGGGATGGGCAACGACATGGGGGATCCGGGAAGTGCGCTAGCGGTTGTTGAAGCGATTCATGGCCGGCTCGATCCCCTCACCGAGCCAGCATTCGACGGCCTCGGCCATCGGGTCGAGCAGGGCGTCCAGGGCGGCGCGTTCGTCCCGGTCAAACGGGGCCAGCACGAAGTCGGCGCTGTCCCGGGTGCCGGCGGGGAGGGGCCCGATGCCGATCCGGAGCCGGGCGTAGTCCTGGCGCCGGAGCGTGGCCTCGATGCTCTTGAGCCCGTTGTGCCCGCCGGCGGAACCGGCCCCGCGCAGCCGGAACCGGCCCAGCGCCAGGGCGAAGTCGTCCGAGAGGACCATCAACTCGGTGGCGGGGTCGAAGCCCGGCCGGGCCTGGAGCGGGGCCAGCGCGGCGCCGCTGCGGTTCATGTAGGTCTGGGGCTTGATGAGCCGGACGTCGTGACCCTGGGCCCGGCCGGTAGCTTCCCGCGCGGCCGGCACCCGCCTGAAGGGACCCAGCGACCAGCGTCGCGCGAGATGATCGGTCAAGAGAAACCCGGCATTGTGCCGGGTGTTCTCGTACTCCGGGCCTGGATTGCCCAGGCCGATGATCGCGCGCAGGGCTCAGGCCTTCGGTGCGGCCTCGGCGTCCTCGGGCTTTGCCTTGCGGATAAGCTCCGGCTCGGTCGAGGGCTCGGCGGCGGCCACGGGGGCGACGACTTCCTCGGTGCGCGGCGCCACGCAGGAGCAGATCGGCAGGGTCGGGTCGTTGAGGATCGCGCCCTTGGCGAGCGTGACGTCGCGGACGAAGATGGACTTGCCGATGGCCAGCGGCGTCACGTCCACCTCGATGTGCGCCGGGATATCGCCGGGCAGGACCCGGATCTGCAGCTTGTGGAGCACCTGGTCCAGCACGCCGCCGAAGTTCCGCACCCCGTCGGAGGTCCCGACGATGTGCACCGGCACCTCGAGGGTGATTTCCTCGTCGGCGCTCACCTCGTACAGGTCCACGTGCAGCACGTCGGTGGCGCGGAGCGGGCTGCGCTGGATCTCGCGGATGAGGGCCTTGACCGGGGCCCCGTCGTCCACGCTGACGTCGAGGATGGTGCTCCCCGCGCTGATCCCGACGAGCAGCCGGGAGAAGGCGCCGCTCTCGAGGGAGAGCGCCTCCGGGGCGCGGTTGTGGCCGTAGATGACGGCGGGGATGCGGCCGGCGCGGCGGAGGGTGCGGGCGACGCCCTTCCCGGTGTCGGTGCGGCGGGCGGCGGCGAGGGTGGCGGTGGCCATGATGTCCTTCTCCTAGTCGAACAGCGAGCTGACCGACTGGTCGCTGTGGGTGTAGCCGATCGCCTTCGCGAGCAGCGGGGCGATCGAAAGTACCTTGAGCTTCTCGAACTTCCGTTCCGGGGGGAGGTTGATGGTGTTGGTCACCGCCACCTCCGTCACCGGGCTGTTCTGCAACCGCTCCACCGCCGGCCCGGACAGCAGGGCGTGGCTGGCGCAGCAGTAGATGTCCTCGGCGCCGAGTCGCTTGAGGGCGTGGATCGCCTCGGACATCGTGCCGCCGGTATCGATCATGTCGTCCGGGATGATCACGTCCTTCCCGGCGACTTCACCCACCACGTTCACCACTTCCGCCACATTGGCGGAGGGGCGGCGCTTGTCGATGATCGCGAGGCTGGCGTTGAGCCGCTTCGCGAAGCCGCGCGCCATCTTGGCCCCGCCCACGTCCGAGGCCACCACCACCAGGTCCCGCAGCGACTTCTGCCGGTAGTGATTCACGAACACCGGCGCGGCGTACAGGTGGTCCACCGGCAGGTCGAAGAACCCCTGCATCTGGTGGCTGTGAAAATCCATGGCCAGCACCCGGTCCGCGCCCGCCGTCGGCACCATGTTGGCGATGAGCTTGGCGCTGATCGCCACCCGGGGCTGGTCCTTCCGGTCCTGCCGGGCGTAGCCGAAGTACGGGATCACCGCGGTGATCCGGGCCGCGCTCGCCCGCCGGGCGGCGTCCGTCAGGAGCAGGAGCTCCAGCAGGAGCTCGGCCGGCGGGTTCGTGGGCTGGATGATGTACACGTCCCGCCCGCGCACGTTCTCGTCGATCTTGACGAACAGCTCCCCATCGGAGAACCGCTTCACCGTCACCTGACAAAGCGGCTGCCCGAGATGGGCAGCGACCTCTTCCGCGAGCGGCCGGTTGGCCGTTCCGGACAGAAGTAGCATCTGGCTCCGCGACAGGAATTCGCTCATGGTCCCGAGCCGCGCAAAATAGCCGGGCGGTTGGGGTTAGGTCAACCCACAACGGCTGGGTGTCGGGGGCCAGATCTGCAGTGAAAGGGAAGGTCCGGCGGGGAGGGGCGGTGCCTGGCGGGGAAGTTGGCCCCGGTGGATTCGAACCACCATTCGCGGATCCAAAGTCCGCTGTCCTGCCGTTGGACGAGGGGCCAGTGCCCCAAAGCTAGCCGGGGGTTGGGGTTAGGGCTACTGCTGACGGGGCGGCTCGGGAGTGGCGAGCGTCTCCGTCGCGATCACTTGGCCCAGCCGCGGGCTGAGCTGCATCCGGGCATCGTCCCGGTCCCGGGGGGTGCGGTACACCGCGAAGATCGTCGAGCCGGATCCGCTCATCCGGCAGAGCAGCGGCCGGGTGGCGACCAGCGCCTCGAAGGCCGCCCGGAGCTCGGGGTGCCTGCCGAAGAGTGCGAACTCGAAGTCGTTCCCCGCCAGCCGGCCGATGCTCCCCCAGCTGCCGAGCGCCTCCAGGTCCAGCGCCACCGCCCCGCGGGAGCCGACACCCTGCCGCGCCTCGTCCACCATCCGGTACGCCTCCGGGGTGCTGACCCCCACGGGCGGAATCAGCAGCAGCGCCGGGGCGGCGGGGAGCGGGGGGAGCTGCAGCAGCCGCTCCCCATGACCCCAGCCGAGCGCCAGAGGCCCCCCGGACGCGAAGAACGGCACGTCGCTGCCGAGCCGGCCGGCGAACTGCAGCAGCTCATGGCGGGGAATGGCGTTGGCCGCGAGGGCGTTGACCGCCGTGAGCGCGGCGGCGGCATCGCTGGAACCGCCGCCCAGCCCACCCCGGACGGGGATGCGCTTCTCGAGCGTGAGGTGGACACCGAACTTCCGGCCGGTGGCCTGCAGGACCAGATCCGCCGCCCGGACGGCCAGATTCTCCTCTGGCGGGCCGCAGTCCGCGCCGGTCACCGCGAGGGAGATGCCCGGCACCTCCCGCCGCTCGGCGGTGACCTGGTCCGCCAGGGCGATGCGGCAGAAGAGGGTCTCGATGCCGTGATAGCCGCTGACTTCGCGGGAGAGGACGCGAAGGAGGAGGTTGACCTTGGCGTTGGCCATGACCGTCACCACGCCGGTCATGGCTGGGACCGGCGGAAGGCGGTGAGCCCCAGGTTGGTGCGGGCCACCGACCAGGCGCCCAGCAGCGTGATGGGCAGGAAGGTGGTGACGTGGTAGCTGAGGGCGTACGCCGCGGCCAGGCTCTTGTCCACGCCATACAGCGAGAGCACCGCGATGATCGGAAGCTCGAACGCGCCGACGTAGCCCGGCGTCGACGGCAGGGCGATGCCAAACATGATGAGCCCCTGCATCAGCAGGGCGCCGGAGAAGTCCACCTCGATCCCAAAGGCGGCGAACATCACGTAGAACGAGAGCGCCGAGAGCCCCCAGACCCCCGCCGACCAGAGCACCGTCCCGGCGATCCGCCCGGGGGACCGAAGCACCGAGAGCCCGTGCCGGATCCCTTCGATCAGGGCGACGAGCTTGCCCGCCAGCTTCTCGGAGGGGATGATCGCCCTGACCACGCGCTCCGCCACCAGCGGAAAGGCCACCACCAGCGCGCCCGCCACCAGCCCCCCGACGGCCGCAATCCCCGCCACCGTGACGATCCGCTCGACATGGAACCCCGCCATGGCGCCCGCCGGCAGGGTCACGGTAAGCAGGCCCAGGGCGAGCAGCGCAACCACCGTCAGGGCGTCGAACAGCCGCTCCACCGCGATGGACGCGAGGACCGAGCTGAACCGGGTCTGGGTGAGCTGGCTCGCGGCGAAGGTCCGCACCACCTCCCCCATCCGGAGCGGGAGGACGTTGTTCGCCATGAAGCCCATGGCGATGGCGTGCCAGAGCGGACCGGCGGGGAGTTTGCGGCCATCGTCGCCGTGCAGCAGCAGCTGCCAGCGGAAGATGCGCACCACGAAGGTGAGCGTGGCCAGGGTGACGCACAGCAGGACAGGGGCGAGGCGCGCTGTCCGGACGTGCGCCACAACCTCGGCGAAGTGGATGCCGCGGAGTGAGACGTAGAGCAGGACCGCGGAGATGGCCACCCCGACCAGGATCTGCCAGACCGGGGCGCGCCGTGGGGGAGCCGGGGTGGTCAAGTCTGCGTCAATCGGCCATGGCGAGCTCGACCAGGTCGAGCAACTCATCCACCAGCGGCTGGATGGTGGTAAGCGGTTCCGCGCTGGCGGAGAGCGAGCGGAGCTGGCGGCGGACCTGATCCGCCCGCTGCAGGGCGGCGCGCCCGGAGTAGAGCAGCTCCTCGATGGCGACGATCGGCGGCTCGGGCGGGAGCGAGGGCAAGGACGGGACCGACGGTGCCGACGGAACCGTCCTGACCGCGACCACCCCCGCCACCAGTTCCTCGAATCGCAAGTAGCTCGCCGCCAGATCCCAGTCATCCCCAACGGCGGGGGGCGCCGCCACGGCGGCCGCGATGACGACCGGCGCCCCAACCGGCGCCATGACCGCGGGGGCGACGGCCTCCTCGTCGTACAGCAGCGACTCGATCGGCACGATGGGACGGTCGTCCACCGGCGTCGGCGCCGGCTCTGGCTCCGGGGCCAGCGCCTCGATCGGAATGATCTCCGGTTCCATCTCCGGCGCCGCCTCGAGCGCCTCCACCGGGATGATGTCCAGCTCCGGCGGCGGCTCGGGGGCCGCCTCCACCAGGCTGCCCCGCTCCGGCTCCACCACCGCGATTGCCGGCGGCGGCGCCGCCGCCGTGCCGAGCATCTCCAGCCGGGCAATGAGCGGCTCGATGCCCGCGGCGAGGGTGCCGGGCTGGGTGATCTCGGTGTAGCCCCGGAGCCGGGTGCCGGCGTCGCGGATGATGTCCGCGAACCGGGCGGCCTCGCGGCCGGCGACCCCACGGGTCACCGCCCCGCGCGCCGCCAGGGCGAACGACTCGACGCTCGTCTCCAGCCCGCCCGGCAGGTTCTGGGAAAGGGTGCGGAGGTCGGCGAGCAGGACGTGGAACCGGAGATCCCGCTGGGCCGCACTGGTGGCCTGGGCAATTTCCTCCGCCGCCTGGACCAGGTGTTCGCCGCGGCTCACCACCTGGGCCGCGCCGAGCGGAGCGCGGGGCTCCGGGCGGGGCGGGGTGCCGCGCTTGACGATGCCGTCTTCCCCCGCGAAGAAGAGGGTCTCGATCGCCACCACCGGCACCTCCTCGGCGCCGGGGGCGAAGAGCAGGGTGGCAAAGGCCTGGAACTCGGGGCCGTTCGGATCGGGTCGGCCGCGGTCGGCGATCTCCCGGGCCGCCCGGACCAGGGCGTCGGCGGCGGCGGAGAGCCGTTCCGCGCCATGCCGGGGCTGCACTTCCAGGCGGCTCACGCTCACCGCGGTGCGTTCGATGCCGTCCAGCAGGTCGGGGAGGGGAGGGAAGTCCGCCAGGGCGGCGAGCCCGCGGAGCGGCTGCAGCCGGCGCACCAGGGTTTCAAGGGTTTCCTCGGTGGCGGATCCGGACGTGAGACTCTTCGAGGTCTGGTCGAGGACGCTGCCCAGCGCCGCCGCCTCGCGGGCAAGGAAGGCCCGTACCCCGGTCTCTGACTGGGTCACGGCCGCGGCCGGCCCGCGGGAGGCCTGGCCGGCGGCGGCTTCGAGGTCGAGCGCCAGCCGTTCCGCCCGGGCCGCGTCGTCGGGGGTCCAGTTCCGCACCCGCTCCACCAGGGTACGCAGAATGTCCACCGCCTCGCGCACGCGGGCGGGGAGCTCACCGCCCCATTCCTGCTTTCCATCCCGGAAGCCGCGGAGGAGGTGCTCGAGCGCATTCGCCGTCCGCGCGATCGCCGGCTGGTTGGCCATGAGGGCGCTGCCCCGCAGCGCGCGGGTGAAGCGGACCAGCTCCTCCCCGTTGGGCGCGGAGGCGCTGGCCGAAAGCGCGGCCAGGCGGTCGAGATACTCTCCCGCCTCGAGCACAAAGAAGTCGTCCAGGCCGAGCGGCTGATTCATGGGTGCTTTAGTGTAGGAGGCTCGGGCGGCAGGGTCAATTCGTGACGCGCGCGGCATCCACCAGCCGGCGCATCTCCGCCGTGGCCGGGCCGATGCCCGTGGTGATCGACCGGCTCACGATGCTATGCCCGATATTGAGCTCTTCCAGCTCGGGAATCGCCGCGACGGGCGTCACATTGCGGTAGGTGAGCCCGTGCCCGGCATGCACCGCCAGCCCAAGCTCCCGGGCGCGCCGCGCCGCGGCGACGATCTCCGCCAGCGCGGCATCGCTCGCGGGCCAGCGGTGGGCGTAGCGCCCGGTGTGCAGCTCGACCGCGGGCACCCCCAGGGCGCGGGACCGCTCCACGCTCTCGACGGTGGGGTCCACGAACAGGCTCACCCGGATTCCCGCATCGGTGAGCCGACCGATCACGGCGCCGAGCCGGGTGGGATCGTGCCGCAGGTCGAGGCCGCCCTCGGTGGTGACCTCCTCGCGTCGCTCGGGCACGAGGGTCACCTGGAAGGGCTTGAGCCGGCAGGCGAGGGCGACGATGTCCTCGCTGAGGGCGAGTTCGAGATTGAGCAGGGTGCGCACCGAGACGGCCAGCCGTTCGATGTCCTGATCCTGGATGTGCCGCCGGTCCTCACGCAGGTGGGCCGTGATGCCGTCCGCGCCGGCGGCCTCGGCCAGCGCGGCGGCGGCGACGGGATCCGGCTCGTCGGTGCGGCGCGCCTGCCGCACCGTGGCGACGTGATCGATGTTGACGTACAAGCGCATCCGTGTCATTGCCGGCTCCAGAGGCCGCGTTTAAGTTGCGCTCTTCGCATCCCGCCCGATGGAGGACTGCGTGAATCGTCGTTTCTTGTCCGTGTTGCTCGCCGCGGCGCTCGGCTGCGGGGGAAGTCAGGCGGCCGGGGTGACCCCTCAGGAACTCGCCACCACTCCCGAAGCCGCCGTGCGGAACTTCATGCAGGCCGTGGCCGACAGCAATATCACCCGGATGGGGCAGTTCTGGGGATCGGCCAGCGGCCCCGCGACCGTCACCCGGCAGCCGGCGGACTACCAGGACCGGCTCGTCGTCACCCAGGCCTACCTGCGCCAGTCTCCCTTCCGCTTGCTCCGCACCGATCCGCTGCCCAACCAGGCAGACCGGCGCGCGGTGCAGGTGGAGTTCGACCGGGTGGATCTCGATGGGAAGCGCTGCACCCGCGCGGTTCCCATCACGGTGCTCAACGCGGGCAAGCATGGCTGGATCGTCACCGGCCTCGATCTCAATCAGGTCGGCACGCCGGGCCGGTCCTGCTCCGTGACCCGCAGCGGCACCTGAGGCGCTACTCGGTCAGCTCGATCAGGATGCCGGCGGTGCTCTTCGGGTGGATGAACGCGATGCGATGGCCCCCCGCCCCGGTGCGGGGCACCTCGTCCACCAGGCGATACCCCGCGGCGCGGCAGGCGGCGAGTGCCGCATCGAGGTCCGGAACCCGGTAACAGACGTGGTGGATGCCGGGACCCCGCCGGGCCATGAACTTGGCGATCGGGCTGTCGGGGGTCAGCGGCTCGAGCAGTTCGACCTCCGACTCGCCGAAGGGGAGCGAGACGATGCGGGCGCCGTCGGCCTGCTCCGGCGCACCGGGGACTAGGCCGAGGACATCGCGATAGAACGCGAGGGCGGCGTCAATGCTCTCGACGGCCACCCCGAGATGGGCGATGCGGGGAGCGGCGGACATGGCAACCAGGGTGCGGGGCGACAATACCGGGCCGGTGATCCTCCGCGGCCCGCGAATGATTGGCGACGGCGCCGGGCCGTCGCGGGCAAGGTAACAATAAAGGAGCAGGGACGCATGGCCAGCGCCAACGTGGTGCACGTGACGGATGCCAACTTCGGCAGCGAGATCCAGCAGATGCAGGGGCTGGCGCTCGTGGACTTCTGGGCCGTCTGGTGCGGGCCCTGCCAGGCGATCGCCCCGGTGATCGACCAGCTGGCGGAGAGCTACAGCGGGAAGGTGAAGGTCGCCAAGCTCGACACCGACAGCAACCAGGAGACCGCCATCAAGTTCAACGTCCGGTCCATCCCCACCATCATGTTCTTCAAGGACGGCAAGCACGTGGATACGGTGGTCGGCGCCGATCCCCGCATCAAGACCATCCTCGAGGGGAAGATCCAGCAGCACCTCGGCTAGCGCGTGGGCATGCAGGAGACGGGAGACGGGAGACGGGGGCGACGACCACCTGTCTCCCGTCTCCTGTCTCCCTTCCCAGGATCAAACCCGTAGATTGAGGGCATGCCCGACCCCGCCACCCTGTATGTCGTCGCCACGCCGCTCGGCAACCTCGGAGACCTGACCCACCGGGCGGAGGCGGTGCTGCGCGCGGTGCCGGTGGTCGCGGCGGAGGATACCCGGCGGATCCGGGGGCTGCTCTCCCACCTCGACGCCCACCCGCCAACCATCATCAGCTTTCATGCCCACTCCCCCGAGCGGCGGCGGGAATCGCTGCTCGAGATCCTCGCGGATGGCCGGGACGTGGCGCTGGTCACCGATGCCGGCACCCCGGGAATCAGCGACCCCGGCGAACTCCTCGTGGCGGAGGTCCGGGCCGCGGGATTCCCCGTGGTCCCGATCCCGGGACCGAGCGCCGTGACAACGGCCCTTTCCGCCTCCGGGATGCCCGCCGATCGCTACACCTTCCTCGGATTTCTGCCCCGGAAGGGGAAGGAGCGGGAACGGCTGCTGGCCAGCGTGGCCCAGTCGCCCTGGACCGTCGTCCTGTATGAGGCACCGCCGAGGCTCGCCGACCTGTTGCAGGATATCGCCAGGGTGGCGGGGGCGGAGCGCCAGGTGGTGGTGGCGCGGGAGCTGACCAAGCTGTTCGAGGAGTTCCGCGCCGGAACTGCCGCGGAGCTGGCCGCGTACTACGAAGCCACGGAGCCACGCGGGGAGATCACCCTCGTTGTGGCCGGAAGGGCAGAGGAGGCGTCTCCCACCGTCCCCGCCGCGGAAGCAGGAGAGCACGCGGCGCGGCTGCTCGGCGCGGGGCTCTCCCGCAAGGCCGCGGTGCAGCAGCTGATCCAGGACCTGGGCATCCCTCGCAACGAGGCGTACCGGATTGTGACGTCCCTGCCGTGAGTGGTCGCTTCGTCGGACCGATGCTGGTCCTGCTCGGTGCGGGGTTCGCCGCGCCAGCCTTGGCGCAGGCGTTGCCCGGCACCATGGCGATCGGCCGGCTGCACTATGATGGAGGGGGAGACTGGTACGCCAATCCGTCGGCACTACCCAACCTGATCGCCGCGGCGCGCCAGCGGACCGGCCTCCGGCTGGCGGAGAAGGAAAAGGTGGTGCGACTGGTCGACGACGACATCTGGAACGTGGCCTACCTGACCGTGACCGGGCACGGCAACCTGCGCTGGAGCGAGGAAGAACTCGCCATCCTGCGCCGCTGGCTGGTGGCTGGGGGCTTCCTGCACGTGAGCGACAACTACGGGCTGGACGAGTCGTTCCGGCGGGAGGTTGCCCGGCTCTTCCCTGACCGGCCGCTGGAACCGGTGCCGGGCGGACATCCCATCTACCACCTGGTCTACGAATTCCCCCAGGGGGTTCCCAAGATTCACGAGCATGACGGCAAGCCGGCGGAAGGGCTGGGGATCTTCCTCGACGGGCGGCTCGCGATCTTCTACGACTACCAGAGTGACCTGAGTGACGGCTGGGAGGACCCCGCGGTGCATCGTGACCCGGCCGAGAAGCATGAGGCCGCGCTTCGCATGGGAGTGAACCTGATCGCGTACGCCGTCGGATTCGGCGGGACCCAGCCGTGAGCAATACCGGCCTGGCGCTCCAGGGGCTGACGGGCGGCTTCCGGCGCCTCGCGCTCACCGCCTGGGCGGGCGCCGGCTTCGGGCTGGTGCTGGCCCTGCTCGGTGCGGCGGCGTGGGGGGCGCGGCTGGGGTGGTTTTCACAGCCCTGGTGGGTCCTCGCCACCTGGGGTGTGGTCCTGGTGCTGGCGGGCGTGGTCTTGTTCCAGTCGCGGCACCAGTTGGCGCGGCTCTCCCCGGCCTGGGTGGCGGAGCGTCTGGAGACCCTGGGATTCCGTCAGGGGGCGCTGCGGGCGCACCTCGAGCCGGCGGTGGCCGGTACCAGCGCGGCGCTCCTCGCGGCGGCCGACGAGGCCTCGGCCCGTGAAGTGGCGACCCGAGCCCCCGCGCTCCTCAGTGAGACCCAACTCCGCTTCCGTCGCCGGGCGCTGCTCGGCCTCGGCGCGCTCGGTGCCGGGCTGCTGCTGCTCGGGAGTGCCCGCCCGACGCACGGGCGGCCCGCGCTGCTCTGGAGCCCCGCCGCCGCCTGGTCGGCGACGATGGCGCCGCTGCGGCTCACGGTGAGCAACACGGAGATCGATCGGGGCGAGTCGGTGCAGGTGGCGGTCGCGGCCCCGGGGCGGCAGCACGCGATCCTCTGGGTGCGCGCCCCCGGAGAGACGTGGCGTGGTGAGGGGCTCGCCCTGGATTCCAGCGGCCAGGCGAGTACGACGCTCGGCCCCCTCACCCAGGATCTCTTCGTCCGGGTGACCAGCGGCGGGCGCGGCTCCGACACCCTTGCGGTCAAGGTGCGAATCCCCGCCTTCCTCGGCACCCTCGCGGTCATGGCCCGGTATCCGCGCTACCTCGACCTCGAAGACGAGCCGCTCCCCACCGACGGCGACACGATCGTGGTACCCGAGGGCACCCGGTTCGATACTGACGGGGAGGCCACGGCGGCGCTGGCCGCCGCGGCGTGGACCGCGCCCGGCACCTCGGTGCCGCTCACGGTGAACGGCGGTCGCTTCGAGGGGAGTTTCGTGCCCGGGGGGCGTCGAGTCTGGGAACTCGCCCTGTCCACGGTGGCGGGCGATCCGCTCGCCGGGGATACGGTGCGGCTCCCGGTGGTGGTGGTGCCGGACAGCGCCCCGCGGGTGGAAGTGCCCGTGCCCGGCGCCGACACGCTGGTGCCGCTCAATCTGCGGGTCCCCCTGGTGGTGGATGCGCAGGACGACCACGGCCTGACCCGGATCACCATCGAGAGCCGGCGCGTCAGCCGGCTGGGGTTCGAGGATCCGGCCCGCGTGGAAACGGTGGCGCTCCCCGAAGGCGTTCGGGATCGCGCCATCCTGCCGCATGAGCTCGACCTCAACCAGCGCGGCCTGCTGCCGGGCGACACGGTCCGGTTCTTCGTGCGGGTGAGCGACAATGCGCCGGCGGCCCACGTCTCCCGCTCCCGGGAGTTCGTACTGCGGCTCCCCACGCTGAGCGAAGTCCGGGAGGCGACCCGCCAGACGTCGGAGCAGGTGAGCCGCCGGCTGGACAGCATCGCGCAGGCAAGCAAGCAGCTGGAACGGCAGACGGAGGACCTGGCCCAGGAACGGCCGCGCACCACCGGCGCCCAGCAGGGTTCGACCGACGAGTCGCTCAGCTTCGAAAACGCCAAGCGGGCGGAGAACGTGGCGGAGTCGCAGGAGCAGCTGTTGCGGGAGGCGGAATCGGTGCGGGAGGCGATCGAGGCGCTGCGCGAGAGCGCGGAGGCCGCGGGGCTCAACGATCCCGCCTGGCAGCAGCGACTGCAGGAGATCCAGGACCAGCTGGAGCGGGCCCTCACGCCGGAGATGCGGCAGCAGCTGGCGGAACTCCAGCAGGCGCTCAAGGACCTGGATCCGGAGCGGAGCCGCGAGGCGCTGGAGCGGCTGGCGGAGGCCCAGGAGCGGCTGCGGGAGGCGCTGGAGCGCAGCCGGGAACTGTTCAAGCGCGCCGCCCTCGAAGGGGACATGGCCAACCTGACGGCGGAATCGCGCGAGCTCACCCAGCAGCAGCAGCAGTGGGCCCAGCAGGTCCCGGCGCTCGACAGCACGCGCGCCGCCCGGGAGGAGCAGGCCCTCGCTGACCGGGCCGACTCGCTGGGCAGCGCCCTGGAGCGGCTGGCGGAGGAACTGGGCGAACAGAGCGCCGAACGGCAGCAGGCGATGGAGCAGGCGGCGGATCGGGCGCAGCAGGCGGCGGCGCAGATGCGCCAGGCGGCCCAGTCAGCCAAGCAGGGAAAGAAGCAGCAGGCCCAGCGCCAGGGGCAACAGGCCGCGGACCAGCTCAACCCGCTGGGAGACCAGATCGAAGAGCAGCGGGAGGGGATGCAGCAGGAATGGCGCGAGGAAGTCATGCAGGCGCTCGACCAGGTCCTGGCGGATGCCGGCCGGCTCGCGGAGCGCCAGCTCGGGGTCACCGACGCGCTGCGGCGGGGGGACACCAGCCCCGGCGTTCGGGCGGAGCAGGGGGCCATCGAGGAAGGGGTGGAGCGGCTGCTGGAGCAGGTGAAGGAGATCAGTGGCAAGAACGCGCTCGTGGGCCAGCAATCGGCGGTGGCCCTGGCGGCGGGGCGGGACAACATGCGGCGGGCTCGCGAGGCGCTTGCCACGGCGGCCCCGAATCCGCGGGAGGCGGGCCGTCGCGCAGGAGAGGCGGTCGATGCCCTCAACGCCGCGGCCTTCAGCCTGCTCCGGAGTCGCGGCTCCGTCGAGGGGGCGGGGTCAGGCTCCGGCATGCAGGAGGCGATGGAGCAGATGAGCCAGATGGCCCAGCAGCAGGGGCAGCTGGGCCAGCAGTCCGGCGGGATGCTCCCCATGATGGGCCAGCAGGGGGGCGCGCAGATGCAGGAACAGCTGCGCGCGCTTGGGGCGCAGCAACGGGCCCTGGCGGAACGACTGGAGCGAATGCGCGCCGGGGGGCAGATCCCGGGGGCATCCGAGATGTCGCAGGAGGCCAAGGAGCTGGCGCGCACCCTGGAAGCGGGGCGGCTCGACCGGCAGACCGTCGAGCGGCAGGAGCGGCTCTTCCGGCGGATGCTCGACGCGGGACGCACCCTGCAGGGGCAGGAAGAGGATGAAAAGCAGGAGCGGCAGAGCACCGCGGCGACCGACGATTCCATCCGGCTGCCGTCGGCGCTCCGGAGCCGGATCATGCAGGGGGAGTCCGCCCTTCGGCTCCCGACCTGGGAGGAACTCCAGGCGCTGTCACCGGACGACCGGCGGCGGGTCGTGGAATACTTCCGGCGGCTCGCGGAACAGCCGGGAGGCGGGACGCGGGAAGCGGGGACCGGGGACGAACGATGAGTGCCATGTCCCGTTTTCCGTGTGCCCGCCTTCTCCTCCTTGGGCTCCTGCTCTGTAGGGCGGTCCCGGCCATGGCGCAGGACCCGCTCTCCCGCGCCTTCGACCTGGAACGTCGCGGGAGCTATGCCCAGGCGGCGGAGATCTATCGCGGGGTGCTGCGGGACAAGCCCGGCGAGGTCACCGCGCTCCTGGGGCTGGAACGGGCGCTCACGCCGCTCAACCGGCTGGTGGAGGTGCTTCCCGCGCTGCAGGCCGCCATGCGCGCCACGCCAGGGGCCATCCCGGTGTACGGTGTGGGACTCCGGGTGTACGCCGCCGCCAACCTGATGGATAGCCTGCCCGGCCTCGTGGACGCCTGGGCCCGGGCCGCTCCGGGCGATGAGACCCCGTATCGCGAATGGGCCAGCGCGGCGCTGCAGCGGCGGGATCGCCCGACCGCGCGACGCGCTTTTCAGCTGGCGCGTGAACGGCTCAACCGGCCCGACGCCCTTGCGGCGGAGATGGCCCAGCTCGCCGCCGCGGAGGAGGACTGGCCTGCCGCGACCCGCGAATGGCTGCGTGCGGTGCGGCAGTTGCCCGGGTATCGGTCGTCCGCCACTGCCACGCTGGGCCAGGCCCCGGCGCGGGCGCGTCCCGAGATCCTCGCCGCCCTGGAGAAGGAAACCGGCCCGGAAGCGGCCCGCCTTTCCGTGGACCTCCGTACCCGGTGGGGCGATCCGCTCGGCGCCTTCGATGCGCTGACCCGCCTCCTTACCGGGCCCGCGCCGCAGCAGATCGACCTGCTGCAGGGGTTCCTGGAGCAGGCCCGTATCGAATCCACGACGCCCTACCTGCAGGCACAGGCGCGGGCGCTCGAGGCCCTGGCCGAGCGCTGGGTCAACGCGCCGCAGCGTGCCCGCTACCGGCTGGACGCGGCGCGGGCCTACGCGGACGCCGGGGAGCGGCCCGCGGCCCGGCGGATGCTGACCCAGATCGCCAACGACTCGACCAGCGGTCCGGCGGTGGCCGCCGGGGCGACCGGCACCCTGATCGACCTGCTGGTAAAGGAAGGGAAGGTGGAGGAAGCGGGCAGCCAGCTGGACCGATACCGCGGCGCCCTGGTCGTGGATGAGTACCTGCGGCTCCGCCGGGCCGTTGCCGCGCGCTGGGCGCAGGGCGGGAACCTCGCGCGGGCAGAGGAAATGCTGGCCGCCGACAGCAGCGTCGAGGCGCTGGCCCTCACGGGCCGGTTCCGGCTCTATGCCGGGGACCTGAAGGCCGCCTCGGACCAATGGAAGACGGCGGGGGCCTTTGCCGGCACCCGCGAAGAATCCACCGAGCGAGCCCAGTTGCTGGCGCTGATCCAGCCAATCCAGGCGGACAGCCTGCCCGCGTTAGGCGAGGCGCTCCGGCTGCTGGATGCCGGGGACAGCCTCAAGGCCGCCGCGGCCTTCGAGCGCGTGGGGGCGGACCTCCCTCCGGACGGCGGCCGCGCCGACCTGCAGCTCTTTGCCGGCCGGATCTATGCCGGCGCAGGCGCGGCGGCGGAGGCGGAGCGACTGTTCCGCGCGGCGGTGCTACCGGATGCGCCCGGCACGGCGGCGGCGGCGCTGCTGGAACTCGGGCGCCTGCTGGTGGCCACCGACCGGGGCGACCAGGCGGTGGCGGTGCTGGAACAGATGATCCTCGACTATCCGGGCAGCGCCCTGGTGCCCCAGGCGCGGCGGCTGCTGGACCAGGCACGCAACGCGGTGCCGCGGACATGAGGCGGCGGGAATTCCTGCATGTCGCTGGCGCCGGATTCGGCGTGGGGCTGCTCGGTCCGACCAGCTTGTCGTCCGTCGGCCCGTCGGTCCGTCGGTCCGCCCCGTACCTCCTGATCCCGATGGACGACAGCCAGGCCGATCACCTCAAGGCGTACGGCCTCACCTTCCGGGTGCTGGAGCGCGGCGGGCGCGCCGAGTGGTTCCTCAACTTCCGTGGCGGGGCGTTCCTGGTGCCGGGGGACGGCGCCACCACGCGAGACGCGGCCCTTGCCGGAGTGACCAGCGAGCCGGTGAGCGAGGGTCAGGTCACCGACATCAAGGCGCAGATCCAGCAGCAGAATATGGACGCGGTGCCGCTGGAGAAGCCGCCCAAGATCGCGGTGTACGCGCCACCTAATGCCTCGCCGTGGGACGACGCCGTCACCATGGTGCTCAACTACGCCGGGATCAACTTCGAGAAGATCTGGGATGCGGAGGTCGTGGGGAAGGGGCTGACCAAGTACGACTGGCTGCACCTGCACCACGAGGATTTCACCGGGCAGTATTCCAAGTTCTACCTGAATTACTCCGGCGCCCCGTGGCTGGTGGACATGGTGCAGCGGAATACCGCGATGGCCCGTCAGCTCGGCTTCCCCAATGTGCCGGCGCAGAAGCGGGCGGTGGCGGAGGAGATCCACGGCTTCGTGAACCGCGGCGGGTTCCTGTTCGCCATGTGCACCGCGACGGAGACCCTGGACCTGGCGCTCGCCAGCGGGCGGGCGGACATCGCCGCGAGCTATGCCGACGGCTCCCCGATGGACCCGGACGCCACCCGCAAGATGGACTGGAGCCAGGCGCTGGCGTTCCAGGGGGCGCAGCTCGAACTCTCGCCCAACATCCCCAGCTTCTCGGACATCGACGGCCACCAGGTGAACAGCCTCGACCGGCGCCAGCCGCTCGGGGCCTTCAAGCTGTTCAACTTCAGCGCCAAGATCGACCCGGTGCCGGCGATGCTGGTGCAGTGCCACCGGGACGTCATCCCCGACTTCTACGGGCTCACCACCTCGTTCACCAAGTCCACCCTCAAGCCATCGGCCACGATCCTGGCGGATGAGCCGGGCGCGCCATGGGCCAAGTACATCCATGGGGAGCTCGGCCAGGGGACCTGGACCTTCTACGGCGGGCACGATCCGGAGGACCCGCAGCACCAGATCGGCGACCCGCCGACCGACCTCTCGCTGCACCCGCATTCGCCGGGCTACCGGCTGATCCTCAATAACGTCCTCTTTCCCGCGGCCAAGAAGCGCGAGCTCAAGACCTGACGCACCCTCCGGCTATCTTTCCGGCATGAGCCGTATCCCCCCCGACGTCCAGCTGTTCCTTGCCTCCGAGATCGCCGCCGCCCGCGGGCGGGAGGTCTCCTTCGTGGCCACCGTGGATGCCCGGGGCGCCATTACGGCCGCGCGCACCGTGGCGCGGGGGACGGTGGACCGGGTGCTCGCCCTGCCGGGGGTGACGGCCCGGGGAGAGATGCTGCTCCACAACCACCCGAGCGGGGTGCTGGAGCCGTCGATGGCCGACCTCTCGGTGGCCGCCCGGCTGCACGACGGCGGGGTGGGGTTCGGCATCCTCAACAATGAGGCCTCGGAACTCTATGTCGTGGTCGAGGTGCCCCGGGACAAGGGCGCCGCCCGGCTCGATGCGCTGGACGTGGTCGCGCAGCTCGGCGAGGCCGGGCCGGTGGCGCTGGCGCTCGGGGCGTACGAGGACCGGCCCAGCCAGCGGGACATGGCGGCCCACATCGCCGATGCCTACAACGACGGCGGGGTGCTCCTGCTCGAGGCGGGCACGGGCGTGGGGAAGTCGTTCGCCTACCTGGTGCCGGCGCTGGCCTGGGCCCGGGCCAACGGCGAGCGCACGGTCATCAGCACCAACACCATCAACCTGCAGGAGCAGCTCGTGGGGAAGGACCTCCCGCTGCTTCGGGACGCCCTGCAGGACGAGCAGCACGTGCCGAGCTTCGCGCTGCTCAAGGGATGGCGCAACTACCTCTGTCTCTCCCGGCTGCACCAGGCCGTGGGCAGCCAGCGGTCGCTGCTGGAGCCGGACAAGTATGACGAGCTGACGGGGCTCTTCGAATGGGCCGGCCGGACCCAGGACGGCACCCTGGCGGACCTGGCGGTGACCCCGTCGAGCGAGGTGTGGGACGAGGTCAGCGCCGAGGCCGATCTCTGCCCAAGACTGCAGTGTTCCCACTTCGACGCCTGCTTCCTGTTCCGCGCCCGGCGGCGGGCGGCGGAGGCGGACGTGGTCGTGGTGAACCACCACCTGCTCGCCGCGGACCTGGCGGTGCGCCGGGCCTCGGAGAACTGGCGTGAGGCGGCGGTGCTGCCGCCGTACGATCGGCTGATCCTCGACGAGGCGCACCATCTCGAGGACGTCGCTGCCGGGCACCTGGGCGCGCAGGTGACCAGCCGGGGCATCCGCCGCCTGCTCGGCCGATTCGAGCGGAACGGGAAGGGGCTGCTGCCCACCCTCGCCGCCGACCTGGTGGCGCAGGGGGATCTCCTCTCCCGCGCCAGCCTCGACCTGCTGCGTGAGCGCCTGCTCCCGGCGGTGGCGGATGGCCGGCGCGCCGCCGACCAGCTCATCCTCAGGCTGCACGGGCGGCTGGAGCAGGAGGTGGGGGGCGTGCTCCGGCTGACCGACGACTTCCAGAAGGACGCAGTCTGGGCCGAGGGGCTGCAGCGGGAGCTGGACGGGGCGCTGATCGCGTTTCGCGCCATCCGGGATTACGTCGAGACCATCGCCGACCGGATGGCCGGGGGGGAACCGCTCACCGAGCGGCGCACCCAGCTGCTGGGCGAACTCCGTGGGGTCATGCGGCGGCTGGAGTCGGTGTCGGACGGGCTCAACCAGTCGCTGCGCCCCGCCGCGGGGGGGCCTCCCATCGTGCGGTGGCTGGAGCGGAGCGGGGTCAAGGGCCAGCAGGTATCGCTGGCCGCGGTGCCGCTCGACCTCGCCCCGATCCTGCGCGAGGCGATCTTCGACCGGGTGAAGACCGTCGCGCTCACCAGCGCCACCCTCGCGGCCGGTGGGGAGTTTGATTTCCTCGAGTCGCGCCTGGGGCTCTCCGTGGAGCCGAACCCGGTGAGCGTCAAGGCGATCCTGGCCAGCCCGTTCGACTACGCGGAGCAGTGCCTCTTCGGCATTCCCAACGATATCCCCGACCCGCGCGAGGACGAAGCGGGCCACGCCGCCGCGGTAGTGCAGGTGGTGCATGACCTGGCCTGGGCGTCGGACGGGGGGATGTTCGTGCTGTTCACCAGCCACAATGCGCTGCGCCGGGCGGCCACGGAGCTCCGGGCCGTCGCCGGGGAGCGGTGGCCGATTCTGGCGCAGGGGGAAGCCTCGCGCGACGTGCTCCTGCGCCGGTTCCGCGAGCTGGGCCGCGCCATCCTCTTGGGCACCGATTCGTTCTGGGAAGGGGTCGATGTGCCGGGGCGGGCGCTCCGGTCACTGGTCCTCACGAAGTTACCTTTCAAGGTGCCCTCCGAGCCGCTCACCGCGGCGCGGCTGGAGCGCCTGGCGGAGCAGGGGGAAGACGGCTTCATGGGATACCTGCTGCCGCACGCCGCACTCAAGCTGAAGCAGGGATTCGGCCGCCTGATCCGCACCCGGGCCGACGTGGGCGCCGTGGTGCTGCTGGACAAGCGGGTCGTCACCAAGCGGTACGGCCCGCTGGTGCTGAGCGGGCTGCCGCGCGCCGACCGGGTCATCGGGCGCTGGGCCGATGTCCGCACCCGCATCGAGGATTTCTTTGCCCGACATGGCATAGGAGCCAGCGTATGATTCCGGTGAAGCCGAGCAAGATCGTCTGCATCGGCCGCAACTACCTGGCGCACGCCCGGGAACTGGGCAACGAGCTCCCGCCCGAGCCGCTCATCTTCCTCAAGCCCCCCTCGGCGCTGCTCGCGCCGGAGGGTACGATCCTCCTGCCGCCCCAGTCGCAGCAGGTGGAATATGAGGGAGAGATCGGCGTGGTGGTGCTGGAGCGGCTCAGCCACGTCTCCGTGGAGGCGGCGGGCCAGGCCCGGCTCGGCTTCACCTGCGTCAACGACGTGACCGCGCGGGACCTGCAGAAGAGCGACGGGCAGTGGAGCCGCGCCAAGGGATTCGACACCTTCTGCCCGGTGGGCCCGCGGGTGGTCGAGGGGCTCGACTGGCGCACCCTGGAGGTGCGAACCCGGGTGAACGGTGTCGAGCGGCAGTATGGCCGTACCACCGACATGGCCTACAGCATCCCGGTCATCCTGTCGTACATCAGCAGCGTGATGACGCTCGAGCCCGGGGACCTGATTCCCACGGGAACGCCGGCGGGGGTCGGGCGGCTCGCATCGGGCGATACAATCGAGGTGGAGGTAAGCGGCGTGGGCATCCTCCGGAACACCGTCCGATGAAGTTCGCCAGCCGGCTCGACCGACTGCCGGGCTACCCGCTGGCGGAGCTGCCGGCGCGGAAGCGCGCGCTGATCGCCCAGGGAGTGGACGTGATCGACCTCGGCGCGGGGGACGCGGACTATCCGCCGCCGGCCGAGGTCATCGAGGCGATGCGCCAGGCCACCGGAGAGACCGCCCTCAGCAAGTACGGCTTCCAGCAGGGGAATCCGGTCTTCCGGAAAGCCGCCTGCGACTGGATGATGCGCCGGTTCGGCGCCAGCTTCGATCCGCAGGCGGAGGTGCTGCCGCTGATCGGGAGCAAGGAAGGGCTTTCCCACCTGCCGCTCGCGGTGCTCAATCCCGGCGACGTCGCCGTGGTCCCCGAGCCGGGGTACCAGGCGTACCTCGGCGGGACGGTGCTGAGCGGCGGGGAGCCGTACGTCTATCCCCTCACGCCGCGCACCCGGTACCTGGTGGAGCTGGAGGAAATCCCGGCCGCGGTGCTGCCGCGGGTGCGGCTGGTCTACCTCAACTATCCCAACAACCCGACCGCCGCCATCGCCCCGATGGAGTACCTGGAGCGGACGGTGGCCTTCTGCCGCCGCCACGGGATCGTCCTGGCCTACGACAACCCCTACTGCGACCTGACCTTCGATGGCTACCGGGCACCGAGCATCTTCGAGATCCCCGGCGCGCGGGAGGTGGCCATCGAATACTTCTCGCTCAGCAAGAGCTTCTCGATGACGGGGTGGCGGCTGGGGTGGGCGGCGGGGGAAAAGCGCTTCATCACGGCGCTGACGCGGGTGAAGTCCTACGTGGACACCGGCCCGTGGCTGGCGGTGCAGCAGGCGGGGGCGTTCGCGCTGGACCATGCCGAACGGCTGATCGCCCCCAACGTGGCGGAGCTGCAGGCGCGGCGCGATGCCGGGGTCGGGGCGCTCCGTGAGGCGGGGTTCGAGCTCGAGTCTCCGGTGGCCACGATGTATCTCTGGGTTCCGCTCCCGGCCGGCGTGCCATCGGCCGAATTTTCGCGCCGGGCGCTGGAGGAGGCGGGAGTCGTGACCCTCCCGGGGAGCGCGTTCGGGCCCGGCGGCGAGGGGTTCTTCCGGATTGCCTTGACGGTGGGGGGGGCGCGGCTGCGCGAGGGGATCCTCCGCCTGCGCGAGGTGCTGGCCCGTGCGGATGTGGCCTGAACCGACCCCCCGGCGGAGCTGGGCGCGCCGGTTCGCGGGCCTCGCGGTCAGCGCGGCGCTGCACGGCCTGTTGTTCTTCGTGGTGATCACGGGCCGGCTCCCCCAGCTGCCGGAGCGGCGCATCACCCTGATTCCGATCCCGGTCCCCCAGGACGAACGGGCGGAAGAGATGCCGATCTACCGTCCCGAGCGGCACCAGCAGCCGGCCGGTCCGGTTCGGCAATTGCCTGCCACGCCGCTCCTGGTCCCGACGGTCATTGATACCAGTCGGCCGCTGCCGCTGGTGGTCAATCCGCCGGTGGATACGCTGGCCACCGCCCGACGGGCGCGGGCCGGCCGGATCGGGCCCGCCCCAGGAGACGGCCGGCTCTGGGTTCGCGTGCTTCCGCTCCCCCCCAGGGACCTCGCGGCCCGCCTGGCGCCGAGCCATGTGGAGCTGGTGGATAGCGCCGTGACGGCGATCGTCCAGGGCTACCTGGATTCGATTGCGCGGGAGCCCGGCGCTGACCGGGTGCAATTGCCAGACTGGACCACCGAGATTGACGGCAGGAAATTCGGGCTGGACAGCCGCAACATCTACGTCGCGGGGCTGAAGATCCCCGCGGTGGTCCTGGCGCTCCTCCCGCTGCCCTCGGGCGGCAACCAGCTCAGCGCGCTGGACCACAATGGGCAGTGGATCGCGGAGGACCTGCGCCGCGCGGCGTCACGGGCCGCCACGCTGGAGGATTTCAAGCGGGCGGTCCGGGAACTGCGGCAGGAGAAGCAGCGACAGAAGGACCTCGAGCGGGCGCAGCGGGAGCGACCCGATTCCACACCCTCACCGGACTGAGGACGGGCCGGCATGAAGCTGGTGGACACTGATGAGACCGTGGTGCTGGTCACCGGTTCGGACATCCGGGCGGAGGAACGGGACCGGCCCACCGCCTATCGCCTGAAGCAGGAGATCGACCGGCTGAGCGATGGGCAGCCGTTCCGCCGGGCGGTGGTCGTGGGGGATGCCTGGTACCTGGAGAACCGGATCTTCCACCTCAATCCGACGATCGCGATTGGCGGTCCCGGGGTGAACGGACTGGCCGCCGAGCTGACCCAGACGCTGCCGGTGCTCTGGAGCCGGGACCAGCGGGCATTCGTGCAGGCGGACTTCGATGCCGATCCCAAGCGTGGCCTGCTTTGGGGGGCGAATGCCGAGTCCACGATGGTGGCGGTGGAGACATTCGTCAGCCAGGGGTTCCTGGCCGACCTGCTGCGCCGCATCTGGCGCTTCCGCACCGAGGTGTACGTATGAGCCGACGACTCCGCCCGGTGGCCTGGTTGCTGCCCATCCTGGCGCTCGGCTGCGACGACGCGGGACCGGTCGCCAGCACCGGGCCGGGGATCGCCCAGGTGCGATTCCAGGCGGTGGCGCCACCGGGCCTCGGCCGCTTCGCGCCGGGGCTGGTGGTGGAGCAGGTCAAGGCCAGCCTGATCCGGATCGTCGCCGACCTCCCCGACACTGTCGGCACCCGGACGGCGCCATTCGGCGTGGAACAGAACACCCTTTCGCTCAACTTCTCGCTCTTCGTGGCCGCCCCCGAAACGCTGTATGTCGAGCTCGAGTACCAGACCGCGGCCGGGGTGACCCTGTTCTTCGCCTCGCAGCAGGTGGTGGCGGTGCCCGGCGTGCCAAGCCTGCCGCCCCTGCTGCAGCCGTTCTATATCGGTCCCGGAAGCAACCTGGCCTTCGTCAACCTCACGCCGCAGGACACGGTGCTCTCCGCCGGCGATTCGCTGCAGTACGATGCCAACGCCCTCGACGGCCAGCAGCAGCCGGTGCCCACCTTTTACGCGGCCTGGAGCACCAGCGATCCCCGGGTGACGATCAACGCGCTCGGCCTGGTGCGGGCCCCGGACATCACCAAGCTGGTCACCGTCACCGCCCAGACGCCCAACGGCGTCTTCGCCACCACCACCCTCGTGATCCAGGGCACCGCCGGGCTGGGGCTGGCGCCGGACTCCGTCGAAAAGCTTCCCGGCGGCACCCAGCAGTTCGCGGTGGCGCTCGGCGGGCTCCGGACCTCGGTATTCGTCTGGTCGGTCAACGGGGTGGATGGCGGGAATGCCACGTTCGGCACCGTGGACAGCCTTGGGTTCTATACCGCTCCGGCCCAGGTGCCCTCCCCGAGCTCCTTTGACCTCTGCGCCCGGGATACCACGCGCACCGGCATCCAGGGCTGTGCCCGGGTCGTGATCTCCACCGTACCCTCGGCGGGGGCCGACGTGGTCGTCTTCAACGACATCAATTTCCTTGCCGACTACGACACCGTCCCGGGGAACCGGCGGCTGATCCGGAACCTGGTCAATTTCAGCAACAACCTCCCCCGGGGCCGCGGGACGCAGGTGCTGCACGAGTATTCCCACGCCTCGCTCTGCCTGTCCACCGCGGAATGCGACCAGACCGACCTCGCGGAGATGAACAACGTGATCGCGGGGCAGGGGCTGGGCGTGGTGGTGTACGACACCATCAGCCGGTTGCCGTCCGCCATTCCTCCGGAGATCAAGGCGCTCTTCATCTGGACCCCGCAGCGCGCCTACGACACCCTGGAGATCAACACCCTGAAGGCGTTTGCCGCGGAGGGCGGGCGGATCATCTTCCTGGGCGAACGGGAGCCCTATTACGGCCAGCTCAACATCGACCTGGTGGAGAATCGCTTCTTCCTGGAGATGGGCGCGCAGCTCACCAACGTCGCGGCGGACGTGGCCTTCGGCGCGCCGTACGTGGTCCACAGGGCGGGCATCCGGTCCCACCAGACCACCACCGGGGTGGACAGCCTCTGGTTCTCGGCCGCGAGCATCGTGGTGCCGGGACCGAACGACTTCGCGCTGGTGGTGGATGTGCTGGGGCAGCAGGCGGTGCTGGGCGGGGTGGCGAAGATCGACCTGACGCCGCTGCCGGTGCCCCCCGCGGCCGCAAGGAGAACAGCGCCCACGGCTGCCGCGTGGCGGCCGACGACCAAGGCAGGCACAAACTAGAAGTTCAACCACGAAGAACACGAAGGGCACGAAGGAGAAGTGTTGCTGTCCTTTGTGTTCTTTGTGTTCTTCGTGGTTGATGTTCGACTGGGTACTAGGGCGGGGAGATGGAGCCGTCGGCGCCGATCCGGGCACCGGTGCGCGGGAAGTCCAGCTTCGTCACCCGGCGGAGTAGCGCGATCGCGGCGCCGGTGCTGTCCGGCGTCACTCCGATCTGCGGCAGCTGCACCAGCGCCGGAATACGGGCCCGCAGAAAGCCGCCCTCCGCGTCGAGCTCCAGATCCAGCACGGTGGTCTGCCCCAGCGCCCCGTCCAGGTTGAAGCCACGGTAGGTCAGGAAGTTCCCCAGCGAATAGAAGATCGGCTTGCCGTGGTGGAACTCGACGCCGCGCAGCACATGCGGACCGTGGCCCACCACCGCGTCCGCCCCGGCGTCCAGCACCGCGCGAGCCCAGCGCCGCAGGTTGCCCCGTGGCTCTTTCCCCAGGAATTCCGGGCCGGTGGGCGTCCGCACCGCGGCGCTTCCCTCCTTGCCGCCGTGGAAGGTCACCACCAGGACGTCCACCAGCGGCCGCACCGAATCCACGATCGCGACACTCCGGGCCAGGTCGAGGAGGTTGTAGGTGTGCGGGTAAGTGGCGAAGCCCACCAGCCCGACCAGCGTCATCCGGCCGTCCCGGAAGACGGGGGTGATCGCCACCTGCCCCAGCGGGCCGTACGGTGTGAGCCCCAGCGCACGCAGCGTCTCCTCGGTGTGCCGCCGGGCGTCGGGACCGTAGTCGTTGGCGTGATTGTTGGCCAGGTTGGCGTGGGTGAATCCGGCTTCGGCGAGCCGCGCCGCGAGCCAGGTCGGAGTGGCAAAGGCATAGCAGCGGGTGGACGTCGGGGCGCACTTGCTGGAGCTGCCGGAGTCGGAGAGGGCCCCCTCGAAGTTGCCCACCACGAGATCGCCACGGAGCAGGCTGTCCACCTGCTGGAAGAGTCCCCGCCCGCTGTCCGGGGGCAGCCCGTCCTCGAGAGTCCGGGTGCCGAGGTTGATGTCCCCGGTAAAGGCGAACCGAACAGGGAAGGGGTCGTGGACGATGCCGGCGCCGGCGGCCTGCCCGGTGAGGGGCGGGGCGACGAGCGCGGCCAGGAGCGCCGCAAGCGGGAGTCTCCGCATGTGCGGGGTCAGCCCCGGGCGGCGGCGATGCGCGCCAGGCTCTCGTCGCGGCCCACCACGGCGAGCAGCTCGTTGACCGGCTCGGAGACCGTGCCGCCGGTGAGCGCCACCCGCACCGGCTGCATCACGTCACCCAGCTTCTTCCCCTCCCGCTCGGCCAGCGCCTTGAGGGCGGCCTCGAGTGCGGCGGGGGTCCAATGGGGCTCCGGGAGCGCCGTGAGCGCCGCCGAGACCAGCGCCAGGTTGGCGGTGAACGCCGCGCCGAGCTTGGTCACGAGCTGGTCGCCCTTGGGGTCTCGGGTGATGCGGGTGCGATCGAGCCGCACCGCCAACTGGTTGGCGATGTCGAGCAGGGTGCGGGACCGCGCCTTCACTGCGTCGATCAGGGGCTGCAGGTCACGGGGTCCCGGATCAACGCCCAGTGCGCCCAGGTGCCGGCGCACCGCGGGCTCCAGCTCCGCCGCGGGGCGGGCGGAGAGGTACTGCCCGTTCATCCACTCAAGCTTCGCCAGGTCGAAGACCGCTGCCTTCTTCTGGATCCCTTCCAGCGAGAACAGCGCGATCATCTCGTCCTCGGGGAGGATCTCCCGATCCCCGCCAGGGGACCACCCCAGCAGCGCCAGGAAGTTGCGCATTGCCAGCGGGAGAATCCCCTGGTCCTGGTAGTCCCCCACCGCGGTGGCGCCGTGCCGCTTGGAGAGCTTCTTCCCGTCGCTGCCCAGGATCATCGGCACATGCGCAAAGATGGGCGGCGTTCGGCCGAGCGCGCGGTAGAGCGCGATCTGCTTGGGGGTGTTCGAGATGTGATCGTCGCCGCGGATGACATGCGTGATCCGCATCTCGATGTCGTCCGATACGACGGCGAGGTTGTAGATCGGGGTGCCGTCGCTCCGGAGGATGATGAAATCGTCGAGGTCCCGCCCCTGGAAGCTGATCCGGCCGTGGACCGCGTCCTCCCAGGCAATCTCCTCGTCCGGCATCCGGACCCGGATGCTGAAGGGGGTGCCGGCGGCGAGCCGCGCGTCCACCTCGGCACGGCTCAGCCGGCCGCAGCGGCCATCGTATCGGAAGCTGGAATTGCCCTTTTCGGCGTGGGTTCGCGCCTGGTCCAGCTCCTCCCGGGTGCAGAAGCAGCGGTAGGCGCGATCGGACTGCAGCAGCCCCTCGGCGTCGGCCCGGTGGCGGCCGTAGAACTGTCCCTGGAAGTACGGCCCTTCGTCATAGGTGACACCGAGCCAGGCCAGCCCATCGAGGATCACCTGGGTGTGGGCCTCGGTGCTCCGCTCCTTGTCGGTGTCCTCGATCCTTAGCACGAAGGTGCCGCCCGTCTTCTTCGCGTAGAGCCAGTTGAAGAGGGCCGTACGGGCTCCGCCGACGTGGAGGTAGCCGGTAGGAGAGGGAGCGAAGCGGACGCGTACGGAGGTCATGAGGTCTATCGAGCCGGAAGCGGGGGACGGGAAAATGGCACCGGGAAAACAGAAAAGGGGAACGGGGCGGATGGGCTCAGCCCGTTTCCCTGTTCCCCTTCATCCTGTTGTCCCGCCAACGGAGTCGGAGGGATTCGAACCCTCGATAAGGCTTTTGACCCTATAACGGTTTAGCAAACCGCCGCCTTCAGCCACTCGGCCACGACTCCCGGGAGCGGGGATTCTAGCGGCCCCGCTGGGTCCGGACAAGGCCGGGCCGCTGGCGGGCCCCGCCCCCATACAACAGGATGGAAGGGCCTCCAGCCTGAAGCCACGCATGGTCGCGCGGTCGCTCGAGTTCCTCGTGCTTTGCTGCACCGCCTGCCTGGGCGGGAGGGGAAGGACCGGCGGAGCCGGGGCGTGGTGCCGGTGCTGATCCTCGCCTACGGGCACGAGGCGCAGAGCATGGTGCTGTCGGTGCAGGGCGCCACCCGTTCCACCATCACCCTCCGGCGGCTCGCGCCCCTGCTCATGGCCTGTGCTCTCCAGGCAGACACCATTCACGCGCTGATCGTGGACCTGCAGGGTCGGAAGACGCTCAACCGGCGGGAGGGTTCCACGGTGACGCTGACGGCACCCTCGGGCTTCACCGTGCTCAATGGATTTGCCTGGCGCTGGACCGCGATCGACAATCTCACCTGGCGGGTGCGCGTTCCCGTGGTCGGGGATTCCGTGAGCCGCATCGCCTGGCAACTGCGGGACAGTGACGGAAATCTGGATGCGTCCGAGTGCGGCCAGGTGGCCGCGCCCCCGATGCCCCAGGACCCGGATTCACTCGACTGACCCTGGGGCCCGGGCCGGCCGGCTCAGGCCGGCTCGGGCACCGCGTGGAACTCCGCCACCCGATCCAGGGCGGCGCCCAGATCCTGCAGCAGGTCCTCCCCGGACTCGATGCCAACCGACAGCCGCAGCAACCCGCCGGTGATGCCGGCGACTTCCTGCTGTTCCGGCGTCATCGAGGCGTGGGTCATGGTGGCCGGGTGCGCCACCAGCGATTCCACCCCACCCAGGGACTCCGCCAGGGTGAAGCAGCGCAATCCCTCGAGGAACACGGGTACCGCCGCCTCGCCGCCCTCCAGCTCGAAGCTGAGCATCGCCCCGAACCCCGCCTGTTGCCGGGCCGCGAGCCGGTGGCCGGGATGGTCCGGCAGCCCCGGATAGTGGACCCGGGCGACCGCGGGATGCCGCGCGAGCAGCTCGGCGACCGCGCCAGCATTCTCCAGATGGGAGCGCATCCGGGGGTGCAGGGTGCGGAGCCCCCGGAGCGTCAGGTAGCTGTCGAAGGGCGCCCCGGTCACGCCGATCACGTTGGCCCACCAGGCGAGTTCCTCGGCCAGCGCTGCCTCGCGGGCGATCACCGCGCCGCCCACCACGTCGCTGTGCCCGTTGAGGTACTTGGTGGTGGAGTGCACCACGAGGTCGGCGCCGAGGGTGAGCGGCCGCTGGAGCGCGGGGGAGAGGAAGGTGTTGTCCACCGCGAGCAGCGCCCCCACCCGCCGCGCCAGCCGGGCGGCGAGGGCGAGGTCGGTGATCCGGAGCAGGGGATTGCTCGGGGTTTCCACCCAGACCATCCGCGCCGGCAGGGCCAGCGCAGCCGTCAGCCGGTCGGGGTCGCTCTGGTCCACATAGGAGACGCTGAAGTGGTTCCGTGCGGCGAGGGTGTCGAGCAGGCGGCGGGTGCCGCCGTAGCAGTCGTGCGGCGCCACCAGCCGGTCCCCCGGCTTGAGCAGTTGCACCACCAGCAGGACGGCCGACATCCCGGTGGAGGTGATCACGGCGCCGGCGCCCTCCTCGAGCTCCGCCAGGGCGGCGCCGAGGGTATCGCGGGTGGGATTCGCGGTCCGGCTGTAGTCGTAGGGCCGCTTCTCGCGGAAGCCCGTGAAGGCGAACGTGGAACTCAGGTACAGCGGCGGGATGACCGCGCCGTGTTGCGGGTCGGTGGCGACGCCGGCGCGGACGGCGCGGGTCTCGGCGCCGGGGGATCGGCGGCTCATCGGGCGGCTACCAGGGACGGCAGGTGCATGGTTCGGTTCTCCCCAACACGAAAAAGGCCTGACGGAAGGCCGCCAGGCGATCGCGTTTTAGCATTTGTTTAACGTGGCTGCAATAGGCGGCAAATGACCACGAGGCGCTTCAGTTGTGACAGCCATACTACGGCGGGAGCCCGCTGCCGTCAAGCACCCCGCTCGGCGCCTCCCTGATCGGGGGGCCGGCGCCCTGCGCGGTTCCGGGCCGGTGTGGCCCCCGTTACAGCCGGGCCGAACCGCCGGCGCTAGTCTGCAAACGTCCCGTTTCTGTGGAGCTGGTATGCCGTTGAAGAGCCGGGTCGTGGCGCTTGCCATCACCCTTGCCGCCTGTGGCGGCGGATCCGACGGGACCCAGGGGCCGCCCCCGAATCCGGACTCCACCCTCGGCCCGGGCGTGAGCCTCGGTGGCCGGCGGCCGTTTCCCGATGACAATCCGTGGAACACCGCCGTGGACCTGATGCCGGTCGACTCCAATTCCGATGCGCTGATCGCCAGCATCGGGATCAATGGCGCCTTCCATCCCGACTTCGGGGCCAACTGGAACGGCGGCCCGTTCGGCATTCCCTACATCGTCGTGGACTCGAACACCCCGCTGGTCCCCGTCACCTTCCAGTACGATGACGAGAGCGATCCCGGCCCTTATCCCATTCCGGGCAATGCCCCGATCGAGGGAGGGAAGAACAGCTCCGGCGACCGCCACGTCCTGGTGATCGACCGGGACAACTGGGTGCTCTACGAGCTGTTCGCGGCCTACAAGAAGGGCAGCGGCTGGAAGGCGGGGTCCGGCGCGGTGTTCGACCTCTCGAGCAACGTCCTCCGGCCGGCGGGATGGACCAGCGCCGACGCCGCGGGCCTTCCCATCTTCCCGGGTCTCGTGCGGTACGACGAAGTGGTGGAGCAGGGGGAGATCCGCCATGCCCTCCGGTTCACCGCGAGCCAGACGCGACGGGCCTACGTGCCACCGGCGCGGCACTATGCCAGCGACCTGACCGACCCCGACCTGCCACCGATGGGCATGCGGGTGCGGCTCAAGGCGGGATTCGATCAGTCGGGCTACCCGCCCCAGGCCCAGGTGATCCTGACGGCGCTCAAGACCTACGGAATGATTCTGGCCGACAACGGGAGCGACTGGTATCTGTCGGGCGCCCCCGACCCGCGCTGGGATGACGACCAGCTCAATGCCCTGAAGCAGCTGCGCGGCGGCGACTTCGAAGTGGTCCAGATGGGGCCGGTCACCACCGACTGACGGCGCGGGCGCCGGTCAGTCGTCGCACTGGCCCCGATTGGCGAAGGTGCAGGACGGCGGGTGGTGGTGCTGGCTGCAGGTGGACTGGCGGAAGTCGGCGGTGATATGGCACTCGGCGCACCGCCCTCCGGCCCCTTCATGATTGACGCTGAACATCGTGTGGTACTGGGAGGGGAGCCGGACGCCCATGTCCCAGGCCACGGTGCTGCTCGACCCCGAATGACAGGTCCGGCAGCTCTCCGGCCAGGCCAGCAGCTCATGGTCGGGGTTCGTGGTGTTCCGGAAGTCGGTAAGGTGGCACGCTTCACAGGCGGTCGGCTTTCCGCTGAAGACGCCATCATCATGGCAGAGGTCGCAGGCCACCGTCTTGTGGGCCCCGGTGAGGGGGAAGCCGGAGCGGCTGTGATCGAACGAGGAGTTCCACGAGCGGGTCCCGTGGCAGGCCGCGCAGTCGGTGGTGAAGTTGGCGGCGGCGTGGGGCGGGGCGACCGTCGCGTCGTACTCCTCCTGGTGACAGTTCACGCAGGTGGCCTGGGTACCCGCGTACTGGTTGCCCACATGGCACTCCGCGCACGCCACGGTCCGGTGCGCCCCCGAAAGGGGGAAGCCGCCCTGGTCGTGATTGAACCGGGCGGTGGTCCACAGGGTGGCGGCGTGACAGCGCTCGCAGTCCCGCGCGAAGCCCGCGGCGACGTGATCGGGATTTCGCGTCGCGGTGAACTGGCCCACATGGCAGCCCTGGCATTCCACCGGGCGCCCGACGAATTGCAGCAGGCCCTGTTGCGCTCGCGGGTGGCAGCTCTCGCAGTCGGCGGCGCGATGCGCCCCCTCGAGCGTGAACCGCGAGGCCTGGTGCCGCTGGAGCATCCGGCCGCGGTCGAGGAAGGTCCGCTCGGTATGGCAGGCCGCGCAGTCGGCGCCCAGTTCACCCCGGTGCGGGTCCTGGTGGCAGGCGGCGCAGTTCCTGGGTGTGCCGGCAAAGGTCAGGTTCTGGTGACAGCCCATGCAGTTGGCCGCCCCGTGCGCCCCGACCAGCGGGAAGCCGAATCGCGCATGGTCGAAGGCGGGACCAACCCGCGCCGGCTTCCAGCCATCCTCCCGATGACAGTCGAGACAATCGAGCGAGAGCGCCCCGTGGGGCGAGACCGTCGCCTCCTGCGCCGCCACCGGAGCTCCCAGGGAGCTGACGAGGAGCATCAGCCCGAGCCGCAGGATCCAGCCACGACGTCGGCCTTCGCCCCTCAGGGCGGCGACAAAGCGGAATCGTGGGGTCGGTGATGAAGGGCGCATGGACCGACAAAGGGGAGCAAGAATCGCGCGCCGGTCCGATTCGTTGCAGGCCGAGTCAAGGTGTTGTCCTGAAATGACCTGGCGGCCGCCCGCGAGCGGAGCCACGGCCCGCCCCGCGACGGGCCGTGGCAGCTGTCACGAAACGTTCTGGAAAGATGAATGGCGTGGATCAGGGGGACGGCGTGGGTGAGATTCGAACTCACGGAACCCTTGCGGGTTCGGCGGTTTTCAAGACCGCTGCCTTAAACCGCTCGGCCACCACGCCCGGCACGCGGGGGAAAAGTGGCCGTCCCCCGCGGATGAAGGCAAGCGCCCCGTTACTTGAGGTTGGCCTCGACCGCGCGGGCCACGGAATCGGCCCGGGTGGCAGTGGCGGAATCGCCGGCGGCACGGAAGCTCGCCGCGGTGGTTCCGTAGATCACGCTGTAGAGCGACAGGATGGACTGTGACGGCCGGTCCACCCAGCCGCGGGGGCGGAGCTTGGCGGCCGCGCCGAAGTTGTAGGTGCCGAACAGCAGCGCGCGGGTCCGGTCCAGGTTGACATACCCCAGGCCCCGGTTGATCGCGATCGGCCCCCCGGGCTCGAGCAGCTTCGTGTTGAGCTTCCGCACCAGCCCTTCGGTGCCGAGATAGGGCGTCAGGTTGAGCAGCTGGTCGGGGAAGCCCCCGGAGCTCCAGGCGAAGTAGATCGGCCGCTTGCCGATGTTGTCGCGGATCAGGAACACCGCGATGATGTCGGAAAGCATCAGCGTGTCCCGCCCGAAGGCCACCTGCAGGTCGCCGAACTTGACCCCGGAGTTGGGCGGCAGGAGCTGCGCCTCGGGAAGTTCATTCAGCTCTTGCGGCGAGAGCGCCAGGACCGGCTCGGTGGGCTTGGGGCCGGTCCAGTCCTTCCAGATCGGAGCGGCCTTCGACGGATCGAAGGTGGGCGTCTCCCGCCGGCGCAGCTGCTGCAGGTGCCACCGGGTGTTCATCAGCGACAGGTTGGCAATCGTCACGTCCGGCCGGATCCCCTCCACCTCCTGCGCGTACCAGAGGGGGAAGGTGTCGTTGTCGCCGGCGGTGACCAGGATGCCATACGGCTCCACCGACTCCAGCATGTCGCGGGCGAAGTCGCGAGCCAGGGTCTCATTGGCCCGGCTCGCGGTCACCCGATTGCCGAAGACCGGAATCAGCGCCAGGAGCAGGATGGGCGTTGCCATGAGGTAGGCGGTGTGCTGGCTGGCCCGGCCGCGGAGCATGTCGGCCACCGATTGCATCAGCGCGCCCATCCCCACCGCCACCCACAGGCCCAGGGCGCCGAAGGATACCACGAAGAAGTAGTCCCGCTCGCGCACCTCCCGGAGCACCTGGCCCTTCTCGGGGGGCACCGGGTAGGAGAAGCCGTACTTGAAGTTGAGGTAGAACACCAGCGCCAGGGTCAGGGTCACGATCAGGGTGGTGGAGGCCCAGAAGGCGCGCCGGTCGCGCTGCCAGAGGGCGGCGGCGCCGGTGAGGCCGAGCAGGGTGAAGAGCGCCATCGCGGCGCGGCTGCCCACATTGCCCCAGTCCCGGGCGAACTGCCATCCCAGATACTGGATGTAGTTGCCGATCTGCGACACGATGTCCGCCTGCCGGTACGTCACCGATGGCTTGCCGTATTGCGCCCGGTTGAGGACCTCGAGGAGGGCGGTCCAGGTGACCGGCTCCCCTTCGTTGATCGGCGGGAACTGCGCGGCCCGGATGGGGAGGAACAGGTAGTTGAGTGAGATTCCCACCACCGCGCTCATCACCGCCAGGTACAGCATCGGGCGCCGGAACTCGGCGGAGTCCCGCCAGACGGTGTAGGCGGTCAGCCCCACCAGGATCAGGCCGATCACGAACCGATCCGTGTCGGGGCCATCCACCAGCGCCGTCCACTTGCCGGTCACCGCCAGGCCTACCATCACGCCCAGCCAGAGCGCCCAGGGCTTGAGCAGCAGGCTCGGCTCGGTGAAGAGCACGTAGATGGCCACCGCGGGCGCCGCGAGGACGCCCATCATGTGGTTGGTGGAGGACAGCGTCAGGATGTAGCCGATGAGCACCAGCCACCGGTCCCGGTGCTGCCCCGGGACATCATCCGCCCAGTGCACCCCCAGCCAGAGCACCATCGAGGTGGAGAGCATCGAGACGGTGTACACCTTCTCGTTCACCGTGGACTGGTTCCAGACCGTCCAGGTGAGCGCGCCGACCAGGATCCCGGCGAACGCCGCGGCCAGCCGGGCCCAGCGGAGCGGGATCACCTCCCGCATCCAGCGGTCTGCGACCAGGAAGAGCAGGGCGGCGCTGGCGGCGCTGGTAAAGGCGGCGAAGAGGTTGATCCGGACCGCGTAGAGCTCCGCGATCGGCAGCGCCCCCCAGACGTGCGCCACGACGGTGAAAAGCGGATTTCCCGGCGGGTGGGGGATGCCCAGCACGTACGCCGCGGCGATGTACTCGGAAGTGTCCCAGAACGCGGTGGTCGGCGCCAGGGTCGCGAGGTACACGAGGAAGACGACGATACCGGAGACGGCGGCCCAGAGATACGGCGGTGGGTCGCGGCGCTCGGTGGTGGTAGCAGTCATGTCGTTAGTGTCGGAATTGGCGCTTGCCGGTGATGACCATGGCGATGTGATGCTTGTCGGCCGCCGCGATCACCTCGGCGTCCCGCACCGAACCGCCCGGCTGGATGATGGCGGTGATGCCGGCGGCCGCGGCCTCTTCGACCCCGTCGGCAAAGGGGAAGAAAGCGTCGGAGGCGAGCACGCTGCCCTTGGGGTCGTGGCCCTGCTGGCGGGCCTTGTGCACGGCGAGGAACGAGCTGTCCACCCGGCTCATCTGGCCGGCGCCGATCCCGATCGTCATCTCGTCCCGGGCCAGCAGCACGGCGTTGGACTTGACCGACGCGACGGCGGCCCAGGCGAACCGCAGGTCGGACCACTCCGCGTCGGTGGGTTTCCGGAGGGTGGGGACGGTCCACTCGGCGTCGGACATGTCGGGCACGAAGCGGTCCTGCACCAGGAGTCCGCCCCGCACCCGCTTGAAGTCGAAGCCGGCCCCGCCGCGGAACACTGGCAGCTCCACCGCGCGCAGGTTCTTCTTGGTGGCGAGCACCGCGAGCGCCTCGTCGTGGAACGAGGGCGCCACCACCACCTCGAGGAACAGCTCCACCAGCCCCTCGGCGGTCTTCCGGTCCACCACGGTGTTGAACGCCACCACCCCGCCGAAGGCCGACTGGGGATCGCAGGAGAGCGCCTTGCGCCACGCCTCCAGCGCGCTCCCCGCGACCGCGAGGCCACAGGGGGTGTTGTGCTTGATGATGGCGCAGGCGGGACAGTTGGACCACAGCGACGCCGTCCACATGGCGGCGTCGAGGTCCAGGATGTTGTTGAAGGAGAGCTCCTTCCCCTGCCGCTGCTTGAGGTCCCGGAGCCCGCGGGGCTCCTCGTCCACATACAGCCCGGCTCGCTGGCTCGGGTTCTCCCCGTAGCGCAGCTCCAGCAGCCGCTCGAACGAGAACTGGATCCGGCCGGGCAGCCCGTCCTCGTGCGGGGTCAGGTAGCGGGTGATCGCGCCGTCGTAGTCCGCGGTGTGGCTGAACACCTTGGCCGCGAAGCTCCGGCGGCAGGCGGCATCCACCCCGCCGTGGCGCAGCATGTCCAGCACCGGGCCGTAGTCGGTCGGGTCCACCACCACGATGACCGACTCGTGGTTCTTCGCCGCCGAGCGGAGCATCGAGGGGCCGCCAATATCGATGTTCTCGATGGCGTCCTCGAAGCTCACGTGCGGCTTGGCCACGGTCTCGCGGAAGGGATACAGGTTCACCGCCAGCAGGTCGATCGGCGCGATCCGGTGCTCCGCGATGGACGCCATGTGCTCCGGCAGGTCGCGGCGCGCCAGCAGCCCGCCGTGTACGACGGGATGGAGGGTCTTCACCCGGCCGTCCAGGATCTCGGGGAACCCGGTGACCGATTCCACCGCCGAGGCGGGGACGCCCCCCTGCCGCAGGGCCGCGTAGGTTCCGCCGGTGGAGATGATGTCCCAGCCCAGGTCCACCAGCCCCTGGGCGAAGGACACGATCCCCCGCTTGTCACTCACCGAGATCAGCGCGCGCGGCACAGGCAACTCCTCACGGGGACAGGTCCAGCGGTTCGGGTAGCGCGACGGGCCGGCCCGCTTCGGCGGCCCGCAGGACCACGGCCGGCAACAGCCGATGCTCGGCCCGGAGCACCCGGGCGGCGAGCGTTGCGGGGGTGTCGTCCGGCAGGACGGGCACCCGGGCCTGCGCCAGGATCTGTCCCCGGTCGTAGGCCTCGTCCACCAGGTGTACCGTGGCCCCGGAAACGGTGGCGCCGCTCCGAATCACGGCCTCGTGCACATGGTGGCCGTACATGCCGGGCCCCCCGAAAGCAGGGAGCAGGGCGGGATGGACGTTCAGGATCCGGTCCCGGTACGCCGCAATCACCCCCGGCGGGACCAGCTTCAGGTACCCGGCCAGCACGATCAGCTCAACGTCATGGGTCCGGAGCCGCCGCAGCCATTCGGTCGCGTCCCGCTGGTCGTCCAGGCTCTCGGCCGCGATCCCGCGCCCCCGCGCCAGCTCCAGCGCCGGCGCATCCGCCCGGTTGCTGAGGACGAGTGCCACGACCGCCTGCCTCGAACCCGCCAGCGCGTCCAGCAGGGCCACCAGGTTGCTGCCCCGGCCGGAAACGCAGACAGCAAGCCTCATTGGCATGGCGCAAGAACTTAGCGGCCCGGTGGCGGGGGTTGAAGGGGCCAATCGTGGCCCTAGCCGGTGGGGTCGGGGCCTGATGTCCCCCCGGTCTGACGTCCATAATCCCTTGCGGCCATTGAATTTGCCGCTTGTGGGGCGCTCCGTGACCCCCGGCGGCCCCCACGATGCAGGCCACCCGTCGCAACCCGGGAACG
>CAZPER010000002.1:0-94955 GCA_964585655.1 uncultured Gemmatimonadaceae bacterium | reverse complement strand
GCCAGCCGCGCGGCCAGGTCAGCGAAGAGGCCGCCGAGGGCGGCCCGATCCGCCTTGCGGGTATGCAGCTCGTCGGCCTCCCGCTTGAGTGCCCCGCTCAATTCCGCCGAGCGGCGGTTGAGCTCCTCGGCGAAGTTGGCCGCGTGCCGCGCCAGTTCGCCGCGCAGCTCCCGCTGGGTGCGGGCCACTTCCTCGCCGCTTTCCACGAAGCGCCGCTCCATGGTGCGGTTCACGTTCTCCAGGGCGCCACCCACCTCTTGCAGCTGGGCGGTGCGGCCGCGCTGTTCCCCGGTGATGCGCTCGCTCAGGGAATCCATTTCCCGCCGGATGTACTCCTCCAGCGAGGCATGCCGCTGCCGGAGTTCCTCCCGCAGGTCGGAAGAGTCCTTGAGCAGGCGCTCCTCCAGCTGGGCGAACCGGCGGTCGTAGTCGCGCATCTGGGCGCCGAAGATGATGTCCCGGATCTGGTCAATGTTGCCGCTGGTTTCGGCCTGTTCCATGGCTGCCTCGGAAAATCGGGGTCGGTCGCGGGAATCTAGTCCTTGGGCACCGCGATCTGGAACTGCTTGAGCTTCTGGTAGAGGGAGCTGCGCGGAATCCCCAGCCGCCGCGCCGCCGACTCCACCTTTCCCTTCTCCTGCCGGAGCACCTGCTCGATGTGGCGCCGCTCCACCTCTTTAAGCGTCAGGCTCTCGCTGGACGGCGCCGCGGCCGCCGCCCCGAAGCCCGATTCGAACCGGAGATCTTCAGCCCGCAGCTCGGGCCCGTCGGTCAGCAGGGCCGCCCGCTCCAGCACATTCCGCAGTTCGCGGATGTTTCCCGGCCACGGGTACCGGGCCAGGGCCGCAAGAGCGCCGGCCGCCAGCCCGGGCGCCGGCCGCCCGATGTCCTGGGCCAGGCCGTCGAGCAGGACACGCGCCAGCACCGGGATGTCCTCCACCCGGTCCCGCAGCGCCGGCACCGCCAGCGGCAGGGTACTGATCCGGAAGTAGAGGTCCCCCCGGAACTGCCCGGCGGTGACCCGCTGCGCCAGGTCCTGGTGGGTCGCCGCGATGAGCTGCAGGTCCACCTGCCGGTCGCGGACATCTCCCACCCGCCGGAAGCGCTGCTCCTCGAGCACCTTGAGGAACTTGGGCTGCAGCGCCGGCTCCATGTCGCCGATCTCGTCCAGGAACAGCGTGCCCCGATGGGCCAGGTCCAGCAGCCCGACCTTGGCCTGGACCGCGCCGGTGAAGGCACCGCGCTCGTGCCCGAACAGCTCTGATTCCACCAGCTCCCGCGGCAGGCCGGCGCAATTGAGGTCCACGAAGGCCTCGTCCGCGCGCGGGCCATGGGCATGCAGCCAGCGGGCCAGGACGCCCTTGCCGGTCCCGGTCTCGCCGCGAAGGTACATCGGCCGCTCCGCTCCCGCGACCCGCCCCGCCTCCGCGGCCAGGGCCCGGATGGCCGCACTGGTCCCCACGAAGGGGTCCACCGTCCGGCGCTCCTGCCGCGCCTTCCGCGCGAGCTGCTGCTGCCGGTTCCGCTGGGCCTCAAGGCTGCGTTCGACCACCATCAGGAGCGCCGGCAGGGTGACGGGCTTGGTCAGGAAGTGTTCGGCCCCCTCCTTCATTGCCTGGACCGCCAGCTCCACCGAGCCGTGGGCCGTCAGCAGGATGATCGGGACCTGGTCCGCGATGGCGCGCAACCGGGGCAACAGCTGCAGCGCGTCGCCGTCCGGCAGCCGGTAGTCGCTCACGACGACATCCGGTGACGCGGTGCGGAAGAGCTGTTCCGCCTCCGCCGCCGTGGCGGCTTCCTCCACCCGGTAGCCCCGGGTCTCCAGGAAGTCGCGCAGGCCGAACCGGATGGCCGGGTCGTCGTCAACGATCAGGATGCGATTGCGGGCCATGGGGCGGGACGACCTCAGGCGGGGAGCATGGGGAGCACAACCGTGAGCCGGGCGCCGCCGCCGGGCTGGTTCGCCGCCTGCACCCGTCCCCCATGCTCGGCCACGATGCGCTGCACGATGGCCAGCCCCAGGCCGGTGCCCCCGGGGCGCCGGGTAAAGAACGGCTCGAAGGCCCGCGGCAGGTCCTCGGCCCGGAATCCGGGGCCGGTGTCGCTCACCTCGAGCACCACCGCCGGCTCCGGTTCCCGCGGCTCCGGACGGAGCGACACCACGATCCGGCCGCCGGACGGCGAGTGCTGGATCGCGTTCTCCACCAGGTTCTGGATGAGTTGCAGCATCCGGGTGGCGTCCATCAGGACCGTGGGTCCGGCGGCCGGGCCTTCGCGCGACAGCGCGACCTCCCGCTGTCCGGCCAGCGGCTGGCAGTGAGCCAGCGCCTGGGCGACCACGCGCCCCAGGTCTCCCCGGGTCTGCTCGGTGCGCATCGGCTTGCCGTACTCCAGCAGGTCCCGCATGAGGCGGCTCAGCCGTTCGACCTGCTCCTCCAGGACGGTGAGGTACGGCTGATACTCGGCCCGCTCCCCGAACCGGGCACGGAAGGCGTCGAGCGTCGAGGAGATGCCGAAGAGCGGGTTCCGGACCTCATGCGCCACACCCACCGCCACGGTCCCCAGCCGCTGGCTGCTCGCCTCCGCCTCGGCCCGCGCCCACTCCAGGCGAATCTGCTCCGTCACGTCGTGAATGATCTCGTAGAGCAGCGTGCGGCCGTCGAGCTGGAAGGGGCCGGCGTAGATCTCGACCAGGCGGGTTTCCCCCGAGGCCAGCCGATGGGGGAAGCCGCGGTAATGCCCACCCATGACGGAGGCGAGCTGCAGCGCCTGGGCGATCTCGTCCTCCGGCAGGAGGTTGATCTGGCGGATCGGCATCCCCCGCAGGGTTTCGCGGGGATAGCCGTAGAAGGCCGCCGCCGCCGGGTTGGCGTCGACGATCACGCCCTGCCCCGGATCGAGCAGCAGCTGCACCGCGCCCACCTGCTCGAACAGCTCGCGGTAATGGGCGTCGGTGGTGGCAAGGGGCGGGGTCACCTGCATGGGCGTCGGGCCACGATGCCCTAAGGTGCAGGCCCCCGGTGCGGGGGGGAAGGGGACGGGGATGGGGAGCGAAAGGGTGAACAGGAGTGCAGGAAACAGGGAGACGGGAGACAGGAGACGGGGCGCAGCCCCTGAATCCCGCCTCCCGCCTCCTATCTCCCGGCGGAGCCTACCGCGCCGCCCAGCCGATCTCGCCGCCGACGTAGTAGTTGCGCCCCGGCGCCGGCTCGAACACCCGGCCGAAGGCGCCGTTGATCGTCAGGGCGCTCACATAGTTGCGGTCGCTCAGGTTGTTGATGCCGATGAACGGCCGGATCCAGGCCCCCCCGGTGGTGCCTTCCCAGCTGAGCCGGAGGTTGGTGACACCGCGCCCGATGCCGGGAATGTCGCCGGTACTCCGCTTGGCGCCCCAGCCCGAGACATAGATGGTGTTCTTGTCGTCGGCGAAGACCGAGGAGGACATCGTGTGGTCGAGGTCCAGGGCAAAGCCGCGCACGGGTCCGGCCCGGAGGCCGAGCCGGACGAAGGCCTTGGGCACGCCGGGGAGGCGCTTGCCATCGAGGGTGTCCACCGCGGCGCCGGTCACGATCCGGTACTTGTCGTACCGGTAGTTGGCGTAGGTCCAGTTGCCGAAGAGGCGCAGCGGTTCGGCCACCCGCGCGCTGATCCCGAGCTCGATGCCGTCGTTGTTGAGCCGGCCGGCGTTGGTGAAGTAGCCGCGTCCGCTGACCTCGCTGAACTGGACGATCGCATCCTTCACCCGCCCGATGAACCCGGCGACCGAATAGCTCACCGGGCCGGCGACGCCACGGACCCCGAGCTCGTAGTTCACCGAACGGGACGGCTCGATCCGGGTGTTGAACCCGCTGGTGGAGTTGGGCTGGTTGGCGAGTTCCGTCGTGGTGGGCGTTTCGAAGCTGGTGGAGACGGTCGCATACGGGCTGAACTGCTCGTAGCGCAGCCAGGTGGCGCCGACGTTGCCGGAGGCCGCCGACATCGTGCGGTCGCCGGTGCCATCCACCCCGTCGAGCAGGTGCTTGTCGGCGACGTCGAACCGGACCGCGTCGTAGCGGACGCCGCCGCTCAGCGCGACGTCGCTCGAAGGAGACCAGTGCAGCTGCAGGAACGGGCCGACCTCGGTCACCTTCTCGAGCTGGCTCTGGATCAGGGTGTCGGGGAGGCCGTCCACCGACCGCCACCCGCGGCGGTCATCCCGCATGGTCTGCAGGTCAAGACCCGCGACGACCCGCACGGCGCGCTCCGACTCCCCCAGTCGCTGGTCGCCGGCCAGCCGCACGCCGCCGGCCGAGCGGTCGATTTCGTTGTAGATGCCGACGTTGGCGCCGGGGCCCTGGGGCGGCGGGGAACCAAGGGCGTTCTTGAGATCGCGCCGCACGCCGAACAGCGCCACGCTGAATTCGCCCCGCGAGGTGAAATGCCGGGCGGTCAGCGCCAGCTGTCCCTGCCACAGGTCCTTGTCCGCCTTGCGCCGGATGCTGTTGGCCGAGGCGGAGTCGGGATTGGCCAGGAATTCGGCGGCGGTGAGGGCGCCGGGGTTCCGGGCCACGGGGGCGTCGGTGTAGCCGAAGCGGAGCCCGATCGTGGTGCTGCCACCGAGCAAGTAGTCGCCGCCGAGGTTGAGCTGGGTGAACTCGCTCCGGCTCCACTGCCGGCTGCCATCGGCGCTGGTGCGCGAGACCGACAGCGTGCCGCTGGCGGGGCCGCGGCGCGCGGTGGTGCGGCTCTGGATCCGGAACAGCCCGAAGGAGCCGCCCTGGGCACGGAGCGACTGTGCGAATGGGCCCGGCCCGGCCGGCTCCGTCGTCAGGGATACCACGCCGCCGGACGCGTTGCCGTAGAGCGAGGAGGAGGCCCCGCGCAGCACCTCCACCCGGCCGAGATTGGCGTAGTCCACGTTGGTGAGCTGGCTCTGTCCATCGGGGAGGGTCTGCGGGATGCCGTCCAGCATGACCTTGATGCCGCGGAGCCCGAAGTTGCTCCGGGTGCCGAAGCCCCGGATGACCAGCCGCTGGTCGAGGTTGAAGTTGTAGCGGTTGGCGACGTAGACGCCCGGGAGATTGTTGAGCGACTCATCCAGGCCGAGCGTCGACTGGGCGCCCCTGAGGTCCCGCTGATCCACCACGCTTACGGCCGCGGGGACCCGGCTGACGCGCTCCGGCGCCCGGGTGACGGTGACGGTCAGTTCGGGGAGCACCCGCGCGGAATCCCGTGCGGTCGAATCGCGTTGGACGGGCACCTGGGCCGCGAGGGGCAGGGCAAGGAGAACGGCAAAGCTGACAGACGAGGCAACCCGCATCGGGGCTCCAGGCTGGGGGAAATGGCGCAGATCAGGCCCTCCGCGCGCGCGGAGGGCAGGGAACGTGCCGCGAGGCGCGGGGCAGGTGTTGCGGGGGGATGGTGTGGCGAGCGCGGGCCCGCCGCGACCACTCTGGGGCAAATCCACCATGGCTGGGGGATATGACCCAGCGGCGCTTGCCTTGAATCGCCCTCTGGCGGGGTCTACATTTCGGCACCTTATGACGCCGCAAGAGTATTTCGCGCCGGACTTTACGGCCCCCACGCTGGCGCAGGCTCCGGAGGCCCGCTTCCAGCCGGTCCCGAGCGACGGCGTCCTGCCCGAAGGCTTCTTCTCCACCTCCAATCTCCCCACCTACCTGCGCGTCGGCGCGGCTTGGCGGCTGCCGACCCGCCCCAGGATGGACTGCGCCATCGTCCGCCGGGGGGAGGACCTCGAGGTGATCGAGCCCCGGCGGCTCCGGGCCGGCGAGCTGGTGGCGATGGGCCTCGCCGAGGACGGCTCCGACGGTATCTATGTTCACAGCGCCGGGTTCCTCGGCGGGGCGCACAGCGCCAACGAGTTCCGCTTCATGTCCACCGAGGTGAGCCGTGAGCGCCCGGTGAACTACGAGGAGCTGGCGGCGCGGATTATCGAGGAGAAGCGGCGCGGCGGGTTCCTGATCTGGGTGGCGGGGCCGGCGCTGGTCCATGCCCGCGCCCGGCACGACTTCGAGTGGTTCATCCAGCAGGGCTACGTGCAGGCGATGCTCGCGGGGAACGCCGTCGCGGTCCACGACATCGAAGCCGCCACGTTCGGCACCACCCTCGGCATGAGCAACACCGGGCAGCCGACCGATGGCGGCCATGGGCTGCACATGCGTGCGATCAACCGGGTGCGGGCGGTCGGCTCCATCGAAGGGGCAGTGCGGGCGGGGGTGATCCGGAGCGGGATCATGCACGCCCTGGTCACCACCGGTGTCCCGTTCGTCCTGGCGGGCTCCATCCGGGACGACGGGCCCCTGCCGGGGATCTGCACGGACGCGCTCGCGGCCCAGGATGCCATGCGGGAGCACACGGTGAAAGCCACCGGCGCCATTCTGATCGCCAGCGCGCTGCACGCCATCGCGGTGGGCAACATGCTGCCGGCGTATCATACCCACTACGCCGGCGTGCCGACGCCGCTCATGACCATCTGCGTGGATCAGACCGAGTTCGTGGTGAATAAGCTCAAGGACCGCGGCACCCACCAGGCGTACGGAGTCGTCACCAACGCGCAGGACTTCATGCACGTCCTGCGATTCTATGTCGAGAAAGGCAGCCAGCCATGATTCTCAACCAGCCCGGCTCCGGGTGGGCCCGGCTCGCCAGCTACGTGGCCGCCGAGATTCCCGTGGCCCAGGTGGACGGGGTGTGGCAGTTCCGGACCATCCGCCGCGAGGGCCGCGAGTGGGGCACGGCGCTCATCGCCCGCCTCGATGGGCCCGCCGACGAGCGGCGCCGGATCTATACCGCCCGCTTCATGCACACGCTCAAGGGGAAGGAGCGCGGCAAGTTCGAGGCGTTCCTCGAGGAGGTGGGGAGCGGGCCGGTCGAGACCCTGGGGGACCTGCTCGCCGGAGTGCGCAAGCGGCTCGAGGACGAGGATCCGCGGGCGGTGCCGGTGGCGGAATGGTTTCCGGTGAGCGATGGCGCGCCTCACGTCGGCTGAGGGCGAGGTCCTGCTCGACGAGTTCCGCCGCTACCTACGGGACCACGGGCAGCCGGTGACCCGGCCGAGGGACCGGGTGGCCCGCGTGGTGCTCAGCTCGGACGAGCACCTCTCCGTCGAGCAGATCCACCAGCAGCTGGTGCAGCAGGGCGAATCGGTCGGGCTGGCCACGATCTACCGCACCCTGGAACTGCTGGAGAAGAGCGGCCTGGTGCGGGCTCACGACTTCGGCCAGGGGTTCCGCCGCTTCGAGCCCAACCCGGGGCAGGGGAGCCACTATCACCTGATCTGCCTCCGCTGCGGCCGGGTCGAGGAATTCCAGCACGAGCGGCTGGAACGGATGCTCCCGATCATCGCCGACGAGCATGGCTACGAGGCCGAACGGCACCGCCTCGAGCTCTATGGGACCTGCCGCGACTGCCGGCGGAGGGCGTTTGGCTGAGTTCTCCTACCTGGTGGCGTTCACGGCGGGCATCCTCAGCTTTCTCTCCCCCTGCGTCCTGCCGCTGGTCCCCTCCTACATCGGCTTCCTGACCGGGCTGTCCCTGGATGAGATGAAATCGCGGCGGCGCATCGCGTTCACGCATGCGGTGCTGTTCGTCCTCGGCTTCACCCTGGTCTTCATGCTCCTCGGCGCCACCGCCACCGCCCTGGGCCGGACGCTGGTGGTCCACAAGGTGTGGCTGCAGCGCCTCGGTGGCGTGTTGATCATCCTCTTCGGGCTGGTCTGCCTGGGGGTGATCCGGTTCGGCGCCCTGCTGCAGGACAAGCGGGTGCACCTGCAGGACAAGCCGCTCGGGTTCCTCGGCTCGGTGCTTGTCGGCATGGCCTTTGCTGCCGGGTGGACCCCGTGCATCGGGCCGATCCTCGGCGGGATCCTGGGAATGGCCTCCGCCTCGGAGACCTTCGGCCGGGGCATGCTCCTGCTCGGGGCCTATTCCGCCGGGCTGGCGGTGCCGTTTCTCATCGCCGCCTGGGCGGTGGATCGCTTCATCGGCTGGTTCCAGAAGTTCCGCCCCTACCTGCCGTGGGTCATGCGGGTGAGCGGCGTGCTGCTCATCTTCGTGGGGATCCTGCTCCTGACCGGGCAGTTCACGCGGCTGGCCGGGTGGCTGCAGGGCTTCACGCCGACCGGGCTGCTGGAACGACTGTAGCACCACGGGCCGGGACCCCCGCCCGATGGCACGCGGGTCAACTCTACTAACCCGATAGGGTCTACCGGACACACCGATGACCTGGCAAGCCTGGTTTACCCTCGCGGCGACCCTGGGCACCCTGTATCTCCTGGCGCGGGAGACCTTCGGCCCCGCCAACGTGATGCTCGGCGCCGTCATCCTGCTGCTGATCGTCGGCATCATCTCCCCGGACGAGGCCTTCAACGGCTTCGGCAACTCGGCGCCGATCACCGTGGCCGCGCTCTACGTGCTGGCCCGGGCGGTGGAGAAGACCGGGCTGCTGCAGCCGGTGCTCCACGCCCTCCTCGGGCGGCGCGAAGGCGGGGCCGGCTCGCTGGCACGCCTCACGATCTCCTCCGCGGGCGCTTCCGCCTTCCTCAACAACACGCCGCTGATCGCGATGCTGATTCCGCCCGTCACCGACTGGGCGGAAAAAACCGGGCAGTCGCCCTCCCGCTACCTGATGCCGCTCTCGTACGCGGTCATCCTGGGCGGGGTCGTCACCCTCATCGGCACCTCCACCAACCTGGTGGTCTCCGGCCTGCTGGACGCCAAGACCGGCACTCCGATGGGGATGTTCGAGATCACCCCCATCGGCCTGCCCGTGGCGGTGGCCGGGCTCGCGGTCATGATCCTCACTGCCCGGCGCCTTCTGCCCGAGCGGCGGCCGGCGCGGCGCGACGTGGAGCAGAGCCTGCGTGAGTTCAGCATGGGAATGATCGTGGTGCCTGGCGGTCCGCTCGATGGGCTGACGGTGGAGGATGCGGGGCTCCGGAGCCTGCAAGGCGTCTTTCTGGCGGAGATTGACCGGGGCGAGGAACTGATTGCGCCGGTGGCATCCTCGACGCCGCTCCGGGGCGGGGACCGGCTCTGCTTCGTGGGCCGGGTGGACCAGGTGGTAGACCTTCACGCCATCCGCGGCCTCGTCTCCACCGAGGAGCGGCACTTTGTGGGCGTGGACTCCGCCCGTCACACGCTGTTTGAGGCGGTGGTCGGCGTCACCTCGCCACTGCTGGGCCAGACGCTCAAGTCAGCGAACTTCCGCAGCGTCTACCAGGCGGCGGTCATGGCGATCCACCGCGCGGGGCATCGGCTCAACGCGAAGCTCGGAGAAGTGGAGCTCAAGGCGGGCGATACCCTCGTCGTCCTGGCGGACCCGGGGTTCCGGCAGCGCTACCGCGATCGCAACGACTTCCTGCTGATCTCGCAGCACGGCGGCAACCCGCCCACCGCGGGCCGGAAGGCCTGGTTCGTGGCGCTGGTCCTGGTGTTCGTGGTGGGGGTGGCGGGCCTCGGCCTGCTGCCAATGCTGCAGGCGTCCCTCCTCGGCGCCGCCGGGCTGGTCGCCTTCGGCGTGCTCACGGCGGGGGAGGCGCGCAATGCGATCGACCTCGACGTGATCATCATGGTGGCGGCGTCCTTCGGGCTCGGCGCCGCGATGGAGAATTCCGGGCTGGCGGCCGTCCTGGCCGACGGGATCGTCTCCACCTTCGATGGCTTCGGACCTCTTGGGGTCCTGTTCGGCATCATCCTGGCCACCAGCCTCGTCACCGAGCTGATCACCAACAACGCCGCCGCCGCACTGATCTTCCCCATCGCCTGGGCCACGGCCACCCGCATCGGCGCCGATCCCCGCCTCTTCGGGATCGTGGTGGCGACCATGGCCTCCACCTCGTTCCTCACGCCGATCGGATACCAGACCAACACCATGGTCTACGGCCCCGGCGGCTACCGCTTTACCGATTACACCCGGCTCGGTGCACCGGTCACGATCGTGGTCATGGTGGTCATCCTGCTCGTGGCCAAGTTCTGGTACGGGATGTAGCCGACATCACCTGGGGTGAGCGCGCCGGGTGGGCTCACCCCCCGCCGACCGCCCCCTCCTCCAGCTCCGCCTCCACCTCCTGCCGCTGCAGCAGCTCCCAGTAACGACCCCGCCGCGCCATCAGCTCGTCGTGGACGCCCTGTTCTACGATCCGGCCGCCATCCAGCACCAGGATCCAGTCGGCGTCCCGGACCGCGGAAAGCCGGTGGGAAATGACCACCCGGGTGCGCTGCGCCAGGGCGTCCCGGAGGCCCCGGAGGATCCGCAGTTCGGTCTCGCCGTCCACCGCGGACAGGGCGTCGTCCAGCACGAAGATCGGCGGATCCTGGGCCAGCGCGCGGGCAATGGCGGTCCGCTGCCGCTGGCCGCCGGAGAGGTTCACTCCCCGCTCCCCCAGCAGCGTGTCCAGCCCGCTCGGCAGCGCGGGGAGGGCCTCACTGAGCTGGGAGGTCTCGGCCACCCGCTCGAGGCGGCCGTCGTCGGGCGCGCCGAGCAGCACGTTGGCGCGCAGGGTGTCACTGAAGAGAAAGGTCTCCTGCGGGACGAAGCCGACGGCCCGGCGCAGGTCGTCCAGGGCCAGGGCGCGGATGTCCACCCCGTCGATCAGGATCCGGCCCCGTTCCGGGTCGTAGGTGCGCACGATGAGTTCGGCCACGGTGGACTTGCCGGCGCCGGTGGCGCCGACCACGCCAAGCGAGGCGCCGGCGGGCACCGAGAACGAGATGTCCTCCAGCACCAGCCCGCGGTCGGTGGCGGTGGGGTAGCGGAACGAGACCCCTTCGAAGGTGAGGCTGCGGGCCACCGGGCGCCCTGGGAGGGGGGTCGGGCGGGCCGGGGGCTGGATCGCGGGGACGGTGTCGAACAGCTCGTTGATCCTCCCCATGGACGCCTCCGCCCGCTGCACCAGGTTCACCACCCAGCCGAGCGCGATCATGGGCCAGACCAGGGTGACGAGGTACACGCCGAAGGCCACGAACTCCCCGGCGGTCATTGTGCCCTGGATCACCAGCCCGCCCCCGACCCAGATGACCGCCGCGGCCCCCAGCCCCCCAAACAGGGCCAGCAGGGGGTGAAACGCCCCGGAAACCCGCGCCAGTGCTAGATTGCGGCTCGCGTAGTCCGCGTTTAACGTGCTGAACCGGGTGATCTCCGCCTGCTCCTGACGGTAGGCCCGGACGACGCGAGCGCCGGAGAGATTCTCGTGCACGGCGCTCGAGAGATCGGCGAAGGCGGCCTGGATACGCTGGCTGCGGCGGTGGATGGCCTGGCCGAAGACCACCATCCCGACCGGCAGGCCGAGCAGCGGGAGCAGCGCGATCCCCGTCAGGCGTGGACTGATGTGCAGCATGAAGGGGAGGACCAGCGCGGTGCGGACCACGGTGTCGCTCAGGTACATGAGCCCGGGACCCACCACCATGCGCACCGCGAGCAGGTCGTTGGTGGTGCGGGCCATGAGATCGCCGGTGCTGAAGCGGTCGTAGAACGCCGCCGAGAGCCGCTGGAGGTGCTGGTACAGCCGGTCCCGCAGGTCGGTTTCGACCCGCCGGCTCACGCTGTTGAGGGTCTGGCGCATCCCGAAGCGCGCGATGCCGCCCGCGGCCGCGACGGCCAGCAGGGACAGGATGGCCCGGCGGACCCCGGGAAAGGCGCCGCCAGGGCCCAGCGCATCGATGCCCTGCTGCAGGAAGCGGGGCGCCAGGGTGGTGAAGAAGTTGGAGACCAGGACGCACAGAAAGCCGGCGGCAAAGGTGCCCCAGTAGGGACGGGCCGCGGGCAGGATTCTTCGAAGGTGCAGCATCGTTCCACAATGTCGCCCCGGCGCTCGGCGCGGGGCAAGCCATCTGGAGAGGGAGGTCCCATGTTTCGGAAGTTCACCACCGGTCTCGCACTGACGGCGCTCATTGCCTGCGGCAAGGGTGGCGACCAGCAGGCGGCCGCCGACAGCCTTGCCCGTGACCTTGAACTGGCTCCGGCGGAATCCACCACCGTGCTGAACGATCAGCCGACGGGCGGGCAGACCCCGCCGGCACCGGCGCCGCAAACCACCACGCCGGCCGCGCCGAAGCCCCGGCCCACCACGCCGGCGCCCGCCCCGGCCCCCTCGGCCCCGGCGACCCGGACCATGACGCTCGCCTCGGGCACCACCATCGAAGCGACCGCCAATGATTCGCTGCACTCCCGGCACGACAAGGTCGGCAAGACCTTCCGTGTCACCGTCTCCCAGGACATGAAGGACGCCAATGGCCGGGTGGCGATTCCGGCGGGCTCGGTGGTGACCTTCAAGGTCATGATCCTGGAACCGGCCAAGAGCAAGAGTGACGCGGACGGCCGGGTCCGGATTGCGGCCCAGGAGGTCTCGATCGGCGGCTCGAGCTATCCTATCAGCGCCGAGGCGGGCACCAAGTTCATCGAGCACGACCTCAAGGGGCAGGGCGTCACCGCCGGCGGCGCGGCGCTGGCCGGGGCCGGCGCGGCGGGCGGCGCGGTGGCCGGCCAGGTCGTGGGCGGGAAGACGGGGGCCGTGGTCGGCGGCATCGCCGGCGCGGTGGGTGGCGCGGTGCTGGCCAACCAGACCGCGGACCGCGACGTGATCGTGGCGCCCGGCTTCAAGGTGATCTTCACCCTGACGTCGGACTTCACCGTTACCCGATAAGCGGGCAGGTGCAACACATCGGGGGGCCAAGGCATGCCTTGGCCCCCCGTTCGTTTCCCGTCACGGGGTCCCGGATTCAGTAGCCCGCGCCACCCCCACCCAGCCGCGGGTCCGAGACGCCCTGCCACCCGCTGGGGGTCCGGATGATCGCCTCGACGTCGCCCCACCGCCCGCGGTACGCCAGCGAGTGGCCCAGTGCCTCCAGTTCCGCGATGGCGCCGGGCTGGAAGCCGTTCCGTTCCAGCCGCACCTCGTCGGGGAGCGCCTGGTGGTGCATCCGGGGCGCGGCGACGGCATCCGGCAGCGACATCCCGTGGTCGATGACGTTGGAGATCACGTGGTACACTTGGGTGATGATCGTGGGGCCGCCGGGGGTGCCCACGACCATGAACAGCTTGCCCTCCCGGTCCAGTACCAGGCTCGGGGTCATGGCAGAGAGCATCCGCTTCCCGGGCTGGATCGCGTTGGCCTCCCCCTGCACCAGGCCGTAGCCGTTGGGCTTCCCCGGCGCGGTGGTGAAGTCGTCCATCTCGTCGTTGAGCAGGAACCCGGCGCCCGACACCGCCACCGCACTGCCGTAGCTGTCATTGAGCGTCGTGGTGCAGCTCACGGCATTGCCGTCGGCGTCCACCACGGAATAGTGGGTCGTGGAGTTGCCATCCCGCAGGGTGGGATCGAAGGGTGGGGTGGGCGTAGCGCGCTTCAGGTCGATCTGTTGCCGGAGGGTGGCGGCGTACTCCTTCGACAGCAGCCGCTCCAGCGGCATCCGGACGAACGCCGGATCACCGAGATAGGTGTTCCGGTCGGTAAAGGCGCGCCGCATCGCCTCGGCCTCGCGATGCAGCAGGGCGGCGGAGCCGAATGGGGGGAGCCGGTCGTACCCTTCCATGATGTTGAGCATCAGGCCCATGGTGACGCCGCCGGACGAGGCGGGGGGCATGGAGTAGATGGTGTACCCGCGATAGCTGATCCGGAGCGGCTCGCGCCACTCGGCGCGGTAGGACGCGAGGTCCGCGTGGCTGATCAGGCCGCCGCCCCGCTCCATCTCCGCCACGATCGAGTCGGCCACCCAGCCCTTGTAGAAGCCGTCGGCCCCCTGGTCGCGGATGGCGGTGAGGGTCCGCGCCAGGTCGGCCTGGACCCAGCGGGTCCCGGGTGCCGGCGCCTGGCCGTTGTCCGGCAGGAAGTAGCGCCGTGACGCCGGAAAGGTGTACAGCCAGGCGCGATAGTTGTCGATGGAGCGGCTGCGGTACTCATCCACCACGAACCCCTCGCCCGCCAGGCGAATGGCGGGGGTGATCACGGCCTTGAGCGGCAGCTTCCCGAAGCGGCGGTGAGCCTCCAGCATCCCGGCCACCGCTCCCGGGACCCCGGCCGCCAGGTGGCCCTTGTCGGACAGGGCGGTCGGTTCGCCGGAACGATCGAGATACATGTCGTGGCTGGCGCGGCCCGGGGCGGCCTCGCGGTAGTCGAGGGCCGCGTTGGTGCCGTCCTTCATCCGGAACACCATGAATCCGCCACCGCCGATGTTCCCGGCCTCCGGGTGCACCACCGCCAGGGCAAAGCCGACGGCGACCGCGGCGTCCACCGCGTTGCCCCCAGCCTCGAGGACCTGGCGTCCCACCTCGCTCGCGAGCGGGCTGCCGGAGACCACCATGGCCCGGCGCCCCTCCGCCACCCGGGCCTTGCCTGCCAGGGGCCAGTCGGGGTTGACGCCCCGGGCGCTGGCCGGTGCCGTGGCCGCCCCCCGCGGGGCGGAGGAGGCGCATGCGCCGGGGAGCGGGAGGGTCAGGGACAGCAGGAACAGGGGGCGCAGCCGCACGCGGGCCTCGCGGTCTTGGGGAAGGGACGTCATTGCTGGGGTGGACCGACCACCCCTAATTTAGGGCGCGCCCCCCGCGCCCACCAATGACCGATACCTTCCTCGACTCCCGGCTCACCGAGCGACGCAACCCGCGCACCGCGGAGATCGACCGCGCCACCCCACTCGAGATCGTGGACCTGGTCACCGCCGAGGATGCGGGGGTGCCTGAGGCGGTGGCGCGGATGAAGCCGGAGATCGCCCGGACCATCGAGCTGCTCGAGGCGGCCTTCCGATCCGGAGGCCGCCTCTTCTACGTCGGGGCCGGCACCAGCGGCCGGCTCGGCGTGCTCGATGCGGCCGAGTGCCCGCCGACCTTTGGCACCGACCCCGGGATGATCGTGGGGATCATCGCGGGCGGCCAGGAAGCCATGTTCCGGTCGGTGGAGGGCGCCGAGGATGATACCGGCGCCGGGGCGGCGGCGATGGACGCCCACCGGGTGGGCGCGGGGGACGTCGTGATCGGCATCGCGGCGAGCGGGACCACGCCGTTCGTCGGGGCGGCGCTGGGGCGGGCGCGGGCGCTCGGGGCGCGGACCGCCCTGGTGAGCTGCTCCGAGCCGCCGCCATCCCTCCGGGAGCAGTGCGACGTCTGCATCACCCTCCTGGTGGGGCCGGAGGTCGTCACCGGGTCCACCCGGCTCAAGGCGGGGACCGCCACCAAGTTGGCGCTCAATCTGCTCACCACCGGCGCGATGATCCGGCTGGGGAAGACCTACGGCAACCTGATGGTGGACCTCAAGGCGTGGAACGCCAAGCTCCAGGACCGGAGCGAACGGATCCTCATGGAAACGACCGGGATCGGACGGGAAGCCGCGCGGGTGCTGCTCCAGGCCGCGGAGGGGCAGGTCAAGCCGGCCATCGTCATGCAGCGGCGGGGGGTCTCGCTGGCGGAGGCCACCCGGCTCCTGGCCGAACACCAGGGCCACCTCCGGGCCATCGTCGGCGACCCGCCCGCGGTGGTGGCGCCATGACCGAGCGCCCGACACTGGCGGTGGGACTCATGTCCGGTACCTCCCTTGACGGGGTGGACGCCGCCCTGGTCCGCCTCGACGGCCCCACCAGGTGTGAACTGCTCGGCTTCGAGAGCCGGCCGTACAGCGCGGCGGAGCGGGAACAGATCCTCACCGCCATCGCGGCGGGCGGGGCACGGGAGCTGGCGCTGCTGCACGTGCGGCTCTCCGAGTGGGCCACGGAGGCGGTGGAGGCGGTGCTCGGCGAGACCCACACCCGCGCCTCCGACCTGGGATTCATCGCCATGCACGGGCAGACCATCTGGCACGAGCCGCCGGCCACCAGCTGGCAGCTGGGGGAACCCGCGATCCTCGCGGAACGGTTTGGGGTGCGCGTGGTGAGCAACTTCCGCGCGCGGGACGTCGCGGCGGGAGGGCAGGGCGCGCCGCTGGTGCCCATCGCCGACGTGCTCCTCTTCGGGCACGCGGAGCTGCCGCGGGTGCTGCTCAACCTGGGCGGGATGGCGAACCTGACCTACGTCCCCCGGCGGGCCGAGGAGGCGGGGGTGCTGGCGTTCGACACCGGCCCCGGCGTGGCGCTGGTGGACGCGGTCGCCCGGATGGTGGATCGATCGCTCCGGTTCGATCACGACGGCGAACTGGCGCGCCGCGGCCGGGTGCGCGAGGCGCTGCTCGCGGACCTGCTCGCGGATCCGTTCTTTGCCGCTCCGCCCCCCAAGAGCACCGGGCGGGAACGCTTCGGGCTCGCGGTGGCGGAGCGGATGCATCGGGAAGCGCCCGGCCCCGACGGCGTGGCCACGGCCGTGGAGCTGACGGCCCGCAGCGTCGCCGAGGCGATCGCCCGCTGGGTGCCGGGGACGCCCGAGGTCGTCGTCTCCGGCGGCGGCCTGCATCACCCGGTGCTGCGGGAACGGCTGGCGGCGCTCCTCGGGGCGCGGGGGCTGCGGCTCAGCCGGTTCGAGGATCATTTCTTCAATGGGGACGCCAAGGAGGCGGTGGCGTTCGCGCTGCTGGGTTACCTCACCATTCACGGCCAGCCGGCCAATGTCGTGACCGCCACCGGGGCCACCGGTCCCCGGGTCCTGGGGCAGGTGACCCCGGCATGACCCTCGCCCGCCTGGTCCTTCCGGCCCTTCGCTGGCGCCGGGAGACCGGCTTCCATCACGAACTCGAGGCCATGCGCCAGGCGCTCGAGCTGGGGGTCGGGGGCTTCATCATCTTCGGGGTTCCGGGTGCCCGCGCCGACGAGGTCGCGGCCCTCACCGCGGAGATCCGTGCCGCCGCCGGCCGCCCGGTCCTGATCGGCGCCGATCTCGAGCGAGGCGCCGGACAGCAGGCGCGGGGACTCACGGAGGTGCCACCTCCGCGGGCCCTGGCCGCGCTCGACGATCCCGGGGTGATCATCTGGGCGGGCGCCACGACCGGACGGGACGCCCGGTCGGTCGGGATCAACTGGGTCTTCGCCCCGGTGGCCGACCTCGACCTCGAGCCCGAGAACCCGATCGTCCAGACCCGGGCATTTGGCCCGGACCCGGCGCGAGTGGGACGGCAGGTGGCCGCCTGGATCGAGGCCTGCCAGCGGGAGGGCGTGCTCGCCTGCGCCAAGCATTACCCCGGCCACGGCCGGACCCGGCACGACTCCCATGACACCCTGCCGTCGGTCCCCCTCCTGCTCAGCCAACTCGAATCCAGTGACCTCGTTCCGTTCGGGGCGGCGGTGGCCGCGGGCGTCGGCGCGGTGATGACCTCGCATGTGGCGTTCCCCGCCTGGGATCCCAGCGGCGCGCCCGCCACCTCCTCGTCAGTGATCCTGGGGCACCTCCGCACCCGGCTCCGCTTCCAGGGGCTGATCGTGACCGACGCGTTCATCATGAGCGGCGCCCGCGCCGGCCGGGGAGAGCCGGAGGCCGCGGTGGCGTCCATCCGCGCCGGCTGTGACCTCCTGCTCTATCCCGGGGACATCCCGGGGACCATCGCCGCGCTCAGCACCGCGGCGGCGGATGGGACGCTGCCGGCGGCCCAGGTGCTGGCATCCCTCGCCCGGTACGACGCGGCGGTCTCCGCCGTGGACCAGGGGCCGACACCCGTCGCGCCTGACCATGTCGGCGCCGAGGCGGTCGCGGCGCGGCTGCTCGCCGCAGGCCTGCACCGGGGCGATATCCCGGATCTCTCCGGCGGCTTCGAGCTGCAGGTGATTGACGACGACCAGGGTGGCTGGTACGCCCCCGGCCCGAGTGACCTCGTACGGCGGCGGCTCGCCGCCCGCGGCGTGTTCGAACGCCAGGGAGCGCCGCGGGTGGCGCTGGCGTTCGCCGAGCCCCGCGCGGCCAAGGGGCGGGCGGGCTTCGGCCCCGAATCGCGCGCGGCGCTGGCCGTGTCGGTGCCGGGCGCGGCGCTGGTGGTGCTCTTTGCCCACGAACGGCTGCTGGCGGAGATCCCGGCGGGTCCGCCGGTGCTGGTGGCGTGGCACCGGCAGCCGCTGATGCAGCACGCGGTGGCCCGCTGGCTCGGGGTGCGCCGGGGGAGCCCGGAATGACCCTGCTCGACTGGATGGTCGTCGCGCTGTATCTCGGCGCCAGCCTGGCGCTTGGGCTCTGGGTGGCCCGCCGGGGCGCGAAGAACATGGCCGAATTCTTCGTCGGCGGCCGTGCAATTCCGTGGTGGTTGGCCGCCACCTCGATGGCGGCCACGACCTTCAACGTGGACACGCCGCTGTATGTGGCGGGGGTGGTGGCACGGCGTGGGGTCGCCGGCAACTGGGAATGGTGGTGTTTTGCGCTGGCCCATGTGCTGCTGGCGGTGCTCCTCGCCAAGCTCTGGCGCCGCGCCAATGTGATGACCGACCTGCAGCTCACGGAGATCCGGTACGGCGGGAATCCGGCGGCCTTCCTGCGCGGGTTCCGCGCCTTCCTGTTCGCCGTGCCGCTCAACTGCATCTCCATCGGCTACGGCATGCTGGCGCTGCGGAAGGTCATGGAGGGGCTGGGGCTGCTGCAGAACCTGCAAGGGCTGCCGGGGGATGACCGCCTCTGGGCCATCATGCCAATCGTCATCATCACGGTGGCCTACACCGCCGTCGCCGGGCTCTGGGGCGTGGTGGTAACCGACCTGATGCAGTACGTGCTGGCGATGGCCGGGGCGCTCATCGTCATGTTCTACGCCCTGCACGAGGTGGGCGGCCTCGGCGCGATGGTGGAGGGGCTGCATGCGGCGGGGAAGGGCGCCCACCTGCAGCTGGTGCCCCGTGGCGAGGACGCGCTCCTGCCGCTCACCACGCTGCTCGGGTACCTGGGCATCCAGTGGTGGGCGTTCCGCAACAGCGACGGCGGCGGGATGTTCGTGCAGCGGCTGTCGGCCACGGCCAACGAGCGTGAGGCGGAGCGGGCGACCCACGCCTTCAACATCCTCAACTACGTGGTGCGGACCTGGCCCTGGATCCTGGTGGGGCTGGCGGCGCTGCTCCTGCTGCCGGGGCTCGAGGATCCGGAACTGGCGTATCCCATTCTCATGCTGCGGTACCTCCCGCCCGGGCTCCTCGGGCTGGTCTTCGCCAGCCTGCTGGCGGCATTCATGTCCACCGTCTCCACCCAGGTCAACTGGGGCGCCAGCTACCTGGTGAATGACCTCTACGCCCGCTTCGCCGGGGTGTCGGAGGAGCGCAAGCTGATGGCGGCGGCGCGCTGGTGTTCCATCGGGCTCACCGTGCTGGCGGCCGCGGTGTCGTTCTTCATGGACGACGTGGGCACGGTGTTCCGGTTCCTGATCCTGATCGGCACCGGGCCGGGGCTGGTGCTGCTGCTGCGCTGGTTCTGGTGGCGGATCAACGCCTGGGCGGAGATCGCCGCCATGGCGTCGGCCCTGGTCATCGCGTTCGCGAGCCTGATCCCCGCCTACGCCGCGCTCGGCTTCGGCATCAAGCTGGCCCTGACCGCATTAGGGGGCCTCGCAGTGTGGCTGCCGGTCATGCTGCTCACGCCGCCGGAGCGCCCCGAGGTGCTGGAAGGCTTCTACCGCCGGGTCCGGCCCGGGGGAGCGTGGGGGCCGCAGCGAGCCGCGACGGGGCTTCCCCCGCTCGACGATCTGGGCCGCGACTTCAGGCGATGGCTGGTCTGGAGCGTGGGGATCCTGGGGGTGATGCTGGCCCTCGGCGCCCTGCTGCTCCGCCGCCCAGCACCTTGAGCCCGGGGCCGAGCACCAGCGGCTCCAGCGGGCTCGGCTCCGCGATGGCGAAGCCCTGCGCGTAGTCCACGCCGATGGCCCGCAGGGTGTCCAGCGTATTGAGGTTCTCCACCCCTTCCGCCACCACCTTGAGCCGCATCACGTGGCCCACCCGGGTGATCGCCTCCACCATGGCGTATTCGATCGGGTCGGTCTCAATGTGGCGGAGGAACGCCCCGGCGATCTTGAGCGCGTCCACCGGCAGGCTCTGCAGGTAGGCGAAGGACGACATGCCGCTGCCGAAGTCGTCCAGGGCGAACCAGCACCCCATCGCCTTGAGCTCGCGAATGAAATGCGCCGCGAGGGCGAGGTTGGCGATGGCGGCCGTCTCGGTGATCTCGAAACAGAGGGTGTCGGGGCTCAGGGCATGCCGCGCCAACTGCTCCCGGACGAAGGTCAGCATCGTCGGATCGCCGAGCGAGGCCCCGGAGAGATTGATCGAGGCGATCGGCACGGTGCCCTGGGCCCCCGCCCGTTCGTAGAGCGCCGTCACCTCCCGCACCACCCAGCGATCCACCGCCCCCATCAGGTTGTAGCGCTCCGCCGCCGGGATGAAGGCCCCCGGGGCGATCAGCGTCCCGTCGTGATCCACCATCCGCAGCAGCACTTCCACCCGCTGGGGTTCGCCGGGCCGGGTGACGAGGGGGACGATCGGCTGGCCGTAGAGCCGGAAGCGGTGCTCTTCCAGCGCGCTGGTGATCCGGCTGACCCACTGCATCTCGCCCTGGCGCACCGCCAGCTCCACGTCGTTGGTCTCGTAGATATGCACCCGGTTGCGGCCCCGCTCCTTGGCGGCGTAGCAGGCGGCGTCGGCGTCGCGGAGAATGGTCGCGAGGCTCTCGCTCTCCGCCGTGATCGGCACCACGCCGATGCTCACACCCAGGGCAAAGGGCTTCCCCTCCCACGAGAACCGGAACTCCTGGATCGTGGCCAGCAGCTCCTGGGCGACCCGGCTGGCCTGGCCGGGGGCGCAGTGCTCGAGCAGCACGCCGAACTCGTCGCCGCCCAGCCGTGCCAGGGTGTCCCGCCGGCGCACCTTCTTGGTGAGCGCCTGCGCCAGCTGGCGCAGCAGTTCGTCCCCGGCGACGTGACCGCAGGTGTCGTTCACCACCTTGAACTGGTCCAGGTCGAGGAAGCAGAGGGCGTGTGTCACCGACTCCTGCTGTGCCCGGGTCAGGGCCCGGCCCACCCGCCGCTCAAATTCGTGCCGGTTGACCAGGCCGGTGAGGAAGTCGTGGCTGGCCTGATGCGCCAGCTGCCGCGCCAGGCTCCGGGCCCGGCTCACGTCGTGGAAGATGAACACCGCGCCGAGGATCTCGCCGTCGCCGCCGGTGATGGGGGCCGCGCTCTCGTCGATCGCGAACTCCCGGCCATCGGGACGGATGAGGAGCGAGAAGTTGGACCGGCCCACCACCCGTCGCTCGCGGATGGCCGTCTCCACCGGATTCTCCAGCGGCTCCCGGGTGGACTCGTGCGCGAGGGTCAGGACCGACGTGATCCCCCGGCCCGCCAGCTCTGAGGCGGGACAGCCGAGCAGCTCCTCGGCCACCGGATTCAGGTACTCGATCTGGCCCGCGGCATCGGTCCGGATCACCGCGTCGCCGATCGAGCCGAGCGTCACCTCGGCCCGCTCCTTCTCCTCCGACAGCCGCCGCTCGAGCCGCTTCCGGTCTGTGATGTCTCGCGCTAGGGTAGAGTAGAAATCCACCACGCCGGCGTCGGTGCGGTGGCAGATCAGCACCTGGGACAGGGTGAGTTCCCGCCCGTCGCCCGTGAGCATGGTGCTCTCTCCGCTCCAGGTGCCATGCAACTGCGCCGCCTCCCGCGCCTCCGGACGCAGAAGTACCTGCGCCGCCGCGATCGCGGCGACCGGCGAGCCGTGGGGGCCCACCAGGAGCGCCCGGCCGGCCTCGTTGAGGTAGATGGGCGCGCCGAGCTCATCGGCAAAGCAGACCGGGTCGGTGGTAGACTCGAGCACCGCGGCGAGGCGATGCTGGAGCGCCGTGAGGGCCAGGGCCCGGCGCCGGGCCTGGGTGACGCTGGCCAGCACCGCGAGGAAGAGCAGCAACGTAATGGCCAGCGCCGCCAGCAGGGCACTCCGGGCCGTCTCGACGACGTGGTAGGCGTCCGCGGCACGGGTCTCGACCGCGATGCCGATGCCCAGCTCGGGGTCCCACTCCCAGGCTCCGACCACCCGCTCCCCGCGGTGATCGGTGTAGCCGTCGAGGTCGAGATCAGTGCGCCCCGCGATCGCCGCCTGGGCCATCCGCGTGAGCCGCCCGGTTCCGGGGTCCACCAGGCGGGCGTCGTCCCCCCAGGGCTCCGGGGCCATGCTGGTCCCGAGAATCCGCCCGGTGCGGTCGAAGAAATAGACCTGCCCCAGCGCCCGGTGATGGCTCTGGGCGGCGATCTGCTCCAGTTCTGTCCGGGCGGGGAGGGCCAGTGCCAGCGCCGCGATCGGAAGACCGTGCGCGTCCCGGATCGGCGCCAGCGCGGCGACGGGTCCGGGACGAACCGTATCCGTCGCGAAGGAGCTGAGGGTGGGGAGGCCGTCGAGGGCTCGCTCGAACGGCTCCTGCATGGCCACGGGGAGGTCGGCCGGGAGGGTGTCGGGCCAGCGGTAGAGCGGGTGGCCTTCGGGGGAGAGGATCCAGAAGCCCTGCAGGGTGCTGGCGCGGACGGCGGGCTCCAGCGCCGCGCCAATCGTGGTGATCGCCTCCGCCTCCGCCCGGCGCGTGGCACGAGGATCCTGCAGCCGCTCCACCGCCCGGCTGAGTCCACGGTCCGAAGCGAGCCCGGCCACCAGCACCTGCTGCCGGGTGACCCAGTGGTGGGTGGCCTCGCGGGCGTTGGCCAGGACGGTGGTGAGGCCGGTCTGCACCGACTGGCGGACCGCTTCGTGAATCCGGTCCAGGGTCCACCAGGTGCCCGCGCCGACCCCGACCACGAACAGCAACGCGCCCCCGAGCGCGGCGCGACTCAGGAGGCGGTCCATCTTCGCGCGCAGGACAGCCATGGGACGGGGGGGCATCCCCACCATCATGGGATGTGGGGCAATTCCGGGCGGTGACCCCCCTCACCCGGGAGCGTTATTCACTATCGGAAAGGAGCCGGTGGGCGAAGCGAATCGGTACACCGTAGAGGATGCGGCCATTACTGCCGGGCTGGCCGCCGTAAAGCACGGCGATGACGCTGCCGTTGCGGTCGAAGATGGGGCTGCCGCTCGAACCCTGGGCGCCATAGCTGTCGAGTTGCACCAGGTCGGGGAGGATCCGGGACACGGTGCCAAGCGTGAGCGTGCTCGCCACCCCGATCTGGCTCCAATCCCGCCCGCCCGCGAGGTCGAGCCCCAGCGGGAAGCCGAGCACCGCGCTCGCCTCCCCCACTTCCACCACGCGTCCGCTGTCCGCCAGGGACTTCACCACCGGGAAGCCACGATGCACTGAGGCACGGATCAGCGCCACGTCCGCGTCCGGTGACACCCGCACCAGGTCGGCGCGGAAGTTCTGCCGGGAGCCCTCGAACACCACCCCGAGCCGGCTGGCGACGGTGCCGTTGGAGTCCACCACCACATGCTTGTTGGTGATCAGCAGCCCGCCGTTCGGGTCGGAGCGGACCGCGAACGCGGTGCCGGTGATGACCCGACCATCGGGGAATTCCACGAACACCAGGGCGATGGCGTCACGATTGGCCGCGGCGATCCCGCGGGCATCCACGGAGGCCGCGCCGGCCAGCGAACGCTGCTGCCGGAGCGCCTGCTCCAGCCGGGTGCGCAGCTCCGCCATCCGGTCCTGGTCCGGGGCATTGGCCAGCATCTGGCGCAGCCGCTCCGCTTCGGCCTGGGAGGAGTCGAGCGCCGCCCTGAGCCCCTCGTTGCCCTGGACGATGGCGCCGATCTCCTGCATCAGGCTGTCCACCTGGCCGAGCAGCGCCCGCCGCTGGTCGGCCAGCGCCTGGTCGGCGGCCCGGACCTGCCAGAGGTAGGCGCCGGCGAGCACGACCAGCAGGCCGAAGAGCCCGATGGTGGTGGTCCGGAGCCCCTTGGTCTGGCGCCGGACTTCCATCCGGACCTTGGTCTGGGTGCCGGGCCCGGGGGTGCGCCGCGGGCTCCGCATCTGCTCCGGGGAGAGCTGCGGTGGTGGAGGCGGTGGCGGGGCGGGGGGCTGCTGACCGAACACCACGGTGCCTTCGGGTTTCGCGGCCGGCGTCGAGCTGCCGGCGCCGGGCCCCGGAGCCCCGATCGCGGTGAATTCCACCTGCGGGCCGCTGGGCCCGAAGCGGATCATGTCGCGGGTGGCCAGCATATGGTCACCCGTGAGCTTCTTCCCATTGACGAAGGTGCCGTTGGTGCTGCCCAGGTCCCGGAGGACGTAGAACTCCCCCACCAGCGTGACGGATGCATGGCGGCTGGAGACGTCCAGGTCCTGGTCGGCGTCGAAGCGGAGTTCGGATTGGGGGTGCCGGCCGATGCTGATGTGGGCCTGGCTGAAGACGTCGGTCTGGCCCGCGCGGGCGCCGGAGATGAACGTGAACTGGGCTTTCATGGGCGGCGGCCCGTCACCGGCCACCGAACGCGAGGTAGAGCGCGGCGGCCAGCGCGAGCAGCGCGAGCAGCCCGAGCACCGTGCGCCGGGGCTGGGCCGGCTGCTCGCTGATGGGCACGGGCGCGGGGCTTCCGGTGTACACGGGGACCGGCTCGGTGGTAGCCTCCGCCTCGGTGAGCGGATAGACCTGGTGGCCCACCTCGGCGCTGCCGTCCGGTTCGGGCAGGCCGTCGCCGCCGAAGCGAGCGGCGATCGCCGTGATGTTGTCGGGGCCCCCCCGCTCGTTGGCCAGGGTGATGAGCCGCGAGCAGATGTCCACCAGTTCGCCCCCTTCGGCGACCAGCTGGGCCATCTCTTCCTTCTTGACCTGTCCCGACAGTCCATCGGAGCACAGCAGCAGCAGGTCGCCTCGGCGGAGGGGCTGGTAGGTGAGGTCCACCTTGACCCGGGGGTCGGGGCCGAGGGCCTGGAGGATGATGTTGCGCCGCTCGCTCTGCTCGGCCTCCTCCTCGGTGATCTCCCCGGCCTCCACCAGCCGCTGCATGAGCGACTGGTCCTTGGTGATCTGGGTGATGGCGCCCTTCCGGATCAGGTAGGCCCGGCTGTCACCGACCTGAGCCAGGTACAGATCGCTCCCGAAGACGCCGGCCACCGTGGCGGTCGTGCCCATGCCCCGGACTTCGGGGTGGTCCTTGGCGTGGAGGTGGATCCGGTTGTTGGCCAGTTCCACCGCCTCCTTCATCCGGTAGGCAAAGCGCTGGGCGCTGACGTCGCTGTCCTCGGTCCAGACGGTCGACATGTGGCTGAAGACCAGGTCGGCGGCCATGCGGCTGGCGACCTCGCCGGCGGCCGCCCCGCCCATGCCGTCCGCGACCATGAAGAGGGTGCCGCGCGGTCCGACATCGTGCTCGCGCACGTCGGGTTGCAGGCTCGCGGCCTTCCGGGTCAGGTCCGCGACGAGGAAGGTGTCCTCGTTGTGATCGCGGGTCTTGCCCACGTCGGTCTTGCCGAAGACGGAGATGTGCACGTTAGCCAAGTTGCCTCACATCTGCGCCCGGACGGTCTTCCAGGACTGTTGAGACGGGTCGAGTTCGATCGCGTGATCGAGCCACTCCCGTGCCTTGTCGGCGTTGCCCTCTTTGAGATACCCCTGCATGACCAGCCACGCCGCCTTGGCCCGGACCGGGCGGGGCATCGCGGTGATGGTGAACACCTGCTGGCCCAGCCGCCGCGCCTCCAGGCGCTTGCTGGGATCGTCCTCGAATCCGAGGTCGTCATAGTACGCCAGGACCTGGCGCTCCAGCGCCCCATTGTCCGGCGTCACCGGAGGATTGGTGCTGGTGCCGCCCGGGTTCGTCGGGGTGCCGCCCGGATTCGTCGGCGTGCCACCGGGGTTGGTCTGCCCCCCCGTCGGTCGGCCGCCGCCCTGCTGCGGCGGCTTGGTGGCGGTGTCCCGCCCGCTCAGCGGCGTCACGGGCCCCGGTGTGGTGCCGGGATCGACCGCGGTGGTTTCCGGGACGATCGGGGTCCCACCCGCCAGCCGGCTGGTATCCTGCACCGCGCCGGAGTCCGCGGGCGCCGCACCAAAGATGGCGTCCTTGAACGCGTAGCCCCCACCGCCCACGGCCAGCACCGCTACGGCGATCGCGATGGGCACCACCGGCAGGCGCGAACCGGCGGGAGCGCTGCCCGGGGCCGCTGACGCCGGCTGGGTCTTGGGCGCCGGCTTGACCGCCCGGCCCGCCGCGGGGTCCACCCGGGTGGCCGGCACCGCCGCCTTGAGGTCCTCCGGCCGCACCACCTGGGTGCCGGCCTCGGCATCCACCTGTCCCGTCAGGACGCTGGAGAGGCCCTTCACTTCTCGCGCGAAGTCGCCCGCGGTGCGATAGCGCTCCGCCGGGCTCCGCGCCAGGGCCCGGTCCATGACCCGTTGCAGCTCGGGCGGGAAGCGGACGTCGGGCCGGGCCGCCGCCAGCGGCAGCGGATCGTCCGTCAGCCGCTTGATCATCGTCTCCTGCTGGCTGTCGGCGGGGAAGGGACTCGCCCCCGTCAGCATCTTGTAGAAGACCAGGCCCAGGGAATAGTTGTCGCTGCGGCCGTCCACCGGGTCGCCGGAGAGCTGCTCCGGACTCATGTACTCCGGCGTCCCCACCACGAAACCGGTCTTGGTGACCTTCTGGGCGCTGCCGTCGTCCCCGCCGATCGCCTTCGCGATGCCGAAGTCCACCACCTTTACGGTGTCCTTCCCGCGGGCGGTGATGACCATGATGTTGTCGGGCTTGAGGTCCCGGTGGACGATGCCGAGGTCGTGGGCGACCTGGAGCGCCTCGGCGGTCTGGGTGACGATCAGCGCGGCGCGCGCCAGCGGCAGCGTCCCCGCCTCCTCCATCAGCCCGCTCAGGCTCTTCCCCTCGATGTACTCCATCGCGAGGTAGATCAGCCCGTCGGGCGTCTCCCCGAAATCGTAGATGGCGCAGACATTGGGGTGGCTGATGCGGCTGGCGTTGGCGGCTTCGCGGTTGAAGCGGCTGATCGCGTCCGGGTCGCTCATCGTCCCCGGGGTCATGATCTTGATGGCGCAGCGGCGGCCCATCTTCACATGCTCGGCCAGGTAGACCTGGCCCATCCCGCCCTCGCCCAGCTTCTTCGTGATGTGGTACCGCTCGGCAATCACCTGGCCCACGAGATCGCCCGCCCCTCCCGACTTCCGGAGCGAGGTGCCATCCCGTTCGCAGAACAGCTTCTCGTCGCCGTACTCGGCGCCGCAGGTGGTGCAGACCTTCATCCGATCTCCGCGCGGAGCATCTGGTCGCCGGCGAGGAGCCGCGCACCGGGCGGCACCCGCCGCTCCCCCTTCACCGCGACGGCCACGCCGTTCCGGCTCCCGGCGTCCACCAGGACGAAGTCGGCGTCCTCGCTCCGGATGAGGGCGTGCAGGGCGCTCATCGAGGAGTCGTAGGGAAACTGCCAGTCACCCTGCTCCCGGCCCACCCGCACCGACCGACCCGGGGAAAGGGTCAGGATATCCCGGGCGCTGCCGTCGCCCCGGACCTGGGCCAGGTTGGCGATATCCGCCGCCGGCGTCAGGCTCCCGAGCCGCCGGGTCTGGTCCTGCTCCGGGGGACGGGGCCCGGGATAGCCGAGCCGGCGGTAGCGGAGGATCTGGCTGCCGAGGAGGATGAGATCTCCGTCGGTGAGTTTGTGGGGTTCATCGAGGTAGAGCCAGGTGCCGTTCTTGCTGCCGAGGTCCCGGAGGGTCAGGATGCCGTCGATCAGGAGGAACTGGGCGTGCAGCGGCGAGAGATAATCATCATCGGGGAAATTGACGTCGGCCCCCTGGCGGCCCAGCGTCGTCACGGCATTGAGCAACGGGAAACGCTGCGCCACCTGGCCGCCCCGGTCCAGCAGGGCAAGGTGCGCCGTGACGGGCCCGCCGCTCTTGGGCGGGGCGGCGGGGACCTGGGGCTGCGGCCCGGTGTTGCCGAAGGCGGCCCCGCAGGCTGGGCAGAACTTGGAGCCCTGTTCGTTCAGCCGGCCGCACCGTGTACAGGCGTGCGCCGCCCGCGCCTGGGTCAGCCGGGTGCCGCACTGGCCGCAGAAGGGCAGGTCGGCGGCGACGCCGGCGTTGCAGCTCGGACACTTCACGCTGGCGCCCGCACCCGCCGGGCCGCGCGAGACCTCCGGCGCCGGTGGTGACATCAGCCCCTCACCTCGAAGGCGGCGAAGCTGACCAGCCAACCGACGCACGCCGGGTGCATGTTGATGGGGCGATCCTCGGATCTCGGGACGATGTACGGAAGGGCTATCCCAGCAATCTAGGATTGCGCGCGTGGAGCGTCAACGGATGATCTGCCGTAAGTCGCGGTGGCCGTGTACCTTGCAGCCCATGCCCCTTGCGGTGCGCGGCGGTCTCGCCCTGGCGCTCCTCCTCCTGGCTGGCTGCGCCCGGCCGGGATCCGCCCCCGGTCCCCTCCCGCCAGACGGTTCCCGACTCCCGCCGGTTCCCACGGTGGATGGCCCGCTCGAGATCCGGGTGGTCTATCCCGGGCCCCGGGACGTCGTGGACGCCCGGGACTCGACCTTCCTGTTCGGAACCGTCGGCACCGGCCGGGCCCTGCTCACCATCAATGACGCGGCGGTGAAGGTCTGGCCCAATGGCGCCTGGCTGGCCTGGGTGCCGCTCCCCCCGGATTCCGCGCCGGCTTTCGCCCTGGTGGCCACCGCCGGCGCCGACACCCTGCGATACCAGTATTCCCTCCGGACCGTCCCCCGCTTCCGCCCCCCGGCCGCGCCGGTCTGGGTGGATAGTCTCAGCCTCAGTCCGGGGGGCCGGGTCTGGTGGCCCCGGGACGAGTACCTCCCCGTCAGTCTCCGCGCCGTCGAGGGTGCCGAGGTCCGCCTGCTGCTCCCCGGTGGCGCCGTGGTCCCGCTCGCCGCCGAACGGGGGCCCGGGGAGGTTGCGTGGGGGATCCGGGCCTTTGACCGGGACACCGCAAACCTCCTCGCGCCACAGCGTGCGGAACGCTACGTTGGCGCCATCCGCGGCCAGGCCCTTCCGGGGGACTCCACGGGCGCTGTCATCGAAGCGATCCGTGGCGCCGATACCGTCCGGCTGCGCTGGCCGCTTGAGGTCACCCTGCTTGATACCCTCCCGGTGATGGTCGAACTGAACGACGATTCGGCGGGCAGCGGCACCACCGACAGCCTGACGGTGGGACGGGCGCGCCCCGGCGCGACCTACCACTGGTTCTTCCCGACCGGTACCCGCGCCCAGCTCACGGGTCGGCTGGGAGACGACGCGCGCATCCGGCTCTCCCGCCAGCAGGAGGCCTGGGTGCCGGCGGCGGATCTGGTGCCGCTGCCCGCCGGGAGCCCCGCGCTCCGCGCCACCGTGCTCTCCCTTACCGCCACTCCGGCCACCGACCGGGTCGTGGTCCGGGTGCCGCTCACGGCGCGGATACCGTTCCGGGTTGAGGAAGCGAAGGGCGGGCTCACGCTGCGGCTCTACAACACCGTGGGCGACATCAACTGGATCCGGTACGGCGCCAACGATCCCTACCTGCGGCAGATCCGCTGGCTGCAGGCGGCGAGCGACGAGGTCACCATCACCCTGGATGTCGCGGGTCCGGTGTGGGGTTATCGGACTCGCTGGAGCGGGAACGACCTGCTGCTGGAAGTGCGCCGGCCGCCGGTGGTGGATGGCGCGGCGCCCCTTCGGGGCCGGAGAATCGTGGTGGACCCGGGCCACCCGCCGCTGGGCGCGACCGGTCCCACCGGGCTCAAGGAGGCCGACGCCAACCTCGCCGTGTCCCTGGAGCTGGTTCGGCTGCTGGAGGCCGCCGGCGCGCAGCCGATCCTGACCCGGCGGGGCACCGAAAGCCTGGACCTCAATGCCCGGACCCGGTTCGCGGACTCGCTCGGTGCCGAGTTGCTGGTATCGATTCACAACAACGCGCTGCCGGATGGCGTGAACCCGTTCACCAACAACGGCTCGAGTGTCTTCTATTATCACCCCCGGAGCCTGCCGCTGGCCCAGGACATCCAGGCCGCACTGGTTCGGCGCCTCGGGCTGCGGGACCTCGGAGCCGCGCGCGGCGACCTGGCGCTGGTCCGCCCTACCTGGATGCCAGCCGTGCTGTGCGAGGGGTTCTTCATGATGCTGCCGGACCAGGAGGCCGCACTCCGGCAGCCGGCGGGGCAGCTGGCCTATGCGCTCGCGGTGCGGGACGGGCTGGTGACGTTTCTGAAACGTGTGGCGGAAGGTCAGGGGAGCGACGTCCCCTAGCCCGAGAGCCGTTGCAGCCGGATCACCGACCGCGTAACCCAACGAGACTGATGCCGAGTAGCCGAGTCGCCAGGCTGGGAACTCGCCCCTGCGAGCCGCGCCTCCCGCGCGCCGTCCGGCGCTGGCGGATGCTGCTGGTGCCGCTGCTTGCCGCCACCTCCCTCGCCGCCCAGTCCCCCGACGACCGGGCCTTCATCGAGCGATTCCGTGACTCGATCGCGACCATTCCCGACAGCGCTTCGCTGCTGGTGCTGGAGCAGCGGCTGATCGGGGAGGCGCGCGCGGATCGCAACAATGCCATGCGCCACCTCAAGCTCGGCTTTGTGGCGATGCGCCTGGGAGAGCAGGGGAGCCGGAGCCGCTTCGATGATGCGGCGGGCGAGTTCCAGTGGGCCACCGAGATCGAGCCGACCTGGCCCTGGGCCTGGTACGGCCTCGGGACGGCGGAAGACCGGGTCGGCGATTCCGAGATCGCGATCGTCCAGGGGCTGCAGGCAATGTTCGGCAAGGATCACCTCTCCCGCGCCGCGAACGCATACGCCCGCTCGGTCCAGACCGACCCGTCGTTCGTCCGTGGCCTGGTGGAGCTCGCCTCCACCGCGCTCCGCCAGCGCATCAACGTGAAGACCGCCCTGGCCCGCGAGGCGCTGCGCCAGGCCGCCGCCACCAGCGCCGCCGCCAACCCCGACGTGCTGCTGTACCGCGGCCGGCTGGAACGGGAAGTGGGGGACATCGATTCGGCGCTCGTGGCGTTCCGTTCCTACCTCACGGGGGGCGGGGCGCAGGGGCTGGGCCTGCTGGAGCTGGCGCGTACCGAACTCCTCGCCGGCAGCCTCGCGGGGCAGCGCTCCTACTACGAAGGGGCCCGGATCGACGACGGCGAGACGGTCGCCGCCTATCGCGCGGACCTGGCCCTGGTGGCCAATGACAGCGCTCTCGCGGAGTTCGACGCCAACGCCGGGGACCGCCGGGTCTCCTTTCTGCGCCGCTTCTGGGGCCAGCGGGACCGGGCCTCCCTGCTGCGGGACGGCGAGCGGCTGCGGGAACATTACCGACGGGTGTTCTACGCCCGGCGCAACTTCCAGCTGGTCTCCCCCAACCGGCACTACGATATCGTGGAGCGGTTCCGCAGCGGGAGCCGCGACTACGATGACCGTGGCGTCGTGTACATCCGCCACGGGGAACCGGCCGAGCGCGCCACCTACAACGCGCCCGGAATCCAGTTCAATGAATCGTGGATGTACGAGCGGGCCGACGGCAACCTGGTCTTTCATTTCGTGGCCCGCGAGGACGTGCAGGACTACAAGCTGGTGGAGAGCGTCTTCGACGTCCTGGGCTTCAGCAACGCCCTGGCACTGCGCGGGGACCGGGACAACGTCACCACCGGCCGCGTGAGCGACCTGCTGTCCACCCGCGAACGCCTCTCGCCGATCTACAGCCGCCTGATGCAGACGGGCACCGCCGGCTCCCAGCAGTACCTCACCGAGGAGCGGATGCTGGGACGCCGGAGCATCGAGCGGGGCACCCTCACCGACACCTACGAGCTGCGCTATGGCAGCCGCCTCCGGCTGTCCACCGATGTCGTGGTGGCGGGCCGCGATACCGCGGGAGGCCTGCTGCATCTCTCCTACGCGATTCCCGGCTCCGCGCTGCGCGAGGTGCCGTCCGACCGGGGACACCTCTATCCGGTGCGGGTGCGGCTGAGCGTGGTGGACCGTACCGGGCGGCCGGTCGCGACGATGGACACCACGCGGCTCTTCATCGCCCGGGAGCCGGTGCCGGAGCGGGAGCATCTCGTGGGGCAGATCCGGGTCCCGGTCATCCCCGGCCTGCTCACCTACCGGCTGGCGGTGGAGCAGGGCGACGACAACGGGGTGATCCTCGCGAGCGACACGATCACCGCCGGCGATTTCTCCGGCAATCACTTCGAGCTGAGCGGGCTGGTGGTGGGGACCCGGGAGGCAAACCTGCAGTGGCGGCCCACCGCCCGCGATACCGTCTGGTTCAACCCGCTGCGGCGCTACCGCAAGGCGGCCCCGCTGGAGCTCTACTACGAGGTGTATGGCCTGTCGGAAGGGGCGCCCTTCACGACCGAGGTCTTCATCACCCGGCAGGGAGGCGGGGGCTTCCTGGGCATCTTCGGCTCCCGGAAGCCGGCCATCCGGCTCACCTTCGAGGACCAGTCCCAGGGGCCCCGCACCCAGCTGCAGCGCAGCGTGTCGCTGGAACGGCTGTCCCCCGGCAAGTACGATCTTGAGGTCGCGGTCAAGGACGCGACGGGCGCGGTCCGCCGCAGCCGCGCGGGCTTCGAAGTCAGACCCTAACTCTAGCATCTCCAGACACTTGACTCGCCGCGCCGCACCCGCCTAGGTTCGGCCATGTTCTGCTCACGGTGCGGCGCGGAAGTTCAGCCTGCCACGCAATTCTGCCCGACCTGCGGCCTGGATCTCCGGGTGACGACGCCGGTGCAGGCGATCGCCACGGGGGACGTCACCGAACTCGACATCGTTCGCGAGGCGCTGTCCGACGAGTACGAGCTGCTCGAGGAGCTCGGCCGCGGCGGCATGGCCATCGTGTATCGCGCGATGGACAAGCACCTCGAGCGCGAAGTCGCCATCAAGGTCCTCCCCTTCTCGCTCGCCTTCGACGCCGAATTCGTCGAGCGCTTCACCCGGGAAGCCCGCACCTCCGCCCAGCTCGAACACCCGAACATCATCCCCATCTATCGCGTGGGGAAGACCGGGCGCGTCATTCACTTCGTGATGAAGTTCCTGCGCGGCGGCTCGCTGTCGCGGGTGATGGCCGAGCGGAAGAGGCTCACGCCGGCGGAGATCCGGAAGCTGCTCACCGACGTGGGCGGGGCCCTGGGGTACGCGCACAAGCGGGGAATCGTCCATCGGGACATCAAGCCCGACAACATCATGTTCGACGAGTTCGGGCAGTGCGTGGTGACGGACTTCGGCATCGCCAAGGCGGGCACCGGCTCGAAGCTGACGGGCACCGGCATGTCCATCGGCACCCCGCACTACATGAGCCCGGAGCAGGCGCGGGCCCAGAGCATCGATGGCCGGAGCGACCTCTACAGCCTCGGCATCCTGGCCTACCAGGCCCTGGTGGGAGAGGTCCCGTACGATGGCGAGGACAGCTTCGCCATCGGATACAAGCACATCATGGAGCCGATCCCGGTGCCGCTGCTCGACACCGTGGACGAGCGCCGGGTCTTCGAGATCATCAAGCGGCTGATCGCCAAGGACCCGTTCGACCGGTTCCAGGACGCGGAGGCGCTGCTCAAGGCGCTGGAGGGCCAGCCGCGGGAATCGGTGGCGGCGCGGCGGATCTCCACCGCCCAGGCCATCCTCTCCCCCCCGTCCACCACCCCGCTCCCCGCCGCCTCGGTCCCGCTGTCTCCGATCTCGCAGTCGGGCTCCAACCCGGCGCTTTCACCGAGAAGGGCCTCGGAGTCGGTCATGATGCCGGGGGAGGCGCGGCGGCCGGTCATGCGCCGGTCGGTGGTGGTGCAGGAGCCGCCCAAGTCGGGCTGGGTGCCGTGGCTGTTCGTCCTGCTGGCCGTGCTGGGCTTCGCGCTGGGCGGGCTCTACCTCTATAGGGCCGGTGTGCTGGGCGGACCGGTGCGGCGGGACAGCATCCCCGGGGCGGTTGCGCCGGACACGCTGCAGGCCGGGGATTCGCTCTTCGACGAAGATGCGCTGCTTCCCGGCGCGGGGCTGGACGGGCAGGGCGCCGCGTCGGCGCCCGAGACTCCCGCCAGCCGGCCGGCGGCACCCCCGGCGAGCGCCGTCCTGCCGGAGCCTGCTGTGGTGGACAGCGGAGTGCTCCTGTTTTCTTCACTGCCCGCCGGCACCAATCTCTTCATTGACTCCCGGCTGGTCACGCAGGGGAGCGGCGGCATCTCGCTCCCGTCCGGCTGGCACGAAGTCGGCATCTCCGCTCCCGGCTATGCGCTGTACATCGACAGCGTCCGGATCGAGGGAGGCCGCACGGTGCAATTCTCCCCCAACCTGAGTGCCACCAACTCGCCGGCGCCACCGCCCGGCTCGGCCGCCGAACTCCGGCGGCGGGCGCTGGCCCGCCTTGACTGCGACAATCCGGCGGCGGCCAACAAGTTCGGCCGGGCCTGCTACGACACGCCGCCGCAGCCGCTCAGCCCCATGCGGGTCCCGATTCCCAACGGCGGCCGCACCCACCCAACCCCTGTCGTTCTCATCGTGAAAGTGTCGCGCCAGGGGAAGACCCTCGCGCTCCGGACCCGGCAGGCCTCCAACGACCCCGCCTTCACCCGCGCGGTCGAGAGCTATGCCCAGGGCATGTCCTGGACCCCCGCCATGCGGGAGGGCCAGCCGGTGGACGGCTGGACCCAAGCCCCCTTCCAGCCCGACACTCCGTGACCCAGCCGCGGATTCATCCCACCGCCTTCATCGCGCCCACCGCGGCGGTGATGGGGGACGTGACGCTCGCCGAGCAGTCCAGCGTCTGGTATGGCGCGGTGCTCCGGGGCGACATGGCGCCGATCACGATCGGGGCCCAGACCAACCTCCAGGACGGGACCATCGTCCACGTCGATGAGGGGGTGCCCTGCACGATCGGGTCGCGGGTCGGGGTGGGGCACCGGGTGATCCTCCACGGCTGTACTGTCGGGGACGACTGCCTGATCGGCATGGGGAGCATTCTGCTCAATGGATCGGAGATCGGGGCGGGGAGCCTGATCGCCGCCGGGGCGCTGGTGCCGGAGGGGATGCGGGTGCCGCCGGGATCGCTGGTGATGGGGATGCCGGGGCGGGTGGTGCGCCAGGTGGACGCGCGGCTGGCGGAACGGATCGAGCAGACCTGGCGGCATTACGTGGGGCAGGCGGAGCGGCACCGGGCAGGGACCTTTCCGCTGGTTGTCAAGTGAACGGAATCACGAAGTGGGCGGGCCGCGCGCGGCGCGGGGGCGGCGGCGGGCGGTGCGAAACATCTTTGTGATGTGAAAACTCGTTTTCCGCGTGATTGCGTCGGTTCCGTGCGTATTGTCGTTCCCGCCCCGCGTTTCTACTTTTGACTCCCCCGATCTACTCCGTCGTGATCAGATAACAACGGATCCGTTACACACTCTCGTCTCCGCAGCAGGGACAGCCATGGCGATTTCCAACGACGCGAAGCACGCCCTTGACCTCTCGGCCAACGCCATCACGGTGTTGGAGAAGCGCTACCTCATCAAGGACGATCAGGGCAAGCCGACCGAGTCGTCGCCGGATCTCTTCTGGCGCGTCGCCCGGACCATCGCGGAGCCGGATCGCCGCTACGGCGCCTCGGCCGGGGCCGTTGAGGCCCTGGCGGAGGCGTTCTTCGGCCTGATGGCCCACCGGATGTTCATGCCGAACAGTCCCACCCTCATGAACGCCGGCCGCCCCCTGGGGCAGCTGTCCGCCTGCTTCGTGCTGCCGGTGGACGATGCCCTCTCCAACGGCCGGAGCGGCATCTATGACACCCTGCGGGCCATGGCCCTGGTGCACCAGTCGGGGGGCGGCACCGGCTTCTCCTTCTCCCGGCTCCGGCCCAAGAACGACATCGTCCGCTCCACCATGGGGGTGGCCAGCGGCCCGGTGTCCTTCATGAGCCTGTATGACGCGTCCACCGACGTGGTCAAGCAGGGCGGCACCCGCCGGGGCGCGAACATGGGGATCCTCCGGGTGGACCACCCGGACATCCTCGACTTCGTGACCTGCAAGGACGACATCACCAAGATCACCAACTTCAATATCTCGGTGGCCGTCACCGATGCCTTCATGGCCGCGGTGGAGGCGGACGCCGAGTACGACCTCATCCATCCCAAGACCCGGCAGGTCGTGGGGCAGCTCCCCGCCCGTGAGGTCTGGAGCAAGATCATCCACGGCGCCTGGAAGACCGGCGAGCCGGGGGTGTTCTTCATCGACCGGGCCAACCAGTACAACCCGGTGCCGCACCTCGGCGCCTACGAAGCCACCAACCCCTGCGGCGAGCAGCCGCTGCTGCCGTACGACGTCTGCAACCTGGGCTCGATCAACGTCGGGTACTTCGTGAAGGACGGGCAGGTGGACTGGGAGCACATGCGCCAGGTCATCCACCTCTCGACCCACTTCCTCGAGAACGTGATCGACGCCAACAACTATCCGCTCCCCGAGATCGACGATCTCTCCAAGCGGATCCGCCGCATCGGGCTGGGCGTCATGGGCATGGCGGACCTGCTGATCCGCCTCGGCATCCCGTACGACAGCGACGAGGGCGTTGAGATGGGCCGCCGGGTCATGGCCTTCATGGACGAGGAAGCGAAGGTCGAGTCGGAACGGCTCGCCACCCAGCGCGGCGTCTTCGCCGAGTGGGAGCAGAGCATCTGGGGCCCGGACAGCAGCTGCGGCCGGGACGCCCAGGGCAACCGGGTGCGGCCCATGCGCCGGCTGCGCAACTGCAACGTCACCACCGTGGCGCCCACCGGCACCATCTCGATCATCGCCGGCTGCAGCTCGGGGATCGAGCCGCTCTTCGCCGTCGCCTTCATGCGCAACCAGGCCGGCGTGCTCATGCCGGACGTGAACGAGGACTTCGTGGCGATCGCCCAGCGGGAGGGGTGGTATTCCGAGGCCCTCATGACGAAGATCGCCGAGTCCGGCAACATCCACTTCCCCGAGGTGCCGGAGAAGTGGCAGCGGGTCTTCGCCACCGCCAACGAGATCAAGCCGGAGTGGCACATCCGGATGCAGGCGGCCTTCCAGGCGCATAACGACAGCGCCATCTCCAAGACCTGCAATTTCGCCAACGACGCCACCGAGGAGTACGTCGAGGAGATCTACCGCCTCGCCTTCTCGCTCAACTGCAAGGGCGTCACCGTCTACCGCGACGGCAGCCGGGACATGCAGGTGCTCTCCACCGGCTCCACCGCCCGGAAGGTCGCGGAGCAGGCCACCAGCAGCGGCAAGGCGGAGGCCCGCTCGGACCTCGTCATGCAGCCCGCCGGCGCCCCCGCGCGGGCGGACGCGGCGGATCTCTACGGCGAGATCGCGGAGGTCCGGGCCGAGAACGAGCGGCTCCGGAAGCTGGTCCACGACCTCGAGGCGGAAAACCTGCAGCGCCGCCAGAAGCGCTCCCGGCCGGACATGCTCCGCGGCACCACCCGGCGCATCGAGACCCCGCTGGGGACGCTCTACGTCACCATCACCGAGGACGACCGGGCCCAGCCGTTCGAGGTCTTCATGAGCCTCGGCAAGGCCGGCGGGGCCATCATGGCCGACGTCGAGGCGATGGGTCGCCTGATCAGCCTGGCTCTCCGCTCCGGCATCCCGCTCAAGGAGATCCACCGCCAGATCCGGGGCATCAGCTCCGACCGCGCCATCGGGCTCGGGCCCAACAAGGTGCTCTCGGTGCCGGATGCCGTCGGCATCGCGATCGAGCGGTGGATGCAGGAGAAGCAGGGGATCCAGCAGGAACTCCTCTCCGGCCACACCCCCGCGATGGGCACCCCGATTCCCACCGTGGCCCAGGTCCAACAGATCGTGACTCAGGGCGGTGAGCAGTTCCAGCTGGTCAAGGAGCAGCAGCCGGTCCTCACCGGCGCCTGCCCGGACTGCGGGTCGCAGCTCGAGTTCGCCGAAGGATGCAACAAGTGCCACGTCTGCGGCTTCTCGGAGTGCGGCTGACGCTGTAGCCGAGCCCGGGAAGGAACGGGGGGCGGACACCACATCCGTCCCCCGTCGCCTTTTCCGGCCTGCCGCAACATCTTGACGGGCGCGTCCAGCCCCAGGAGCCCCCATGGACTACGAGCGAGAGTTCCTCCCCGCCGCGGGCATCCCCTCCGCCGCCCACCCGCTGTTCCAGCACCTGGTCGAGACCTACGTCTCGGAGACCAACAAGACCGCCTCCGTCTGGAGTGCACTGCGGGACGACCAGCTCGGCTTCCGGCCCCACTCGAAGAGCAGCACCGTGCGGGAGATCCTCACCCACCAGATTCTCTCCGAGCGCCGGTTCTTCGCCGAGTTCATGGGGTTCTCCGAGCCGGCGGCAGCGACGCTGCTCCCGGGCGGGAACGCGGCGGTGACCGCCTACATCGCGCGCTACGTGGAACTGGCCGGGGCCCGGCTCGCCGGGCTGGCCGCCGGTGATGAGGCGTTCTGGCAGGGTCACGTCCCATTCTTCGACGTGACCCGTGAGCGAATCTGGGTGTTCTGGCGGCGGGTGCTCCACACCGCCCACCACCGCGCACAGGTCGGCGTCTGCCTCAGGCTGCTGGAGGACCGGGTTCCCCCGACCTATGGCCCAACCGCCGACGTCACCTGGGCCACCGCAGACCCCACCCGCACGGTGGCGGCGGCGGAACGCCGGGTGTAGCTTGGGCTTCCACTCGTGGAATGGCCCTTACCCCCTGCAGCAGAGGTTCGCGCAATGTCCGATCAGCCCGGCGATCTGACCCCCATCAAGCCGGCGCGCGTCGCCCAGGAAATCGCCAAGCTGTCCGCCGCGCGGAAGAGTGGCGAACTCAAGGCGGATGCCTACGACATGAAGTTCGCCCGGATGATCCAGGAGCTGCGGGACCGGCGGATCGACGGCGGGCGCGATGAAATCGTCGCCGCCCTCAAGCCCCTGCTCGATGCCGGGGACATCACCGAGAAGGAGCACTTCCGGTTGATCGCCCAGCTCGGCATGCGGTAGTTCCGCCCGGCCGGCGGCTCGCCGCCGTCCGGCCCCCTGACGGCGCCCCTGACCATGCGTGTCCTCCCCCTCGGCCCCGGCCTCCCCGCGGTCTCCGTCGTCGGTTATGGCGGGATGCACCTCTCCATCCAGGACCGGCCCCCGGAAGCACAGGGCATTCGGGTGATTCACGCCGGCCTCGACGCCGGCGTGACGCTCATCGACACCGCCAACGCCTATTGCCTCGACGCGGCCGACACCGGACACAACGAGCGCCTGATCGCCCGGGCGCTCCGGGAATGGCGCGGGGCGCGGGAACGGGTGGTGGTGGCCACCAAGGGCGGGATCGTGCGAACCGGGGGGCGGTGGGACCGCGATGGCCGGCCCGAGAGCCTCCGGGCCGCCTGCGACGCGTCGCTCCGGGCGCTGGGCGTGGAACAGGTCGCCCTGTACCAGCTGCACGCGCCCGACCCGGCAGTGCCGTTCCTCGAGAGCGTCGGGGCGCTGGCCGAGCTGCGGCGCGCTGGGAAGATCCGGTGGCTGGGGCTGTCCAATGTTTCGGTGGACCAGATCCGGCAGGCGCAGGGGGTCGCACCGATCGCCACGGTGCAGAATCGGCTCAACCCCTACTTCCGCGAGGCGATCCAGGACGGGGTCGTGCGCTATTGCGGGGAGCAGGGCATCGGCTTCCTGGCCTACAGCCCGACCGGCGGCGGACGGCTCACCAGGAAGCTGCCAACGGACCCTGTGCTCTCCGCGATCGCCCGGCGGACGGGGCTGGGCGCCCACCAGCTCTGCCTGGCCTGGGTCCTGGCCCAGGGCCCGACCGTCTTCGTCATTCCGAGCGCCCGCAAGGTGGAGCACATCCTCGACAGCACCGGCGCGGCGGACCTGACACTCACCCCGGCGGACCTTGCCGCCATCACCGAGGCGCAGTTCGACCGGAGCTGATCCGGCCCCCGGACAATTCCCCGGTCACGCGCCGGGATATATTTCCCGCCATGTCAAACGCCACCCGCCGGCCGACCGTCACCACCTGGATCGGTGACGTCCCCGTAGGCAGCGACCACCCGATCGTGGTCCAGTCCATGACCAACACCGACACCGCCGATGTCCCCGGGACGATCCGGCAGGTGGTGGCGCTCGCCAAGGCGGGGAGTCAGCTGGTCCGGGTGACCGTCAACAACGAAGCGGCGGCCCAGGCGGTGCCGGCCATCGTGGCCGGGCTGGCGGAGCAGGGGGTCACCGTCCCGATCATCGGGGACTTCCACTACAACGGCCACATTCTTCTTACCCGTCATCCGGAGTGCGCCGCCTCCCTGGCCAAGTACCGGATCAACCCCGGAAACGTGGGCGGCAAGCGGGCGGACGAGAATTTCCGGGCGATCATCGAGGTGGCGCTCCGGTACGACAAGCCGGTGCGGATCGGAGTGAACTGGGGCTCCCTGGACCAGATCCTGCTCACCGAACTGATGGACGCCAACGCCCTCCTCCCCGCGCCGCGGGACGCCCGGGACGTGATGATGGACGCCATGCTCGAGAGCGCGCTGCGCTCCGCGGCCCATGCCGAGTCGCTTGGGATGGCGCACGACCGGATCATCCTGAGCGCAAAGGTGTCCGGGGTGCAGGACCTGGTGGAGGTCTACCGGCTGCTGGCCGCACGCTGCGACTACCCGCTCCATCTGGGCCTCACCGAGGCGGGGATGGGCACCAAGGGGGTGGTCGCCAGCGCCGCGGGGCTCGCCATCCTGCTGCAGGAGGGGATCGGGGACACCATCCGGGTCTCCCTGACCCCACGGCCTGGGGGCGACCGGACCGAGGAGGTGCTGGTGGCGCAACAGATCCTCCAGTCGCTGGAGCTGCGGAGCTTCGCGCCCCAGGTGACCGCCTGCCCGGGCTGCGGCCGCACCACCAGCACCTTCTTCCAGCAGATGGCCGAGGATATCCAGGGCTACCTGCGGCAGCAGATGCCCGAGTGGCGGGAGCGCTATCCCGGCGTGGAGGAGCTTAAGCTGGCGGTCATGGGGTGCGTGGTGAACGGGCCGGGAGAGTCGAAGCACGCCAACATCGGTATTTCCCTCCCGGGTACGTTCGAGGAGCCCAAGGCGCCGGTCTATGTGGACGGCCGCCTGATGGTGACCCTCAAGGGGGACACCATCGTGGCCGACTTCCTCCGCCTCCTCGACGAGTATGTGGAAAACCGGTATGGCGCTGCCGCTCGATCAGGTACTGCGTGAGGCCCCGCTCACCGGACTGGCGCTGATGTTCGGCGCCGGCCTGGTGACCAGCCTGACTCCCTGCGTCTATCCCATGATTCCCATCGTCGCCGGTGTGCTGGGTGGCGCCGGCGCCCGGGAGCGTTCCCGGGGACGGACCGTGGCGTACACTGCGGTGTACATCCTCGGGGTGGCGCTGGTGTACGCTGCCCTGGGCCTGCTGGCGGGGCTGACCGGGTCGCTCTTCGGGGCGGTCAGCTCCAACCGGTGGTCCTACTTCGCGATCGGCAACCTGTTGCTGCTCTTCGCGCTGGCGCTGCTGGACGTGTTTCCCGTGACGGTGCCCCAGCGGTTCCTCAACTGGGCCAACCGCTTCGGGGGTGGCTCGCTGGGCGGGGTCTTCGCCATGGGGGCGACCTCCGGCCTGGTGGCGGCCCCCTGCGGGGCGCCGGCCTTCGCCGCAGCCCTCACGTTCGTCACCACTACCGGCAGTGCCGTGTGGGGTTTCCTGTATCTGTTCGTCTTTTCACTCGGGATGACCGCGCTGCTGGCGCTGGTGGGCCTCACCTCCGGCATGGCGGCGGTGCTCCCCCGGAGCGGGCGCTGGACCGCGTGGATCAAGCGGGGGGCCGGCGTCGTCCTGCTGGGCATGGCCGAGTACTACTTCATCCAGATGGGAATGGTCTCCTGATGCGCATGCTGCTCCAGGCTGGGTCCCTCGCGGCGGCGCTGGTGGCCGCCCCGCTTGCGGCCCAGGGTGAGTCGGGGATCCGGGTCGGTGATCGGGCCCCGGTGCTCAGCGTCAACGACCTCGATGGCAAGCCGGTGAACCTGGGCCAGTGGATCGGGAAGAAGCCGGTGCTGATCGACTTCTGGGCCACCTGGTGTTCCAACTGCGAGGAACTGCTGCCGCGGTTCCGGGAGGCGCAGAAGCTGGTGGGAGACCGGGTGGAGTTCATCGGAGTCAACGTCACCGTCAACCAGACCCCCGCGCGGGTGCGCCGCTACCTCGAGGATCACCCCATCCCCTTCCGGGTGCTCTACGACGATCAGGGCGCCAGCACCCGGGCCTACCTCGCCCCGGCCACCAGCTACGTGGTGATCGTGGACAAGGCCGGGAACGTGGTCTACACCGGCGTCGGCGCCGACCAGCGATTCGAGCCGGCGCTCAAGCGAGTGGCCGGAATCCAGGAGTAGCCCATGCGAATGGTGTCAGTGGCCGTCACGGCCCTCGGGCTGATTGTCGCCCTCCCGCTCTCGGCCCAAGGCCGGGATACGACGACCGGTCGCCCCACCGCGGTCCTGGTTTCGGGGCCGCGTGAGGGAGACCGGGCACCCGACTTTCTCCTCCCGTGGGCCAGCAGGGACACGGTGGTCGGCTCGGAGCCCTGGTTCGGCCTGAGTGGGCAGCGAGGCAAGGTGGTCGTGCTGGCGTTCTACCCCAGGGCGTTCACCCCGGGCTGTACCGCCGAGATGCGAACCTTCGCCGACCAGTATGCCGAGCTGTTCGGCGAGGATGTCATGGTGGTGGGGATCAGCGCCGACTCGCTCGAGACGCAGCAGCGCTTCGCCGCCAGTCTCGGCCTCCCCTTCCGCCTGCTCTCGGACCGGGACCAGAAGGTCGCGAAGCTCTATGGCAGCGCGGATCGGGAGGGATACAACCGCCGCACCGTCTACGTCATCGACCGGCAGGGCCGGGTGGCCTACGCCGATCTCCGCTTCCGCGCCCTGGAGCCCGCCTCCTACCGCGACCTCGACCGGGCCGTGGACGCCGCCCGGGCGGGCCGCTGACCTTCTCTCGGGATCCCATCCAGATGCCCCTGTTCCGTCGTCGCTGCACCTCCATGGCCACGATCGCCCGGAGCCTGTCGGTTCTGGTGCTCCTCCCGCTGTCGCTGCGGGCGCAGGATGCCGCAGCCCAGGCGGAGCCCAAGGTCACCTGGGAGATCGGGGAGGGGCAGGGGAGCTGGTGCGTTCACCTCCTGATCGAGCCCCGCACGGCCGCGGACCTGGCCATCAGGGGCCAGCGCCCCGTAGCCGCCCGGGACTACCCGCTCCTCCACCCCGCGCTCCGGCGGGTTATCACAGACGAGCCGGAGTACGCCGAGTGGGTTCCCTCCCAGGTCTGCCTCTGGTTTACCAAGGGGGTGTCCATCGGGAAGCGGGACTACGACCGGGCCGATGGGGGGAAGAAGCCGCTGGCGATCTTCTGGTGGGGGCTGGCCGCCACCGGGGACCGGCTGGGATCCGGGCCCGGGTTGTCCCAGATCGTCCTCGCCACGAACAACTCCGGGCTCAAGCGGCAGATGGAGCTGGCCTTCATCCAGATGGAGCGGATCGAGATCAACCGCGAGCCCGTCCCCGAATCGGACGACGAGCAGTACCGGCTGCGCCTCGATCGGACCGACCTGTTCTTCTCGGGGCACCCCCGTCCGGACTCGACCCTGACCCTGAGCCCGGTCGGGCACCAGTGGGCGGTCAGGGGGGACGGGAATCGGGTCTGGCAGGTCGAGTTCAGCGCCTATCCCACGCGGATCTCAGCACTGCCCGGGGCCTTGAGATTCCAGGGGAAGGGAAGGCTTGCGGAGGCCCTGACCGCGTCACCCATCCGGATGGTGGGAACCATGCTGGAGGGTGGCACGGCCTGGATGAAGTTCGTGGAATAGCGGATCGCCCAGGGTCCGGCTGATGTGGAAACCTCGATCCGCGGTCCGGGATCGGGGTTTCTGCTTTTCCGCCATGCCATCCGGGGTAAGGCCGGGCGGTCAGCATCCCGGGCGCATATACACAAACTGTGCATAGAATACTCGGTACTGGCGACACTGTCGCCACCCCTATTATCAACATGCGCTGGGGCGTTTTTCCCATTGTGGGAACTGTGTTTAGCCGTTTGACCTCAAGTGGAAAACCACATGGAGGTCTAGTTCTTTGTGCCACAGCGCCATGCAGTCAGTATTCAGGCGGTTTCCCCATTCCACATGTTGATAAAGGCATGATTCCACAGGCGTGGGAGACTCGGTGTCGGAGTCGTGGCGGCTCCTACTGGCCCCCGGTTCCGGTGTGGATAATTGTCATTGCGATGCCTTTGTCAGTTTTCCACGACCCGATGGTCGTGGGTTGGCACCCGGAGTAAGTTGGGGCGTGGATCCTCCCCCCCTCCCCGCAACCAGCGGCCTGCTACGTGGCGGCCGGGTTCTCTCCCTTAGTCCGGGCGTGGAGGGGGACGCCATCTGGTGGCAGGAGGGCGTCATCCGGGCTGTTGCGACTGCGGCCGAGCTGGAGCGCCGGGTCCCTTCGAGGGTGCCCAGGTATGACCTTCCCCGCACCCTGATCACCCCAGGTATTGTGGACGGCCACACCCACTTCGCGATGTGGGCCCAGGGCCGGCGGCGGGTCCAGCTCGCCGGTGCCACCCGGAGGTCGGAGGCCCTGCGCCGCGTGGCGGGGGGAACGATCGAACAGGGGTGGCTCCGGGGCCATGGCTGGGACGCGAACCGGTGGGACGAGGCGCCGGACCGCCGGTCGCTCGACACGGTGGTCCAGGCCCCCGTCTTCCTGGAGTCGGTGGACATCCACGCGGCCTGGGTCAATACCGCCGCGCTGGCCCGGGCCGGGGTGGACCGGGATACCCCCGATCCCGTTGGGGGGCGGATCGTCCGCGACGCGGCCGGGGAACCCACAGGGCTGCTGCTCGAGCGCGCCGTGGATCTGGTCCGCGCCGTGCTCCCCGCACCGGACCCTGAGGGGCTCGTGGCCGCCCTCCGCCAGGCTCAGACTGATGCCCATGCCCTGGGCCTCACCGGCATTCACTCCATGGAGGCTCCTGACGCCCTGCGGGCCTTCCAGACCCTGGAGCGCCGGGGGGAACTCCGGCTCCGGGTGCTCTTCCACCCGCCGGTGGCGCAGCTGCCGGATCTGCTCCGGCATCAGGCGCGGAGTGGCGAAGGGACGAGTTGGCTGGCCTTGGGGGGCATCAAGCTTTTCCTCGATGGGAGTCTGGGGAGCCGGACGGCCTGGATGCTCGAGCCCTACGAGGGGGGCGCCGACCACGGACTGCCGCTGGCGGACAGCGCCAACGCGCGACGGGTGGTCGAGGCCGCGGCCAGCGCCGGCATCGCCAGTACCATTCACGCCATCGGCGATGCCGCGGTGCGCCAGGCGCTGGACCTGCTGGCGCCCCTCCCCTCCGCGGCGCTCCCCCACCGGATCGAACATTTCCAGTGTGTCCATCCCGCCGACCTGGGCCGCGCCGCGGCGCATGGCATCGTGCTGTCGATGCAGCCGGTACATCTCCCGGCGGACGTGGCGCTTGCGGAAGAGCGGTGGGGAGCCCGCACCAGCCGGGTCTACCCGTTCCGGTCGCTGCAGGCATCCGGCGCGGTGCTGGCCTTCGGCAGCGACGTCCCGGTGGCCTCCCCTGATCCCCGGCAGGGGATCGCGGCGGCCATGGCCCGGGTGGCGGCGGATGGGAGCTTCGGCGACGGCTGGCACGCGGGGGAGCGGCTCGACTTCGACACTGCCCTCCGGGCCTACACGGTGGGGAATGCCATCGCCGGAGGGGTAGCCGGCCGCCGCGGGCGCCTGGCCCCGGGATACGACGCGGACCTCGTGGTGTGGAGCATGGATGCCGGCGCGGCGCGGGGGGACTGGCTCGCGGTGCGCGAGGCACAGGTCCGCCTCACCGTCGTCGCCGGCGAGGTGGTCTTTCGCCGCTGATCGGGCGCGGCGGGCGCTCCGGGCCCCGGCGCCGGTCGGGACGCCGCGTGCCGCTGTTCCGCCGCTCCCGCCGGACGATTAGACTCCCCACCACTTGAGCCCCCGACGCCCGCCAGCGTGAGGAGTCCCGTGCCCGAATCCGCCATCCGACGGACCAAGATCGTCGCTACGCTCGGCCCGGCCTGGTCCCGTCCGGAGCAGATGCATGCCCTGTTCGACGCCGGGGTGAACGTCGTGCGGGTGAACGCGTCCCACGGCACCCCGGAGCTCCGTCGGGAGTGGATCGAGGCGGTCAAGCGGGTCCGGGCCGAGCGCAAGGAGTCCATCGGGCTGCTGCTCGACCTGCAGGGGCCGCGGATCCGGGTGGGGCAGCTGCCGCAGCCGATCATGCTGGTCAAGGGTACCCAGGTGGTCTTCGCCCCGGAATCGGTGGTGACCCCCGGCGAGATTCCGACGACCTACGACGCGATCGCGCGGGACGTGCATCCCGGCGCGCGGATCCTGCTCAACGACGGGCTGCTCGCGGTGCGGGTGAACGACATCCAGGGCGACCGGGTGCTCACCACCGTGGAGTACGGCGGCGAACTCCGCTCCAACAAGGGGATGAACCTCCCCGGGATCGACGTGAGCGCCCCGGCCCTGACCGACAAGGACCGCGAAGACGTGGTGATGGCGGTCGAGGCGGCGGTGGACTACGTGGCGCTCTCGTTCGTCCGCAAGTCGCAGGACCTCGACGCGCTCCGCCGGCTGGTCCCCCGCAGCATCAAGCTGATCGCCAAGATCGAAAAGGACACCGCGCTCCGGGATCTCTGCGGCATCCTCGAGGCCTCCGACGCGATCATGGTCGCCCGCGGCGACCTGGGCGTGGAGCTGCCCTTCGAGGAGGTGCCGCTGATGCAGAAGCGGATCATCCGCGAGGCCAACATCCACGGCAAGCCGGTGATCACCGCCACCCAGATGCTCGAATCCATGGTCCACGCGCCGGTGCCCACCCGGGCCGAAGCGTCGGACGTGGCCAACGCCATCCTCGACGGGACCGACGCGGTGATGCTGTCGGCGGAAACCGCCGTCGGGGAATACCCGCTCGAGGCGGTGCGGGCCATGGACCGGATCGCGCGGGAGATGGAATCCCACCGGCAGGGGAGGAGCCCCGCTTTCGACGCGGCGGTGGGGCGCCGCGGGGGCGAGACCGACGACCCCCGCCATCCGCGCCCGGGCGGCAACGTGGCGGCCCGGACCGAGGATGCCATTGGGGTCGCGGTGTGCGCCGCGTCGGAGCTGCTGCGCGTGCCGCTGATTCTCTGCTTCACCAGCAGCGGCTTCACCGCCCGCAAGGTCGCGACCTACCGGCCCACCGTCCCGATCGTCGGCGCCACGCCGGAGCTCGAGACCTACCGGCAGCTCTCCCTCGTCTGGGGGGTGCTCCCCATCCAGACCACCCATTCCGCCGACTACGATTCGCTGCTCTCGCAGGCCCGCGCCCAGATCCTCGACCGCGGCCTGGCCCGCCCGGGAGAACGCGTGGTCGTGACCGCCGGGGTGCCGTTTGACGTGCCCGGCACCACCAACCTCCTCAAGATCGAAGCGCTCTAAGGGTGAAGCTCACCTTCCTCGGCACCGGCACCTCGTTCGGCGTCCCGCAGATCGGCTGCCACTGTCCGGTGTGCAGCTCCAATGACCCGCGGGACCGGCGGACCCGGTCGGGGGCATTGCTGGAGGCCGGGGGACGGACCCTGCTGATCGACACCGGGCCCGAGTTGCGGCTGCAGCTGCTGGCCGCCCGGGTAAACCGGGTGGACGCGGTGCTCTACACCCACGAGCACGCCGATCACCTCAACGGGATCGATGATCTCCGCATCTTCTCAGTGAAGCAGCGGGGACCGCTGGTGTGCTACGGGCCGGCGGAGACCCTGGCACGGGTGCGGGAGGGGTTCCGGTACATCTTTGATCACGAGGTGCACGCCTTTGAGGGCACCTCGAAGCCGCAGCTCCAGCTGCAGGCCCTGGAGCCGGGGATGCCCACCGAGATCGCCGGAATCCAGGTGCTGCCGCTGGCCTTCGAGCATGGGTTCCTGCGGGTCTTCGGCTACCGCTTCGGGCCGATTGCCTATATCACCGACGTGAAGGCGGTGCCACCGGAGGCGTACGGCGCGCTGGCGGGGCTCGAGGTCCTGGTGCTCAATTCGCTCTGGTGGCGGCCGCACCCGACCCACCTCTCGATCGGCGAGGCGATCGACACCGCCCGCGCGCTCGGGGCGGAACGCACCTACCTCACCCACCTCACCCATGAGACCGGACACGCCGAGCTGGCGGCCCAGCTGCCGCCCGGGGTCCTTCCCGCCTACGACGGGCTTTCGATCGAGGTCAACGGATGAAGCTGCATTACGGACGGATGCTGAGCGACCGGCTGGACGGGGTGCACGGGCTGCCCCGTCCGCGCCTGCTGGAGCTGGCCCGGCGCTTTGGCGAGGTGCAGGCCGAGGTGCGCCGCCGCCGCGGCGCGGGAGAGTACGGCTTCCATGGCCTCGGAGACCAGGCCGCCTCCGTGACCCAGATCCGCCGTTTCGCCGAGGGGGTGGGGCAGGCGTTCGATCACGTCCTGGTCCTGGGGATCGGGGGCTCGGCGCTGGGGATGAAGGCGCTGCTCAATGCCCTCAAGCGGCCCGGCTGGAATGAGCTGGATGACGAAGGCCGGGAGTTCTTTCCGCGCCTCACCGTGCTCGACAACGTGGACCCGACGTCCGTGGCGGAAGCGCTCCGCCGGATGGACCCGCGGCGCGCCCTGGTCAACGTCATCAGCAAGTCCGGCGGCACCGCGGAGACCATGGCCCAGTACCTGGTGGTGCGGGAGTGGCTGGAGCGCGCGCTCGGCCCCGCCGCCACCCGGCACCTGGTGTTCACCACCGATCCGGCGCGCGGGGCCCTCCGGGAGATCGCCGCGCGGGATGGGATCGCGGCGCTCGAGGTGCCGCCGGCGGTGGGCGGCCGCTTCAGCGTGCTGTCACCGGTGGGGCTGCTCCCGGCGGCGTTGGTCGGGATCGACATCGAAGGGCTGCTCGCCGGGGCCCGCGATGCCCTGGTCGGCGCCGAGGCGGACGACCTGCTGCAGAACCAGTCCGCGCTCTGGTCGGCGCTCCACTGGGCGGCCGACACGGCGCTGGGAGCCCGCATTCACGTCCTGATGCCTTATACCGACCGGCTGCGGGAGTTCGCCGAGTGGTACCGGCAGCTCTGGGCCGAGAGCCTGGGCAAGGCGAAGGACCGCCGGGGGCAGGAGGTGCATACCGGCCCTACCCCGGTTGCCGCGGTGGGCCCCACCGACCAGCACAGCCAGGTGCAGCTCTTCATGGAGGGACCCTTCGACAAGGTGGTCACCTTCATGGCGGTGGACCGGTTTGCCGAGGATGTCACCATTCCCCAGGGCGCGGGACTCCCGGCGGATCTGGCCTATCTGCCCGGGCACTCGCTGGCCGGGCTCTTGCAGGCCGAGTATCAGGCCACCTCGGCCGCCCTCGCAAGCATGGGCCGGATGAACTGCTCGCTGCACCTGCCGGAGCTGTCCGCCCGGACCCTGGGAGAGGCCATCATGTTCTTCCAGCTCGCCACCGGATACGCCGGCGTCTGGTACGGGGTGGACCCGTTCGATCAGCCTGGCGTGGAGCTGGGCAAGCGACTCACCTTCGCCGCCATGGGGCGGCCGGGGTACACCGCCGAACCGCTGGGGCTCCCCCCCGGCGACGTGGCGTAGGCTCTCATGTCAATCACCCTCCAGGACCCGGACCGTATGCCGACACGACACCGTCTTCAGGCGCTCTCCCTTCCAGCCGCCGCGGCGGCCGGCCTGCTCCTTCTCGTCGCGGATGCGGCGGCGGCCCAGGCGGTGCTCCGGCCCGGGGTCGAGGCCCGCGGGGAGCTGCGGAGCGGCGACCTTCGCCTCGATGACAACACCTACGCCGACCTGTGGCGCTTCAGCGGCACCGGGGGCCAGTCGGTCCGGGTCACCATGCGGGCGAAGGACTTCGACGCCTACCTCGCCGTCGGGTACACCGACGACAGCGGCGAATGGCACCTCGTCGAGGCCGATGACGATGGCGCCGGTGGAACCGACGCCCAGGTCAACGCCACGCTCCCGCGGAATGGCGAGTACGTGGTCCGCGCCAATACCCTGAGCGAAGGGGAAACCGGCGGCTACACCTTGAGCCTCGAGATTGGCGCCGCCGGGGCGCCGGCCCCGCAGGTGACCGGCGGTGGCGCTCCGCCCAGCGCCGGCACGCTCAGCCTGGGCACGTCGGCGAACGGCGAGCTGCGCCAGGGGGACGAGGTCCTCGAGGATGAGAGCTTCGCCGACACCTGGCGCTTCCAGGGCCGCGCCGGCCAGCAGCTCGACGTCACGCTGCTCTCCCCCGACTTTGACGCCTACCTGGTCGTGGGTCGGCTCAAGAACGGCGAGTTCAGCAGCATCGAGAGCGACGATGATGGCGCCGGCGGCACCGACTCGAAGGTGAGCCTGACGCTCGACACCAGCGGGGAGTACCTGGTGCGGGCCAACACCCTCTTCAAGAACAAGACCGGCCGCTACACCCTGCTGGTCGCCGAGGCGGGCGGTCCGGTCATGGTCGAGGCGCCTGCCACCGGCGCGGGCGGGAATCCGCTGGTCTCCAGCACCCCCGGGGCCAGGATGCCGCTGGTCCTGGGCCAGGAGCTGAGCGGCACCCTCGGCGCGGGCGATGACAAGATCTCCGATGGGAGCTACGCCGACATCTGGGTCTACCAGGGGCGCCGCGGCGAGACCCTGACCATGATCCAGCGCTCGCGGGAAGTGGATTCCTACCTGACCTTCGGGCCGGCGGAGAACGGCCGCTGGACCTGGCAGTCGGCGGATAACGACGGCGCCGGCGGCGATGACTCGAAGCTGGTGGTCACGCTGCCCCGGGACGGCGAGTACTGGATCCGTCCCAACGCGCTCTTCTCCGGCGAGGGACGGTACACCCTGGTCGTGACCAGCGATCGTGCGGGAGGCCCCGCGCCGGTGACCCCGGCGGGGCCCGCCCCCTCACAACCCGCTCCTCCCGCGGGGCCGCTCCAGCCCGGCCTCAACCTCTCCAAGGCGATCAAGGGCGAGACCACCGCACCGCGCCAGGTGAAGGAGCTCAAGAAGGGCGAGGAGATGCGGGGCCAGCTCACCACCGACGACGAGGACAGCGGCGACGGGACCTTCGTGGACACCTGGGTCTTCGAGGGCCGGAAGGGTCAGGTGGCGATCGTGAGCCTGAAGTCCGATGAGTTCCGGCCTTACCTGCTCATCGGCCGCGCGCCGGGGCGGGACGAGAGCTTCACCTCCCTCGAGACCGATGGGGCGAGCGTCGGGGAGTCGGCCAAGGTCACCATCGAGTTGCCGGCCAACGGCCGCTACTGGGTCCGCGCCAACACCTTTGACAAGGCGACCGGGAAGTACACCATCAAGCTCCGCATCCGCTGAGCTCACTGACGATCGGGCGTCGGTTTGACGCCCGGTGGCTGCGGGCCTACATTGCCGGATGCGCGAGTTGTAACTCTTAAGGGGACAGTCACTTATGTCCGATCATCGCAGCGACCTCCTCGCCCTGTTCGGGGGTGCCGTCACCCGGGCTGGCGACGGGGTGAAGGTCTCCAGCCTTGCCGCCCTCCAGACCGACGCGACCGACCGGCTGGTGTTCGACGCGGTCTTCGCCGCATCCGCCCGCCGGGAGGCCGCCCGCTGGCTCCTCTGGGAGCTGGGGCAGGCCGTTGGCGTCCGGCCCTCCACCATCGGACCGATCTATTTCGCCCGCGGCAGGGGGGAATGCGGCGGCTTCACCGTGCCTGCCATCAACGTCCGGATGCTGGCCTATGACACCGCGCGGGCCATCTTCCGGGCCGCGCGGTCGCGGGAGGCGGGCGCGATCCTGGTCGAGATCGCGCGGTCGGAGATCGCCTACACCGATCAGCGGCCTGCCGAATACGTGGCCGTGATGATCGCCGCCGCGCTCCGCGAGGGGTACCTGCTGCCGATCTTCATTCAGGGGGACCACTGCCAGGTGAACGCGAAGAAGTATCAGGCGGACGCCCGGGCGGAGGTCGAAGAGGTGAAGCGGCTGATCCAGGAGGAAGTCGGCGCCGGGTTCTACAACATCGACGTGGACACCTCCACCCTGGTGGACCTCTCGAAGGACACCCTGCTGGAGCAGCAGCGGCTCAACTTCGAGCACGCCGCGGAGATCACGGCGTTTATCCGCGACATCGAGCCCGACGGCATCTCGGTGTCGGTGGGCGCGGAGATCGGCGAGGTCGGGCACAAGAACAGCACCGTGGAGGAGCTCCGCGCCTTCATGGACGGCTACGTGCCCTCCCTCCGGCGCCACGGCGACCATGAGGGGATCTCCAAGATTTCGGTCCAGACCGGCACCAGCCACGGCGGGGTGGTGCTGCCGGACGGGAGCATTGCCAAGGTGAAGCTGGACCTCGACGCCCTGGCCGCGCTGTCGCGGGTGGCCCGGGAGGAGTACGGGATGTCCGGCGCGGTGCAGCATGGCGCCAGCACCCTCCCCTCCGATGCCTTCGGGAACTTCGCCCGGCTGGAGACGGCGGAGATCCACCTCGCGACCAACTTCCAGTCGCTGGTCTTCGACCACCCGGCGCTGCCGGGCGAGTTGCGTCAGCGGATGTACGCCTGGCTGGACGAGAACGCCCAGAGCGAGAAGAAGGCCGGCGACACGCCGGAGCAGTTCTACTACAAGGCGCGGAAGAAGGCGATCGGTCCCTTCAAGCGGGACCTCTGGTCGCTGCCCGCCGGGATCCGGGAGGCCATCGGGGCGGACCTGGAGAAGACGTTCGGGTTCCTGTTCGACCAGCTCAAGGTGCACGGCACCGCGGCGCTGGTCGCCAAGTACGTCCACGCGCCGTATCAGTCGCACGCCTCGCTGTCGCGCGCGCTGGTCACGGCCGAGGACGATGCCGAAGCGGGGGAATGACCATGGCCCGGGATGACGAGCGCGAGGTAGTCTACGTGGAGCGGGAGAGCGGGTCGCTCCGGCCCATCCTGTTCGGCGCGCTGCTGGGGCTGGCGGCCGGCCTGCTGTTCGCGCCCCAGAGCGGGGACGAGACCCGCCGCCAGCTGAAGCGCCGGTTGCGGAAGGCGCGGGCGCTGGCCGAGGAGAAGATCGGGGAGCTGAGCGACAAGGTGAGTGGCGAGTTCCGCCGCCCTGCCGCCAGCAGCCCGGAGGAGCGACGGGACGAGGTGCGGACTGAACTGGAACGGCGGCTCGCCGATGCCCGCGCCCGCCGCCGCGCGCCCGCCGCGATGGACCTGGACGAGGACGAGGAGCCCGTCGCCTGACGGACGGGCTGCTCCGGGATCGGCTGCAGGCGCTGGGGGCGTTCGTCCGCCGCACCGTGAATCAGGCCGACCGGCACAACATCCCCTTCCTGGCCAGCGCGCTCACCTTCGACGCGCTGCTCGCGGCGATTCCGCTGCTCCTCCTCGTGCTCGTCGCGCTGACCCACATCGCCAAGCTGTCGCCGGGCTCGACCGCGCAGGACCTGCACCAGCTGTTCCAGCGGGTGGTCCCGGCCTGGGCCGGCCCGGATGGGCAGGGCCCCTTCGCCCGGGTGGAGCAGTTCCTGCTCGGCTTCACCCGGGCCCGGGCCGCGATCTCGCTCTACGCCCTCCCGCTCTTTCTCTGGTTCTCCACCCGGCTGTTCGCCTCGATCCGCACCTCGCTCACCCTCGTCTATGACGTGCCCCGCCGGCCGACCGGCCAGCACTTCCTGTTCCTTTACCTCAAGGGCAAGACCCGGGACGCGGGCATGGTCATCCTCACGCTGATGCTGGTGGTGGGGAACGCCGTGCTGTCCGGGGGCCTCAAGGTGCTCAACGCCCGCGGCGAGCAGCTGATCCAGGCCCTCCCCGGCCTCGGGTTCTTCGTGGGGACGGTGGGGCAGTTCATCACGGAGGCGCTGGCGTTCGCCTTTTCGCTGTCGCTCTTCTACATGGTCTACCGCCACGCCTCGCCCCGCCGCCTGCCACGCCTGGCGGCGCTGGCCGGCTCGCTCTTCGCCGCGGTGCTGTTCGAGATCGCCAAGCGGCTCTATGGCTGGTACCTGGTGCACCTGGCGGTGGTCAATCGCTTTTCGGCCGACGCCAACCTCGGCGCGATCATCCTGTTCGTCGGGTGGCTGTACTACACCGCCCTCGTGTTTCTCCTTGGAGCGGTCGTGGTGGAGACCTGGGACCTGCTCGGCCGCCAGCGCGCGGCGCCCCCCCGGCCGGTGCTGCTCGGCCGTAGCTGACGGGCCCGGCCCGGGCTATACTCACAGCCGGCCCGGCTCCGGGCGGCCGCACCGGCCGCCCCCGCGAGACCGGGACCGGTGCATCCACCTCCTCCCATCCGTACTCATGCGACTTCTCGCCGCACTGCTGCTCGCCCCCTCGCTGCTCAGCGCCCAGGGGTTCGACTTCTACGCCCGCGGGCCCTACCGCCCCGCCGTGCCCCGGCCCGATTCGCTGCTGGGCTACGCCGTCGGCTCGCAGCACACCATGTATCACCAGCAGCAGCAGGTGCTCGACCGCATGATCGCCGCGGCGCCGGACCGGGTCCGGACCGAGGTAATGGGCCGGACGGCGGAGGGAAAGGTGATGCGGCTGCTGGTGATTTCGGCGCCGGAGAACCTGGCCCGGCTGGATGAGATCCGGGACAACCTCTCCCGCCTGGCCGACCCGCGGCGCACGACGGCCGCCGACGCGCGGGCCCTGGCGGAGCGGACCCCGGTGACGGTGCTGCTCACCCACTCGGTGCACGGCAACGAGCCGGCGGGCTTCGAGACCGCGATGCAGACCACCTACCAGCTGCTCGCCTCCGAGGAACCCGCGACCCTCGAGGTCCTCCGCAATGCCATCGTGCTGATCAACCCGAGCCAGAATCCGGACGGGCACGAGCGGTTCGCCGCCTGGTACAACTCCATCATGGTGAACACCGACGAGCCCGCGGCGGTGGAACAGACCGAGCCGTGGGCGGTGTGGGGGCGGTTCAACCACTACCGCTTCGACATGAACCGGGACCTGCTGGCCCAGTCGCAGCTCGAGTCCCGCGCCCTCGCCGCGGTCTACGTGCGCTGGCGCCCGCAGGTGGTGGCGGACCTCCACAGTACCACCTCGCAGTACTTCTTCCCGCCGGTGGACCAGGCCCAGAACCAGAACCTGCCGGCGAGGACCTACACCTGGTTCGAGCGCTTCGGGCGCAGCAACGGCCAGGCCTTCGACCGCTTCGGCTGGCAGTACTACGTCCGGGACGTCTTCGACTTCTTCTATCCGGGCTACATCGACATGTGGCCCACGATGCGCGGCGGCGTCGGGATGACCTACGAGACCGACGGCGGGCCCGAACTGCGGAAGCGGAAGGACGACGGCACCTTCATGACCTTCGAGATGGCGATCGCGCACCATTACATCGCCTCCCTCGCCACCCTGGAGTACGCCGCCCGCAACCGGGCGGAGCGGTTGCGGGACTTCCACGAGTTCCACCAGAGCGGAATGACCGAGGCGCAGAAGCGGCCGCTCCGGCGGGTGCTCTTCTCCGGCAGTGACGCCACCCGGGTGGCCTGGCTGCTGCGGCGGCTCACGGGTGAGGAGATCGAGGTGTCCCGCCTCACCCAGCCGTGGACCACGCTGCGGGCCACGTCCTACTATGGCGGCGCGGCCGCCCGGCGCACCTTTCCCGCCGGCACCTACGTCGTGGACCTCAACCAGCCCCAGGCCCGGCTTGCGACCACGATGCTCGAGCCGCGCGCCGTGTTCGACTCCGGCTTCACCCGGGCGCAGCTGGGCGCCTACCAGCGGAACCAGCGCCGCGGCGAGGACGCCGACCGCGAGGGTTACGAGTTCTACGACGTGACCGGCTGGTCGCTCCCCTTCACCCAGGGTCTCGATGCCTGGTGGACCGACGACACCACCCGGATCGGCGGGGAGCGGGTGCGTGCCGCCGCCGCGCCCACCGTGGCCCCGCCGGCGCGGGCCCAGTCGGCCTATGTCTTCGGCAATGAAAGCGAGAGCGGCGCACGGCTCGCGATGCGGCTGCTGCGGGAGGGCTTCAAGGTGGGCGCGGCCACGGAGCCGGTGGTGGCCGGCAGTACCGCCTACCCGCGCGGGACGTTCATTGTCCGGTTGCAGCGCAACCCGGCGGAGGTGCACGAGCGGATCGCGGCGCTCGCCACGGAGCTCGGCGTGCCGGTCACCCCGGTGCAGAGCGGGTTCCCCGACAGCGGGCAGTACGGCGTGGGCAGCGAAACGGTGATGGCGCTCCACGCGCCGCGCATCCTCCTGGCGGCGGGCGACGGCGTGGACCAGACCTCCTTCGGGGCGCTCTGGTTCTACTTCGAGCGGGAGCTGGGCATTCCGGTGATCCCGGTGAACCTCGCCACCCTGAGCTGGATAAACCTCAACGACTACAACACCCTCATCATCCCCGAGGGATCCGCCGGGCGGATGTGGCGGGAGCTCGGGGAAGGGGGGGCCCGCCGGCTCAAGACCTGGGTGGAAGAAGGGGCCGCGGTCATCGCCGTCGGAGACGCCGTCGGGCTGCTCGGCCGGAAGGAGCTCGGGCTCACCACCGCGGGCGAAGTGACCGGCGACAGCACGGCGCCCAAGGACACCACGGTGGCCGCCGGCCAGCCGATCGGGCCGCCACTGGTGTCCCCGTCGGCGGCGGGCGGGAACCGGCCCGAGTTCATCCCGGGGAGCATCTTCCGGGGCACCCTGGACCGGACGCACTGGCTCACCTTCGGGTACGAGCGGGACCAGCTGCCCGTCTTCCTCGAGACCAGCACGCTGCTCAAGCCGTCGGAGAAGGGCGCCAATCCGGTGGCCTTCACCGGAACGGACCTGCTGCTCTCAGGCTGGACATGGCCCGAGAACACCGAGAAGCACCTCCGGAACAGCGTGTACGCCGCGGTCGAATCCGCCGGGAGCGGGCAGGTGGTCCTGTTCGCCGGCAACCCGGTCTATCGCGGGTTCTGGCGCGGCACGGCCCGGCTGCTCACCAACGCGGTGCTGATGGCGCCGCAACGGTGAGCGCCCCGGCCCTCGTGCTGCTCGCCGCCGGGCTGGGCAGCCGCTACGGGGGACTCAAACAGCTCGATCCCCTCGGTCCGGGTGGCGCCACCCTCATGGACTATGCCGTCCATGACGGGTGGCGCGCCGGTTTCGGGACCATCGTCTTCGTGATCCGCCCCGAGATGGAGGAGGCGTTCGAGCGGCAGCTGGGGGACAGGTACCGGACCCGGCTGCCGGTGCGGACGGCGCTCCAGCGTCTCGAGGACCTCCCGTCACCCCACGCCGTTCCCCCCGGGCGGACCCGCCCGTGGGGCACCACCCAGGCGGTGCTGGCCGCGCATGCCGCCGTGCCGGGACACTTCGCCGTCCTCAACGCCGACGACTTCTACGGCCGCGATGCGATCACCGCCGCGGCCCGGTTTCTCGCCGGACAGCCGGAGGGCTCCACCACCCACGCGGTGATCGGGTACCCGCTGGAGCAGACCGCCAGTCCCTCCGGCGGCGTGAACCGCGCCCTGCTCGCCGCACGGCCCGACGGGACGCTTGAGCGGGTCTCCGAGACCCGCGGACTCGCCGCGACGGGACCGGGGTGGTTTGAGGGCGAACGGGACGGCCGGCGCCTGCGGGTGCCGGCCACCACACCGGTGTCGATGAACTTGTGGGCGTTTTCGTCCGGCATTTTCCCTATCCTCGAGCGCGACTTCCGGCGCTTTCTCGAGGCGGGACCGGCGGCGGATGGCGAGTGCTACCTCCCCGACTCGGTGGCGCGCGGCATCGCGGCCGGCGAGGCGAGGGTCACGGTGCTGCCGACCACCAGCCGGTGGTGCGGCGTCACCTATCCCGGCGACCGCCCCTGGGTGCAGCGGGAGCTGCAGGCCCTGGTGGACCGGGGCGAATATCCCGAGGTCCTCTGGCCATGACCCCGGCGGACCTCGCCGGCATCCTCTTGGCATTCGGAGTGGAGCCGCGGGGGGCGCCGGAGCCGGTCGGCGGCGGGCACATCAATCAGGCCTGGCGGATCACCGGCGCCCGATCGCACTCGGCGGGCCGTTTCCTGCTGCAGCGCCTGAATCCGGCGGTGTTTCCCGACGCCCCGGCCGTGCTCGAGAACTGCGCGTTGGTCTCCGCGCACCTGGGCCATGCCGCGCGCGCCGCCGGCTGGGACGAGAGCCACTGGCGCGTCGCCGAGCCGCTGCGCACGCCGGAGGGCCGCCTGGGCGTACCGGATGACACGGGGGCCTGGTGGCGGCTCTTCCCCTGGCTCGAGGGGACCCGGGCCATTCTCGAGGCCGCCGGCGCCGCGGAGGTGCACGCGGTCGGCGTCGCCTTCGGCCGGTTCCACGCGCTGATGGCGAGTTACGACGGCCCTCCGCTCCAGTCCCCGCTCCCCGGATTCCACGATACGCCCGCCCGGCTGCGCCGGTTCGAGGCCGCGCTCGCCGGCGCGGACCCCGACCGCTCGCGCGCCGCCGCGGCGGAGGTCGCCTTGGCCCTCGAGCACCGGCGGTGGGCCGGGGCGCTCGCCGAGGCGGGGTTGCCCCAGGCGATCGCGCACAACGACGCCAAGGCGGCCAACGTGCTGCTGGACGCGACGAGCGGGGCGGGGGTGGCGGTGGTGGACCTCGATACCGTGATGCCCGGACTCCGGCTGCACGACGTCGGCGACCTGCTGCGCTCGGTGGTGGGGACGGCGGTCGAGGATGCCCGGGCGGCTGATCCGGTTGACGTGGACCGCGAGCGTTTCCGCGCACTGGTGGCGGGACTCACCGCCGGACTGGGCGGTGAGGCGCTCACGGCCGCGGAGCGGGAGCTGTTCGTCACGGCCGGGGTGGTGCTCTGCTATGAGCAGGGTATCCGGTTCCTCGGGGACTACCTCGAGGGGGACCGCTACTACCGGACCAGCCGCCCCGACCAGAATCTGGATCGGGCGCGGGTCCAGCTCCGGCTCGCGGCCGCGCTCGCGGCCGCGCGTGGGGAACTGGATCCGCTGGTCCGCTAGCTCTCGCCGCTGCCCCAGAGGCGGGGCACCAGCCGCAGCAGCCCGAGGCCGCTCACCACGAAGACCGCCAGCCACACCAGCGCCTGCGGGGTTCTCCCGTAGAGGAAGCTGCCGGTGCCGAAGAGCGCCGCGTACACGAACGCGATGCCGAGCATCCAGCCCAGGAGGGCCTGGGGGAGGTTGTCGGGCGAGGGGCCCACACCGGCTTCCGCCTGGATTGGCTTCCACCCCGGGCCGCCCGGCCGCACCCGGCGGTAGAAGTCCACCAGGCGGTCCCGGGCGGTCGGCGCGGTCAGGAAGGTGGTGGCGACCCACGCCGTCGTGGTGATGAGGACCGTCGCGATGAGCGTCACGTGGGAGGGGAGGGGATGCCCATTCCGTGCCGCGACCACGAATCCCACCGTCACCAGAAAACTCACCACCATCGCCGCGATCTCGCTCCACGCGTTCACCCGCCACCAGAACCAGCGCAGCAGGTAGAGCAGGCCGGTGCCGGCACCGACGGAGAGCATCAGGTCGAACGACTCCCGGGCGGTGTCGAGGACCAGGGTGACGCCCGCCGCGACCAGCATCAGGAGCGCGGTGACCACGCGGCCCACCAGCACGTAGTGGGCCTCGGTCGCGTCGGCGCGCAGGAAGCGGCGGTAGAAGTCGTGCACCAGGTAGCTGGTGCCCCAGTTGAGGTGGGTGGACATCGTGGAGATGTAGGCCGCGAGCATCCCCGCGATCATGACGCCCATGAAGCCGGCGGGGAGGAACTTGAGCATGGCGGGGTAGGCCATGTCGTGCCCGATGAGCGCCGGGTCCACGTACGGGAAGGTGCGGGCGATGTCGTCGAGGGTGGGGAAGACGAGCAGCGAGCAGAGCGCCACGATGATCCAGGGCCAGCTGCGCAGCGCGTAGTGCGCGACGTTGAAGAACAGGGTGCCGGAGAGGGCGTCTCGCTCGCTCTTGGCGGCCAGCATCCGCTGTGCGATGTAGCTGCCGCCGCCCGGCTCCGCCCCGGGGTACCAGACCGACCACCACTGCACGGTGAGCGGGATGATCAGCACCGACAGGGTGAGCCCCCAGTCCCCGAAGTCGGGCACCAGGTTGAGGGTGGCGGGATCGGTGCGGGCGATGAGCCCCGCGAGCCCCCCGACCTCCGGCTGCCGCAGCGAGAAGACGGCGAGCGCCACCGCGCCGGTCATCGCGATACCGAACTGCAGGAAGTCGGTGACCAGCACGCCCCAGAGCCCGGAGGTGGCCGCGAAGACGATGTTGAGTCCGGCGCAGATCAGCAGGGTCTGCCCCATGGGCCACCCCAGCACCACGTTGGCGATCTTGGCGGCGGCCAGGTTGACCGTGGCCATGATCACGCAGTTGAAGAAGAGGCCGAGGTAGAGGGCACGGAAGCCACGGACCAGGGAGGCCTCGCGGCCGGAGTACCGGAGTTCGTAGAACTCGAGGTCGGTGAGCACCCCGGTGCGCCGCCAGAGGCGGGCGTAGAAGAACACCGTGGCCATGCCGGTCAGCAGGAAGGACCACCACGCCCAGTTGTTGGCGACGCCCTTCTCCCGCACCAGGTTGGTGACCAGGTTGGGCGTGTCGGTACTGAAGGTCGTGGCGACCATCGAGACGCCGATCAGCCACCAGGGCGCCGCCCGGCCCGAGGTGAAGAACTCCGCCGTGCTCTTGCCCGCCCGCCGTGCCAGCACCAGGGCGGGGAGGAAGGAGAGCACCACGGACAGGATGACGATGGCCCAGTCGAGCGAGGTCAATGTCATGCGGCGGCTCCGTGAGGGGCCCGGCGTGTGACGCTGGAGGTTCCGCGGGAGAATCGCGGTGAGGAAAGGAAGTGCCCCAGGCACCCCGAAGCGACACTGGACATCGCTTAGCGCTGCTACCGGCGAGGTCCTGACGCGGTTCGCGCGCCAGCGCCCTTCGGACCTGGGGCGCCGGGAATGTAACCCGCGGGCGTCGCCCGGTGTAGGCCCCAGCCTCCCGTCCCGCCGTCCTGCGGTCTTGCTCTGCCGCCTAGCCCCCGAGCCGCCGGGCCCGCTACTTTCCCCGCATGGCCCTCGCGCTCGCCCGGAAGTACCGTCCCCGCCGCTTCAGCGATCTGCTCGTCCAGGACCACGTGGCCCAGGTACTGCGCGGCGCCGTGCTCAAGGGCCGGGTGGGGCACGGCTACCTCCTCACCGGCCCGCGGGGAGTGGGCAAGACCACCGCGGCCCGCATCCTGGCCATGGCGCTCAACTGCGAGCGGAAGGGCCAGGTGGAGCCCGCCGGGGAGCCCTGCGGCGAGTGCGAGAGCTGCCGGCGGATCTGGCACGGGTCGGCCAGCCTCGACGTGGTCGAGATCGACGCCGCCAGCAACCGCGGCGTGGACGACGCCCGGGAGCTGCGGGAACGGGCCATGTATGCCGCGAGCAAGGAAGGCCACCACAAGGTGTACATCGTGGACGAGGTCCACATGCTCACCCGGGAGGCATGGAACGCCCTGCTCAAGATCCTCGAGGAGCCGCCCCCGGGCGTGGTGTTCGTCTTCGCCACCACCGAGCCGCAGAAGATCGCCCAGATGGCCGCCCCGGTGCTCTCGCGGCTGCAGCGGTTCGACTTCCGCCGCATCGGTCCGACCGCCATCCGGCACCGGCTCCGCGGGGTGCTGGCGGACGAGCGGATCGAGGCCGACGACGATGCCCTGACGCTCATCGCCCGCCAGGCCGACGGCGGGATGCGGGACGCCCTCTCCGTGCTCGACCAGTGTCTCTCCTTCGGCGAGGGTGGGGTCACGGCGCTCCGTGTGCGGGAGATCCTCGGCCTGGTGGCGGATGAGGTCTACGACGAGCTCCTGGCCCTGCTCACGGAGCGCCGGCCCGCGGGCGTCTTTGCCCTCCTCGACCGGCTGGACGAGGCCGGGGCCGACCTCGTGGAGTTCATGGGCGGGGCGGGAGAGGCGCTGCGCTCGCTGCTCATGCTCGAAGTGGGAGCCCAGCCCGAGGGGCTGACCGAGGCCATGCAGCACACCCTGGAGCGGTATCGCGGACAGCTGTCCCAGGGGGACCTGCTCCGCATGCTCAAGCTGCTCGGCGAATCCGAGGGCAGCATACGGAAGAGCTCCAGCCCGCGCCTCTCCGTCGAGACCCTTCTCCTCCGCTGGGTGCTGCTGGACCGGACCGTCAACCTGGAGGCGCTGCTGAGCGGGACGGCCCCCGCCACCGGCGGCGGCAGCCCCCCGGAGCCGCCGAGCCGCCGAGCCGTGGAGCCGCCGGCCCGCCGGGTCGCCGAGCCCCCCGCCAGCGCGGCGGAACCCCGGGCGACTGAGCCGGCGCCCGAGGTGCGGGCCGAATTCACGCTGGAGGGGCTCCAGCGCGCCTGGCCAGATGTGGTCGTGGTGGCGCGGGCTCAGGGGCGGTTCCTGGGCGAGGCGCTGGCGGCCGCCCGCCCGGTGTCCGCCGATCCCCCGCTGGTGGGGCTCAGCGTCCCCGATGGGAATCCGATGCACCTGGAGGCGCTGGAACGCCAGCGGGACGCCGTGCAGGCCCTCCTGGGCCGGGTCCTGGGCGCCCCGGTCCGGCTCGGCATCGCCGGCGCGGGAAGTGCCCCGGCCACTCCGCGGGCGCGGCGTCTCAGCGAGGCGGAATCCCGGGCCGAGCGGCTCAAGGTGCTCAAGGGGCGGGACCCCGCCCTCGAGGCGGCGGCCGACAGCCTCGATCTTGAGGTGCTGGATTAGCTTTGGCTTGCTTGCCTTGGCCCCCCGGGGCCCCTACTTTCCTCAGACTTTGCAGGGACTTAGCGATACTACATGGCAGATTGGCAGCAGTTGATGCAGCTCAGCCAGCAGATGCAGGGGCGCCTGCAGGAGCTCCAGCGCAGCCTGGCTGACTCGACCTACGACGCCCAGGCGGGCGGCGGCATGGTGCGGGTCACGGTGGACGGGAAGGGCGCGATCCGCTCGCTCTGGATCGACCCCGAGGTCTTTGCCGGGCGTGACGCCGAGCTGCTGGCCGACCTGGTGCAGGGCGCGGTGACCGAGGCCCAGCGCCGCGCGGCCGACGCGCTGCAGCAGGAGATGCGGCGGGCGAACCCGCTCCCCTTCAACCTCCCGCTCTAGCCCGTGGGCGCCCTGGACGACCTGGTGACGGAGTTCGCCCGGCTGCCAGGCGTCGGCCGCAAGACGGCCCAGCGGCTGGCCCACCACCTGGTGCAGCAGCCCGGAGAACGGCTCGCCCGGCTGGCGCAGGCGCTGGTGCAGGTGGCGGAGCGGGTGCGTCCCTGCATGGTCTGTGGCAACCTGGCGGAAGCCGATCGCTGCCCGATCTGTCTCGACCCCCGGCGCGATGCCGGACTGGTGTGCGTCGTGGAGGAGCCGGCGGCGGTCGCCAGCCTGGAGCGGGCGGGGGAGTTCCGCGGTACCTATCACGTGCTCGGCGGCCGGCTGGATCCGTTGAGCGGCGTCGGCCCCGAGGCATTGCGGCTGGAGCAACTGGTGGCCCGGGTGCGGGCGGGCGGGGTCCGGGAGGTCATCCTGGCGACCAACCCCTCCATGGAAGGTGAAGTGACCGCGACCTACGTGCAGCAGCTCCTGGCCGGCCAGGACATCCGGGTGAGCCGGCTGGCCCGCGGGCTCCCCATGGGGGGAGACCTCGAGTACGTGGACGGCGTCACGCTGGCGCACGCGCTGAGCGCGCGCCAGGAGCTCCGCTGATGGCGCGGAAGGGCGCCGTGCTCTTCGGGCTGCTGGCCGGGACGGCCGCGGGGTGGTGGCTCGCCGAGCAGCACCTGGCTCGGCACCGGGCCAATCTGTTCAGCCCGCGCCCGCTGCGCCGGTTCGCGGCGCTCGGCGCCCTGGGCGGCGCCCCCACGGTGGAGTCGGTGCGGCTGCTGCGGGACTATCTGGATTGGGAGCGCCATCCGGTGCTCCAGCGGCGGGCCCGCGCGCTGGTGCGCCGGATGGAAGCGGCGCTCGGTTAATCGGAAGGGGACGCGATGCCACCAGGTGCATCCAGCTGGTCGTTCCGGGAAGAAGACTCGACCAAGATCCAGGTGGTCCTGTCCGGGTTCCTGCGCGAGTCCAATGCGCGCACCGGGATGATCGTGGACCGGACGGGACAAATGGTGGCGGTGGTAGGGGAGGAACCCACCTTCGACCCCACCGCGTTCGCCTCGCTCACCGCGGCGGATTTCAGCGCCAACGACCAGCTCGCCCGGATGATCGGGGAGCCCGAGTTCGGCAGCCTGTTTCACCAGGGGGAGAAGGAGTCGATGTACCTCGCCGACATCGCGCGGCGGGTCATCCTCGTGGTGCTGTTCGACAACCGGACAACGCTGGGCCTGGTGAAGCTGCGGGTGCGCCAGACGGTGCTGGATCTCAGGGCGATCTTCGAGGAGATGTTCACACGGGGCGCGGCCGGCCAGCCACAGGTCGAGACCGGCTTCCTGGGCGAGGCGGAAGATGAGCTTGACAAGCTGTTCGGGGCCTGAGGCGGAGTGACGATCCCATGAGCATGATCAACTACGCCTCGCGCGAGATCAACTGCAAGCTGGTCTATTACGGACCGGGCCTCGGCGGGAAGACGACGAACCTCGAGTTCGTCTACAACAAGGTCGCGCCCAACAGCCGGGGCAAGCTCATCTCGCTCGCCACCGAGACGGAGCGGACCCTGTTCTTCGACTTCCTCCCGGTGGACCTCGGCACCATCCGCGGCTTCAAGACCCGGTTCCACCTCTACACCGTGCCCGGGCAGGTCTACTACAACGCCTCCCGCAAGCTCATCCTCAAGGGGGTGGACGGCGTGGTGTTCGTGGCGGACAGCCAGATCGAGCGGATGGAAGCCAACATCGAGGCCATGCAGAACCTGTACGACAACATGGCCCAGCACGGGTACAGCCTCACCAGCATCCCCTTCGTGGTGCAGTACAACAAGCGCGACCTCCCCAACGCCACGACCATCCGCGAGCTGCAGGCCGCGCTGAATCCGGGCTGGCCGGTCGAGGATCCCGCCCGCCAGAAGCCGACCCCCGATCCCTATCACGAGGGAGAGTCCCTCGTGGAGCAGCTGGACGGCCAGTGGATCGAGCGCGCCCCATACTTCGAGGCGGTGGCCATGAACGGCGACGGGGTGTTCGACACCCTCAAGGCGGTGAGCAAGATGGTGTTGAAGAGCCTGGGCTCGTAGGATCAGCCCGGGGGACCCGCCGCCATGTGGAACCTCCCCAACATCCTGACGCTGGTCCGGATCCTCCTCACGCCCGTCATCGCCCTGCTGCCGTTCATCGATGGCTACTGGCCCAAGCTGATCGGGTTCCTGATCTTCCTGTTTGCCGCCATCACCGACGTGGTGGATGGCTACCTGGCCCGCTCCCGCAACATGGTGACCGACATCGGGAAGCTGCTGGACCCGATCGCCGACAAGCTGCTGCTCTTCGCCACCATCCTCCCCATCTACTGGATCTCCCGCACCCGGCACGATCTCTACGATATCCCGGTGTGGGGCTCTATCCCGCTCTGGGTGTGCCTGCTGCTCATCGGCCGCGAGCTGGCCATGACCGGCTTCCGCTGGTGGGCCCAGCGCCGCGGCATCGTGATCCCGGCGGCGGGGGCGGGGAAGCTCAAGGCCACGATCCAGAACATCTACATCGGCGCCACCTTCCTCTGGTTCACCTTCCGCGACGCCCGCAAGCCGATGGGCTGGGAGCACAACCGCTTCGCCGAGTACTGGAACCAGTTCCATGGCGGCGTGGTGGCCCTCACCCTGGCCCTGGCCACCGCGCTGACGGTGTACTCGTTCGCGGTGTACCTGTACCGCTACCGGAACCTCTTCAAGACCAATCACTGAGCCGGATACCGTGGCCATCGAACTCCTCACGATCGGCACCGAACTCCTGCTCGGCCACACGGTAGACACCAACAGCGCCGAGATCGGCCGGGCCCTCGCCGCGGCCGGTGTCCCCGTGCTTCGCCGCACCTCCGTGACCGACGATCCCGCCGCCATCCGGGACGCCGCCCAGGCGGCGCTCCAGCGCACCGGCGCGTTCCTCGCCACCGGCGGCCTCGGCCCCACCGCGGACGACGTGACCAAGAAGGTCATAGCCGACCTCTTCGGCATGCCGCTCACCTTCCGCCCGGAAGTGTGGGAGGCGCTCGTGGCCCGCTTTGCGCGGGCGGGTCGGGTGCCGCCGGAGAAGAACCGGGGACAGGCCGAGGTGCCGGAGGGCGGCGTCATCCTCCCCAACCGGTGGGGTACCGCGCCGGGACTCTGGCTGGAGGGGCCGCAGGGCCTCGCGATTCTCCTCCCCGGGGTCCCGGCGGAGATGCGAGGCCTGCTGCACCACGAGGTGCTGCCCCGGCTGGCTCCCCGCGCCGTCGGGCGGGTCGTGCGGTCGCGGACGGTGCGCACCACGGGAGTGCCGGAGTCCGCACTGGCCGAGCGCCTCGATCGGGTCGAGGAAGAGGTCGCCCCGCTCTCGCTGGCCTACCTCCCCGGCATCGAGGGCGTGGACCTCCGGCTTACCGCCTGGAACCTCGAACCCGAGGAAGCCGACCGGCGCCTGGCGGAAGGCGCCGCGCTCCTGAATGGGCGGGCCAGGGAGTGGTGCTACGGCGAAGGGGACGATGACCTGGCCGCCGTGGTCCTGGCGGAGGCGCGGCGTGCCAGCCTGCATCTCGCCACTGCGGAATCATGCACGGGGGGAGGGATCGGGGCCCGGCTCACCGCCATTCCGGGCAGCTCGGATGTCTTCCTTGGCGGGGTCATCGCCTATCACAATGAGGTGAAGCGATCGCTCCTCGACGTCCCGGCGGAGCTGTTCGCGGCCCACGGCGCGGTGAGCGAGCCGGTGGCGGCGGCGATGGCCGCCGGCGCCGCCCGGCGGTTCGGCGCCGAGCTTACGATTTCCGTCACCGGTATCGCCGGTCCCGATGGCGGGACAGCCGACAAGCCGGTGGGTCTGGTGTACCTGGGCTTCTCCGTGAGGGGCAAGGTCACGGTGCACCGGCACCAGTTCCCGGGCACGCGCGAGGATGTGCGGGGCCGCGCGGCCCAGATGGCGCTCTTCCGGCTTCTGCAGCTGCTCCGGGCAGGTCCCTCGCCCGCGGGGGCGACCGTGTAGGGGTAACCCGCAGGCGCCTCCCTGCGTCGGGTATCCTGCCAGACTGGCCCGTTCCCCGGGGCACGCGCGTTGCTGTTATCTTTGTTCACACCGCCACGAGGCGATCCTGCAAGTGATTGAATCACATAGTGTTGGAAACGACGGCCTGGGTGGGGACACGGTCGGCGCCTCCACCCCGGATGCCGGGACGGCGGGCGCTCCCGTCGAAGTGCATTCCGCGCTCCCGCTGGAACCCGCCACCGAGGCTATTCGCCGCCTCGAGGGGGAGCTGGACGCCGCCAAGGACCGGCACCTCCGCCTGGCCGCCGAGTACGACAACTTCCGCCGCCGCGCCGCGCGCGAGCGGGAGGAGCTGACGCAGCGTTCCCAGGCGCAACTCGCGGGCAGGCTGCTGGACGTGCTGGACGACCTCGACCGGGTCATGCAGGGCGCGGGGGTAAGCGCTGGCGGGGACGTGGTGCAGCAGGCGCTGGTCCTGATGGACCGGAAGCTCCGGAAGGAACTGGAGACGGCCGGCCTCGAGCGGCTCGATCCCGTGGGACAGCCGTTCGACCCGTCAGTGGCGGAGGCGGTTTCCGCCATCGCGCCGCCCACGCCCGAACAGGACCATACTGTCGCCGCCACCTTTCAGGCGGGATACCGCTTCAAGGGAACACTGATCCGTCCCGCGCGGGTCCAGGTCTACACGGCCGAAGGGCACGCCTGACGTGGCCCGGGACTTCTACCAGGTCCTTGGGGTCCCCGACAGCGCCACGCCGGAGGAGATCAAGAAGGCCTACCGCCGGCTGGCCAAGCAACATCACCCCGACGCGAACCCCAATAATCCCCAGGCGGCGGAGCGCTTCAAGGAGGTGTCGGAGGCGCACGCCGTGCTCTCCGACGCCGACAAGCGCAAGCACTACGACCAGATGCGCCGGCTCGGCGCGTTTGACGGGGGCGGGGGCTTCCGCCGCCAGGGCGGCAGCGGTGCGCGGACCGGCCCCGCCTCCGGCGGACCCGGCGGCGGGACCGAGGGGTTCGACTTCTCGGATGTGGGCAGCTTCGGCCTGGGCGACATCTTCTCCTCCATCTTCGGCAAGGGAGGCCGAGCCGAGACGGAGGCCGCCGAGGCCATCGAGACGGTGGTGGAGATTCCGTTCCGGGTGGCGGCGCTGGGAGGCAAGGTCCCGGTGCGCCTGCCGCTCAACGAGACCTGCCGGACCTGCACCGGGAGCGGCGCGGCGCCGGGCGCCAAGATCACCACCTGCCCCGAGTGCAATGGTCGCGGCAGCGTGACCTTCGGGCAGGGGGGCTTTGCGGTCAGCCGGCCCTGTCCCCAGTGTCGCGGCAAGGGAAGGATCCCTTCCACCCCATGCCCGGCCTGCGGCGGCGCGGGCGAGGTGCGGCACGAGCGCGAGGTCCTGATCACCGTGCCCCCCGGCACCGAGACCGGCGCCAAGGTCCGGCTCAAGGGCCAGGGGCAGCCGGCCTCGCCGGGGCTGCCCCCAGGCGACATCGTCGTGACCTTCCAGGTCCCACCCGATCGCTTCTTTCACCGCGACGGGCTGGACCTCGTCTGTGAGGTCCCGATCAACCTGGCTCAGGCGGTGCTGGGCACCCGGCTCCGGGTGCGGACGCTGGATGGCAAGAAGGTCGTGCTGAAGGTCCCGGCGGGCACCCAGCCGGGACGGAAATTCCGCATCAAGGGGCTGGGAATCGAGAAGGGAGACCGGCGGGGGGACCAGCTGGTCCAGGTCCAGGTCCAGATCCCGGCCACCCTGACCCCCGAACAGGAAGTCCTGCTGAAGCAGTTCGCGGAGCTGACCGGCCTGGCGTACTGACTTAGCGGGGCGGAATGGGGAACTCCCCCGTTCGCCCGGTTTCCCGGTGGCTCTCGACCAGCGCGCGGTGGGTCGCGAGTTCCAGTTCCGGGGAGGGGGGCCGGCGCTGCGTATAATGACCATGCGCGTCCAGCTCCCAGGCCTGCCGATTGTCCTGCCACATCAGGTTGAGCTGGTCGCGGATGCCGGCCCGGTGCACCGGATCGAGAACCGGCGCGACCGCCTCGATCCGCCGGTCGAGATTGCGGGGCATCCAGTCGGCGGAGCCGATGTAGACCTCTTCCGCCCCGCCATTCAGGAAATAGAACGCCCGTGAATGCTCGAGGAACCGGCCGATCACGCTGATCACCCGGATCCGGTCGCTCACGCCCGGAATCCCGGGGCGGAGGCAGCAGATTCCGCGCACGATCAGGTCCACCGTCACCCCCGCCTGCGACGCCTCATACAGCGCCCGGATGAGCGCGGCGTCCACCAGGGCGTTCATCTTCGCGAGGATCCGGGCGGGCCGCCCCGCCCGGGCGTGGTCCGCCTCCCGCTGGATCATGGCGACGAACCGTTCCCGCATCCCCCGCGGGGCGGTGATCAGCCGCCGGTATTCCTGCGGCGCGCCGAATCCCGTCAGCACGTTGAACAGGTCGGTGAGGTCGGCGCCGAAGTCGGGGTCGGTGGTGAACAGGCCGAAGTCGGTGTAGAGCCGCGCGGTGCGCGGGTGGTAGTTGCCGGTGCCGAGGTGCACGTAGCGGCGCATGGTCTCGCCTTCCCGGCGTACCACGAGCATCACCTTGGCATGGGTCTTCAATCCCGCGACGCCGTAGCTCACGTGCACCCCGACGTCCTCCAGCCGCTGGGCCCAGCGGATGTTGTTCTCCTCGTCGAACCGCGCCTGCAGCTCGATCAGCACCGCCACCTGCTTGCCCCGCTCGGCCGCCTGCGCCAGCAGCCGCGCGATGCTCGAGTCGCCGCCGGTGCGGTAGAGCGTGAGCTTGATGGCCACCACGTCCGGATCGTCCACTGCGGTCTGGATGAAGCGCTCCACCGAGCTGGTGAAGCTCTCGTACGGGTGGTGGACCAGCACGTCCCCCTCGCGGATGACCTCGAACATGTTGCGGCCGCCGGCCAGGCGATTGGGGGTCACCGGGTGGTGCGGCGGGTCCTTGAGCGCCGGCAGGTCGATCGCCGACGCCAGCGAGAGCAGGTCCGCGGTGTCCAGCAGCCCGCTCACCTCGTAGACGTCGTCCGCGCCCAGCGTGGCCGAGAGCTCCGCCTGGGCGGCGTTGAACTCCGAGAGCAGCACCTCCCGGATCGATTGCGGGAGGTTGGGCGACACCTCGAGCCGCACCACCGCGCCGAACCGGCGATTCCGCACTTCTTCCTGGATGGTGCTCAGCAGGTCCTCGGCCTCGTCGTGGTCCACCTCGAAGTCGGTGTTCCGGGTGATCCGGAACGGGTAGCAGCCGAGGATCTCCACGCCCGGGAAGAGCGCCTCGATGTTGGCGGTGATCAACTGCTCCAGGGGCAGGTAGCGCCAGCCCTCTCCCACCCGGACCCAGCGCGGCAGGATTTTCGGGACTTTCACCCGCGCAAACCGCTCCTCCCCGTCCACGTCCCGGAGCGCCACGGCGAGCGAAAGGCTCAGGTTCGAGATGTAGGGGAAGGGGTGCGCCGGGTCGACCGCGAGCGGGGTGAGCACCGGGAAGACATTGTCGTGGAAATGCCGGTCCACCTGCTGCCGTTCCACCTCGGTCAGGTCGCCGATGTCGAGCAGCGCGGCCCCATGGCGCGCCAGGCCCGGCAGGACCTCCTCGTGCAGCGCCCGCCCATGATCCCGGACGTGGTCTCGCACCACGGCCGCGATCTGCCGCAGCTGGGCCTCCGGGGTCAGTCCATCCGGGGAGCGCTCGCTGTAGCCCGCCGCCAGCTGGTCCTTGAGGCCGGCCACCCGGATCTGGAAGAACTCATCCAGGTTGGAACTGAAGATCCCGAAGAACTTGAGGCGCTCCAGCAACGGCGTGCGGGGATCCTCCGCCTCATGCAGCACCCGGCGGTTGAACTCCAGCCACGACAACTCACGGTTGCTGTACAGCCCCGGCTGGCCCAGATCGGGGGCCGGCTCCGGGCTGGCGGGGGCACGGGGGAGAGTGGCGTCGGTCACGGGAGGGAATTTATCGGCCGGGGCGAGCGGGGCCAGTTCGTGTAACGGAAGGGTAACGGCACCCCCGGCCGCCCCATTCCCGACGGCTCAGCTCAGGGTCGCTGCACCCGGATCTCCTTCTCGCCGACCATGATCGAGAGAAAGAGGCTCACCAGGCTGATCAGGAGTCCCGCCCAGAAGGCGGGCCAGAAGCCCGCCACATGGAACCCCAGGCCGAGGGGGTTTGACAGCCAGCTGGTGAAGAGCAGCAGCAGGGCATTGATCACGAACAGGAACAACCCGAGGCTCACCAGCACCAGGGGGCAGGTGAGCAGCGTCAGGACCGGCCGGAGCACCGCGTTGACCAGCCCGAAGATCGCGGCCACCAGCAGCAACCCCACGGGGCCCCCGTCGTAGTCCACTCCGGGGACCACCTGCACCGCGACGTAGAGCGCCAGCGTGTTGATGAGCCAGCGGACGAAGAGGCTGCGCATCAGTTGTCCGCGCGGAGGTAGTGATCGAACCAGTCCAGCACCGTGGACCACCAGAGCCGGCGGTTGCGCGGGCGAGTGACGAAATGGTCCTCATCGGGGAAATACAGGAACTTCGCCGGAATCCCCCGCAGGCGGAGGGCGGTGAACGCCTGCAGCCCCTCGGAGATGTCCACCCGGTAGTCGTTCTGGCTGTGCACCACGAGCATGGGGGTGCGCCAGTTGGCCACGAAGTTGGCCGGTGACCATTTCTCCATGAGGGCCCGCGCCGCCGGATCCGCCGGGGTGCCCCCGAACTCCCAGGTCGGAAACCAGAGTTCCTCGGTGGTTCCCGTCATGGAGAGCGGGTTGAAAATGCCGTCATGGGCCACGAGCGCCCGGAACCGGTTCGTGTGGCCGGCCATCCAGTACACCATGTACCCGCCGTAGGACGCCCCCGCCGCGCCCATGCGGGTGCTGTCCACGTAGGGGAGCCGCGCCAGGATGTCGAGGCCCTTCATCAGGTCGTCGTAGGGCAGCCCGCCCCAGTTCCGGCTGATGCTGTTGGTGAAGCTCTGGCCGTAGCCGGTGGAGCCGTGGAAGTTCACCGCGGCCACCACGTAGCCACGGGCCGCGAAGGTGGCGTAGTTCCAGCGCCCATGCCACTGGTCCAGCCAGGCGCCCTGGGGGCCGCCGTGGATCAGGTAGAGCAGCGGGTAGCGTCGGCCGGGATCGAAGCCCGGCGGCTTCATGATCCAGCCGAACACCGAGTCGTTGCGCGCACTCTGGAAGCCGAATGCCTCCAGGGCCGGGAGATCCCACCCGCTGAAGCGCTCCTCATTCACCCGGGTGACGGGCCGGGCGTTCTTGCCGTCCAGCGTTGCGGCCCAGACCTCGGGCGCCCGCCGGGCGGTCGACCGCAGGAACACCATGACCTCGGCGGCGCTGGCCACCTGCAGGGCACTGTTGGTGCCGCCGCGCACCAGCCGGGTGCTCCGGCCGGTCGGCACCTCGATGCGGTAGATGGCCTGCCCGCCCCGCTCCTCGACCTCCGCGAGCACCCCCCGGGCATCCGGCAACCACTGGAAGGCGCTGACGGACAGCTCCCAGCGCGGGGTCACCGAGAACCGGCGGCCGCTGGCCCGGTCGAACAGCATGAGCTGCTGCCGGTCCGCCTCGAAGCCCGGGGTGGGCATCGCCAGGTAGGCGATGTAGCGCCCATCCGGGGAGTACTGCGGCGAGTGGTCGTTGCCCTTACTGCTCGTGATCGCCTGCCGGGCGGAGCCGTCGGGGCCCATCACGAAGATGTCGTTGTTGGTGCTGGTCGCGAGGGCGGAGTCGGGGTTGTATACCACGGCCAGTTCGGTGCCCACCGGGGAAAAGGCGATGTCCCGGCCGCCCAGCGCCAGCGGCGGCACATCCCGGTCGAACGGGGTCACGTCGGTCGTCGTGCCGTCGGCCAGCTCCACCCGGAACAGGTGGGAGCGCACGCCGAGGCGCCACTCGTTCCAGTGGCGGTAGAACAGCTCGGTGAAGATCCGGGCCTCGGTGGGCCACGGCGCGGCGCGGCGGGCCGCCTCGCTCGAATCGCCCCAGGCGACGTCGGTCCAGTAGTAGAGCGCCTTGCCGTCCGGTTCCCAGATGTAATCGGTGACGCCGTCGTGGCCGCTGGTGACCTTGACCGGGTCCCCGCCACGGGTGGGCATGCGCCAGATCTGCGCCCCGCCATCCCGGGTGGAGATGAAGGCCAGCCAGCGGCCATCCGGCGACCAGCGCGGCGCCCGATCGTTGCCCGCCGGCGCGGGGACCTGCGTGCTCCCCGCCGTGGCGAGGTCCGCGATCCAGACCCGGCTGCTCGCGCGATTCTCCTCGAAACTCGGCGTGGCGATGGTGTAGGCCACCAGGTTGCCGTCGGGGGAGACCTGCGGGTCCGAGACGATCGGCAGCGTGATGAAGTCGTCGATGCCCGGTCCGCCGCGCTCCTGGCCGGTCAGGGCGCCCGAAGAGAGCGGCAGGAGGAGCGCCAATGCCGCCATGAGCCGATGGGTCCGCATCAGGCGATCACCCCGCCGCCCAGCACCTGGCCGTCAGGGGCGTAGAGGACCCCGGACTGTCCGGGGGTGATCGCCCGCACGGGGGTTGCGAGGGCCAGCGCGTACTCTCCCTCGCCGGCCGCGACCACCGTGGCGGGCACAGCGGTGGAACGATACCGGATCTGCACCAGGCAGCTGCTCCCGACGGCGAGCGGCTCCGCCAGCCAGTTGAGTTCCTGCAGCCGGAGGGCGTGCCCCTGGAGGTCTTCGAGCCCGCCCACCACCACTTCCCGGCGCTCGGGGCGGATCGCGACGACGTACCGCGCCGCGCCCCCACCGCCCGGAAGCCCCTTCCGCTGCCCGATGGTGTACCGGGCAAAGCCCTCGTGGGTGCCCAGGGGCTCGCCGGCCACGGTGACCAGCGGCCCGGGTGTGAGGGCCGGCGCATCCGCGGGGAGGTGGTCGGCCAGCACCCGGACGTAGTCGTCGTCCGGCACGAAACAGATCTCCACCGACTCGGGCTTGTCGGCGGTGACCAGCCCCAGCCGCCTGGCATGCTCCCGGGTCTGGGCCTTGGTGAGGGCCCCTACCGGGGTGAGCATGCGGGCGACGACGGCCCGGTCGATGCCCCAGAGGAAGTAGCTCTGGTCCTTGGCCGGATCGCTGCCGCGGTAGAGCCGCCCCTCGCGGGCCTGGGCATAGTGGCCGGTGGCGATGGCGCTGCAGCCCAGGGCATCGGCGTGGGCCAGGAGGTCCCGGAACTTGGTGAAGGAGTTGCAGCGCACGCAGGGGATCGGCGTCCGGCCCCGGCTGTACTCGTCCACGAAGTTGCGAATGACGTCGCGGCTGAAGCGGTCTTCGAGGTTGAGTACGTAATGCGGCACGCCGAGCATCCGGCAGACGTCACGGGCATCGTTGATGGAATCGAGGGAGCAGCAGGGGCGGTCCGGGACGCTGTCCCCGTAGCAGAAGAGCTTCATCGTGGCGCCGATGACCTCGTGCCCCTGGGCCACCAGTTCGGCGGCCGCCACCGAGCTGTCCACCCCACCGCTCATCGCTACCAGCACGCGCTCAGCCATGGGTCAGGGCTCCCGTCGCGCCGCGGGCGCGCCCCACCACCTGCGGCAGCACCGCGACGACCCGTGCGATGTCCTCCGCCGTCGTCTCCCGGCCCAGGCTGAGCCGCAGCACACCCTTCGCCAGCGCCGCCGGGATCCCCATCGCGCGCAGCACGTGCGAGGGCTCCACCGCTCCCGTGGCGCAGGCCGAACCGCCGGACGCGGAGACCCCGGCCTGGTCGAGGAGCATGAGCAGGGCGCCGGTCTCCGCCCCCGGCACCATGACCGAGACGATGTGCGGCGCCGTCTCGATGTCACCGCCGGTCAGGCGGAGGTCCGGCAGCGCGGCACGGAGCCCGTCAACCAGCCGGGCGCGGAGCTCTGTGAGGCGCGCCAGCTCCGCCGCCTGCTCCGCGACGGCGAGGGCCGCCGCCCGGCCCAGTCCGACAGCGCCGGCGATATTCTCGGTGCCGGGACGCACCCCCCGCTGCTGGCTGCCACCCACCACCAGCGGCGACAGGGCGACCCCCCGCCGCACCAGGAGCGCCCCGATCCCCTTGGGCGCGCCGAGCTTGTGGCCGGAGATTGTCGCCAGCCCGATGGGCAGGGCTCCGGGATTGAGCGGCAGCTTGCCGAATCCCTGGACCAGGTCGGAATGAAAGGTGATGCCCCGTGCCGCACACGCCTCGGCAAGGTGCGCCACGGGGTGGATGACGCCGGTCTCGTTGTTGACCCACATGGCCGACACCACCGCCGGGCGCGCCTCCAGCGCCTCGTGCAGCGCCGCAGGCTCGAGCTGGCCCTGGTGGTCCACCGGAAGCACCCGCTCGACCCCACCGTGTGCGGCAACGGCATGCGCCGCCGCCAGGACCGCCTTGTGCTCGGTGGCCGCCACGGCCACCATCGGCGCCGTGCCGGTGGCCCGGACGGCCTCCGCCCTGCCCAGGATGGCGAGGTTATCCGACTCGGTCCCGCCGGACGTGAAGTACACCTCCGCTGGAGTGACCCCCAGCGCCTGGGCCACCTCCCGCCGGGCCTGCTCCAGGCCGGCGCGTGCGGCCCGCCCGTGCCAGTGCTCGCTGGAGGGGTTGCCGAAGGTGCCCCCCAGGTACGGGAGCATGGCTTCCAGCACCTCGGGGCGAACCGGGGTGCTGGCGGCGTGGTCGAGGTAGGTATGGGCGGTGGACATCACCGACAAAGATAGTCGGGGCGGGGCTACATGCTCTGGACGCTCAGCGCCAGCACGTCACTCACTTCCACGGTCTCGGGGGTGTGGAACGGCTCCCCGTACCGGGTGCGGATCAGCGAGCCGTAGTGCGCATTCTGCACCTCGACCAGCGAGTAGAGGTCCTGTCCGGTGGGGAAGATCTCGCCCGCCGCCTTGGCGCCGTCGAACTGGCTGCCGTAGCAGCGGATCGAGGCCAGCTTGGCGGCGAACTGCTCGGTGATGTCCACCACGAAGGTCGGCTTGATGGGGTCCTCGCGGTAGGCGAGGGCGTAGAGGATCTTGTGCGGCCGCCACGGCTCGCCGGCCGCGTTGTAACGGGCCAGCCCGGAGAGGAAGCAGGCGTCGCGCCCGAGTTCGGAGGCGATCCGGTGATCGGGGTGGCGTCCCACCGGAAAGGGCAGGATGACCGTCCGGGGGCGGAAGTGCCGGATCTCCTCCACCACCACCCGGCGGGTGTCGTCCGTGTTCTGCAGGTAGGCATCCGGCAGGGCGGCATTCCGCCGCTCCGTCAGGCCGAGGATCTCCGCCGCCCGGGCGGCCTCCTCCGCGCGGAGACCGGCGCTGCCCCGGGTGCCGGACTCTCCGGCCGTGAGGTCCAGGATGCCGGTCCGGTACCCCTGGGCGCGGGCCTTGAGCAGCGTCCCCGCGCAGGTCAGTTCGGCGTCGTCCCGGTGAGCGGCGATGGCGAGCAGGTCAACGGTCATGGGGAGGTGGGGAACGGGGAACGGGGAACAGGGAACGGGTGAAATCTACACGCCGTTTCCCGCTCCCGGATTCCCCCCCGGCCCCGGATCAGCTTCGGCCGCGCCGCCAGATCCAGCGGACGCCGAGCAGCCCCGCGAGCACCAGCGCCGCGCCCGGGATCACCACCCCGAGGGAGGCGATCAGGCCGGCCATGAAGTTCACGAAGTTGCGCCAGGCATCCCGGAACGCCTCGCCGATCACGCCGCCGCTCCCGGTCTCCCCGACCACCGGGGCCGGCTCGTGGACGGTCACCGTCAGGCTGGACGTGGCGACATGCGCCTTGAGATACCGGAGGCGTCCCTCCATCCGCTCGACCTCCTCCCGGACCCGCGCCAGCTCCCGCTCGATGTCGAGCACGTCGCTGAGCTTGCCGGTGCGGGTGGCGAGCAGTTCGATGAGCCGCTGCTCCAGCCGGCGGGCGTTGGCCACGCGGGCGGTGATGTCGGTGAACTCCTCGCCCACGTCCTGGGCGCTGACGTTCACGTACTCCACCTTGCCGATGGGCGCGAGGCCGTTGAGGAGCTCATCGAACCGGGCGGAGGGCACCCGGATCTCGAGGGTGGCGGCCCGCTGCTGTTGCGCGCCGGCCTGCATCTGGCTGTTGGCGATGAACCCGCCCGCCGACCGGGCCAGGGTCTGCACCCGGCCCATCGCGAGTTCCAGCGAATCCACCTCGAGGCTGGCCTGGCCGGTGCGGATGATCATGGACGGCATGGCGGTCGGATCGGCCGCGGCGTTCGGCACCTCCGACCCAACCCGGGCCGGCTCGGGCGCGGCGTTGGCGAATTCGGCGCGGGACTGGTCCACCGGTTGTCCGGCACCGACGCTCGCCGGGGCATCCATCCGGGCTTCCTCTTGGCGTGCGCGGTCTGCCTCGCGACCGAAGCAGCCGGCGGTGAGCAGCGAGAGCAGGAGCAGGGTACGGGCGGTCGGGGTCGGCATGAAGCCCTCAGGGTCTGGGGACAGGGACGCTGGAGGATGCTCCGGGGTGCCCCGGTTGCACAGGGCGGGGCGCAGGTCAGAAGCGGGGAGGGGAACCGCGCCGGCCAGCCCCGGCGGAGCCTATTCGTGCCGCAACGCCTCGACCGGGTCCATGCGGGCGGCGCGGTTGGCGGGCAGCAGGCCGAAGCCCAGCCCGATCAGCACCGACACGCCGGTGGCCACGACGGCGCTCCAGATCGGCACCCCTGAGCGGAGGTCCAGGACCATTTTGAGCAACTGACCCACACCCAGGCCCACCACGATTCCCAGCAGTCCGCCCACGAGGGTGAGTGTCGCGGCTTCTACCAGGAACTGCCACAGGATCTCCCGCGGCGTGGCGCCGAGGGCCTTGCGCAGCCCGATCTCATGGGTGCGGTCGGTCACGGAGACCATCATGATCGCCATCACCCCGATGCCGCCCACGAGCAGCGCCACGCTCGAGAGCGCGACCATGACCCCGAAGAAGGCGGTCGTCAGGCTGCTGATGGTGTCGAGAATCTGGTCCTGGGTGATTACGTCAAAGGTGTTGGGCGCCCCCGGGCGGAGCCGCCGCTCCTTGCGCAGGGCCTGGATGGCGAGGTCCTTGGCCACCGGCACCGTGACGCTGGGCCACCCCTTCACCGACAGGAAGAGCCCGTTGGTCTCGTCGTACCGGTAGTTGCGCCGGGCGGTCTGGAAGGGGAGGATCGCGCCGATCTGCTGTCCCGGCGGCTCGAAGATGTTCGACGGGCGCTGGTAGATCCCGATCACCGTCAGCGCCACCCCGCCCAGGCGCACCCGCTTCCCCATCGGGTCCACCCGGCCGAAGAGGCGCTCAACGGTCTCTTCCTCGAGCACCACCACCGGGTCCCCGGTCAGCTCGGAGGGCGCGAAGAACCGCCCCCGCAGGAGGGTGCCGCCCAGGATATCCATGTAGTGCTGGTCGGCCCCGTAGACCGTGAGCATCTGGGTGCTCACCCCCATGTACTCGATCCGCTGGAACAGCTGCACCCAGATGCCGGCGTACTGGATCTGCGGGACCTGCCGGACCGCCGCGGCATCGGCCTCGGTGAGGATCGGCCGGATGCGCACTTCGTAGGGGAGGTTCTCGGGGTTGAGCGGGGTCTGGGAAAAGAACCGCATCACGTAGAAGGCGTTCGGCCCCGCGGTCTCCATGGCGTTGAAGATCTGGCGCCGGATCCCCTCCACGATCGACGCCATGGCCATGACCGTGGCCACGCCGATCACGACCCCCAGGATGGTGAGCCCGGAGCGGAGCTTGTTGGTGCGCAGGGAGTCGAGCGCGATCCAGATCCCCTCGTCGATGTTGCGGAGGATCATGGCCGGCTCACTCGGCCCGGAGCGCGGTGATGGGATCGAGCCGGGCCGCGCGGGTGGCCGGATACACGCCGAAGAGGACGCCGGTGCCCGCCCCGACCGCCAGGGCCACGCCCACCGACCAGGTGGTCACCCGGGCGGGGAGCGGTGTCGCCTGCGACACCAGGAGGCTCAGCAGCCAGCCCGCGGTGACGCCGGCCAGGCCGCCGAGGGTCGCCAGCACGATGGCCTCGACCAGGAACTGGCGGCGGATGTCGCCCCGGGTGGCGCCGAGGGACTTGCGGAGCCCGATCTCCCGGGTGCGTTCGTTCACCGACATCAGCATGATGTTCATGATCACGATGCCGCCGACCACGATGCCGATGCACACCACCGCCGGGACCACTGTGAAGAGCACCTTGGTGAGTCCGCGCCAGAACTCCACCAGGGCGTCGGCCTTGTCGAGCGTGAAGTCATTGGCCTCTCCGGGCCGCAGCCGGTGTGCCAGCCGCATGGCCTCCTCGGCGCGATTCATCGCGTCCGGAATCTGGTCGGCCTCCACCATCTTGATCGAGACCGTGGTGGTCTTCCGGCGGCCGTACATGCTCTCGAAGGTGCTGAGCGGGATCAGCGCGAAGCCGTCGAACGACTGGCCCAGCACCCGGCCCTTCTTGGCCGTCACCGCCTTCACCCGCACTTCGCGGCCGGCGATGCGGACCGACCGCCCTACCGCCCGCGGCGCGGTGCCGAACAGCTTCTCCGCCACGTCGTACCCGAGCACCGCCACCAGCCGGCGCGTCACGACGTCGTTGTCCACCAGCGGATCCCCGGCCTCGAAGCGGTAGTCCTGCACCACCTGGTAGGGCGGGGTCACCCCCACGATGACCACGCCCCCGACCGTCCGGTTCCGGTAGGTCACGTCGCTGGTCGGGGCGGGCCAGCCGGACTGGATCGAAATGGCCAGCGCCTCCGGCACCGCCTGCCGGACGGCTTCGGCATCGTCCTTGGTGAGGAGGGGTCGCTTGGCGATCTGCCGGATCTCTTCATCGGTCAGAAGGCCCATCGCGATGGGGGTGCGGCGAACCTGGAAGACGTTGGTGCCGATGACCGCCCCCGTGATGTTCTCCTTCACGTAGGCATTCATCCCCTGGATCACGGCCACCACCGCCACCAGGAAGGCCACCGACACGATGATGCCGAGCAGGGTGAAGAAGGAACGGAGTTTGGCGCTGAAGATGGACTGGAGAGCCAGGCGGAAGGCTTCGGCGAGCGGCATGCGGGGAATCTAAGGGGGCACGTGCTGGGGGGAGGGAGACGGGAGATACACATGCCGGCTGGTCCCGTCTCCCGTCTCCCGTCTCCTGCCGTCCTACTCGTACCGCAGCGCCTCCACCGGATCGAGCCGGCTGGCCTTGTTGGCGGGGTACAGCCCGAAGAGGATCCCGGTCACGGTCGCGGCCACCAGCGCGAGTTCCACCGACCAGAGCGGGATCGCCGCGGGGATGGGGGTGAACTTGTTGATGGCCAGTGCGATCAGCCCGCCCAGGGCCATGCCCGCGATGCCACCGACCAGGGTGAGGGTTGTCGCCTCGACCAGGAACTGGAACATGATCTCGCGCCGGGTGGCGCCGAGTGCCTTGCGGACGCCGATCTCGCGGGTCCGCTCGGTCACCGAAATCATCATGATGGCGATGACGCCCACGCCGCCCACCATGAGTCCCACCATCGACAGGACGATCATGACCAGGAAAAAGCCCTGGGTCACGCTGTTGAAGCTGTCCAGCAGCTTGTCCTGGCTGACCAGGGAGAAGTTGTTCTCCTGGGTCGGCTTGAGACCGCGGTAGGCACGGAGTGCGGCCGTGACCCGGTCCTGGGCCTCGGCGACGGTGAGCTCCGGCTCCGGCATCACCGCGAACATCAGCCAGCCCTTCCAGTAGTCCGCCACCTTGGTGAACGTCGAATGGGGGATGAACACGGTGGGGGACTTGTTGTCGCCGAAGAGGCTGGACGGCTCGCTGTAGACGCCGATGACGTCGAAGGGCTCGCCGAAGACCTTGATCCGGCGGCCGATCGGGTCCCGGCCGGCGAAGAGCTGCTCGCCCAGGTGATCGTTGATGACGGCCACCCGCGCGCTGGCGGCGTGCTCGATGGCGGTGTAGTTCCGCCCCCCGATGATGGTCCCGCCCTGGGTGAGGATCCAGTCGGGGCCGAAGCCCTGGATGTTGACGCTGCTCAGGTTGGTGCCGCCCGCGCCCACCGGACCGGCGGAATTCTCCTGCCAGGTGACGCTCCGGATCCCCGGCAGCTTGCTCAGCATCTGGGCTTCCTCGACGGAGAGCCACGGGTTACGGCGCCAGGGGGACATCTCGTCCGAGCCGTCGCTGATGTTGAGCCCGCCCTGGAAGAACCGGAAGACGAAGAAGGTCTTGGGGCCGAGGGTCTCGATCTGGGCCGCGACGGAGCGGTTGATCCCGGTGATCGCCGCGGCCATGGCGATCACGACCATCACGCCGATCGCGACCCCGAGGATGGTGAGGGCGGCGCGGACCTTGTTGGCGCGCAGGGAATCGAGTGCGATCCCGATGCCTTCGAACACGCGGCTGAGCGACAGCATGGGGCCGCCTACTCCGCCCGGAGGGCGGTGATGGGGTCGAGCTTCGAGGCGCGGCTGGCCGGGTATACCCCGGCCACCATGCCGACCACGACACCGAGGGCCACGGCCAGTCCGATGGACCAGGGGGCCACCGCGGCGGGGAGCGGGGTCAGGGCGCGGACCAGGAAGGCCAGCCCGATCCCGGTGCCGATCCCGAGGGCGGCGCCGACGGTGGAGAGGGTGGCGCTCTCGATGATGAACTGCGCCAGGATATCCCGGCGCTTGGCGCCCAGCGCCTTCCGGATGCCGATCTCCCGGGTGCGCTCGGCCACCGCCATGAGCATGATGTTCATGATCACGATCCCGCCGACCACGAGCGAGATCGCCACCAGTCCCGGCAGGGCGGTGAACAGCACCTTCGAGATCTTGTTCCACCCCTCCAGCGCCCCGGAGGCGTTCTGCAGGTCGAAGTTGTTCTCGTCGGAGGGCTTGAGGCCGCGCCGGGTGCGCATCAGCGCCTCGGTCTCCGCCATGGCGGTGAGCATCAGGTCGGGGTTCGGGGCCTTGACCTGGAGTTCGTCCAGGATGTTGAGCGGGCAGATGTAGCGCCGCGCCGGCGCCCGGAACGGCATCACCGCGAACTTGTCGAGGGAGATCCCGAACAGCGTCCCGCGCCGCTCGGCCACCCCGATCACCCGGTAGGGCAGGCCCCGGATGGTGACTTCCTTGCCCAGCGGATCGAGCCCCTCGAACAGCTTCTCCCCGATCTCGCTGCCCAGCACCAGCACCGGCGCCCCGACCCGGACTTCCTGGGGGGTGAAGATCCGGCCGCTCGCGATCCCGATGTTCTTGATCTCGAAATAGGACGGCTCGGTGCCCTGGAGGTCGATATCCTTGGCCACCTTGCCGTTGTAGTTCAGGGTCATGCGGTCGGCGCAGTACCGGGCGATGAGCGCCGGCGTGTGCAGCCGCTCCGCCACGTAGTCGGCATCGTCGTAGGAGATCCGCGGCCGGCGCTGCCAGGCGCGCCAGGTCTCCTCGGTGACGTTGCCGGTGTTGATCCCCGGCTGCCGCCGCAGGGTGAAGGTGTTCAGGCCGATCAGCCGGTTGGCGAACTGGTCTTCCATGTACACGTTCATCCCCTGCACGATGGACACCACCGCGATGAGGAAGGTCACGCCGATCAGCACCCCGATCAGCGAGAAGAAGCTCTTGAGCTTCTGCGCCGCGATGGTGCGCAGCGCCATCCGAACCGCTTCGAAGACGGGCATGCTAGGCGGCCACCTGGGTGTTCCGGGTGTCGGAGTCGAGGCGGCCGTCGCGCAGCACCACCACCCGCTCGGCGTGGGCCGCGATGCTCGGCTCGTGGGTCACCACCACGATGGTCTGTCCCTGGCGGTGCAGCTCGGCGAACACCCGCATGATCTCCTCGCTGGTGGTACTGTCGAGGTTGCCGGTCGGTTCGTCGGCCAGCAGCAGGGAGGGGCGGTTCACCAGCGCCCGGGCGATGGCCACCCGCTGGCGCTGGCCGCCGGACAGCTCGTTGGGCCGGTGGTGCATCCGGTTCTCCAGCCCCACCCGGGCCAGCGCCTCCTCCGCCCGCTGCCGCCGCTCCCGCGCCGACGTGCCGGCGTAGACCAGCGGCAGCTCGACGTTGTGCAGCGCGGTGGCCCGCGGCAGCAGGTTGAAGGTCTGGAACACGAACCCGATTTCCTTGTTCCGCACCCGCGCCAGGGCATCGTCGGTCAGGCGGGAAACCTCCTGCCCGTTGAGCCAGTAGCTGCCGCCGCTCGGCGTGTCGAGACAGCCCATCAGGTTCATGAAGGTGGACTTCCCCGACCCCGACGGGCCCATGATGGCCACGTACTCGTTGCGCCGGATGGTGAGCGTCAGCCCGCGGAGCGCCTGCACCCGCTCGGCGCCCATCTGGTACTCGCGGGCAAGGTCCTCGACGTGGATGACCCGGTCGCTCATGACGGCTTCCCCTTGGTGGTGTCCGGGGTGGAGCTGCGCACCCGGGTGCTGTCCTTGAGGTCGCGGATCGCCTGGTAGGTGCCGGCCACGATCGTCTCGCCCGCCTTCACCCCTTCCACCACCTCGAAGTACTCGTCGCCCGCGATCCCGACCTTTACCGGCCGGAACATCGCCACGCCGTCGTTCACCACGAACACCCCTTCAACGTCCTTCTTCTGCTTGCCGGCGGCGGTGGTGTCGGTCCGCTCCGGGGCCGCCTCGTTGGGCACCTTCTGGTGCTCCCGCACGGTGAGCGCGATGATCGGGATGCTCAGCACGCCGCGCCGGGTCTCGGTCACGATGCGCGCGGTGCAGGAGAGGTCCGGACGGATATCCTTGGGCGGATGTGTCAGCGTCACCTCCACGTCGAAATCCACGGCCCGGTCGTTCGAGCCGGAGGCGGTCGAGGTGGAGGTCAGCTGGGCGCTGTTGCTGATCTTGGTCACCCGCCCGATGAAGGTGGTATCGGGGAAGGCGTCGATCGCGATCTCGACCGAGTCACCCTCGGCCAGGCGCACCACGTCGGTCTCGTCCACCTGGACCTTGGCCAGGATCACTGACAGGTCGGCGATGGTCATGAGCAGGCCCACGTCCCGGGAGAAGGTGCCGATCACCGCGACCTCGCCCTCTTCCACCGCGAGCCGGGTGACCCGGCCGGTGATCGGGGCGATGATGCGGGTCTTGGCCAGGTTGTCCCGGGCCTCCTGCAGGCCGGCCCGGGCCTGGTCAACCGTCGCCTGACTGGCCTTGGTGTTGGCCAGGGAGACGTCGTAGGCCGTCTGGGCCTGTTCGACCGACTCCTCGGTGATCAGGCTCGAGTTGGTTTTCTTGAGCTCCAGCGCCCGGTCCAGCGCCCGCTTGGCCTGGTCCTGGTTGGCCCGGGCCCGGATCAGGTCGCTCTGCGCCGAGGCCACCAGCGCCTCGGCACGGCTCACCGCGGACTGGTAGATCGACGGGTCGATCTGGAGCAGGAAGTCTCCCTTCCGGACCAGGTCGCCTTCCTTGACCGCGATCCGGGTGATCCGCCCCTGCACGTCGGACAGGACGTCCACCTTGGTGTCCGGCTCGATCTTGCCGCTGGCCGTCACCACCGAGACCAGGTCCCGGGAGCCTACCGGCTCCAGGCGGACCTCGACCGCCTTGTTCTTGCCCTTGGCGGCTCCGAGGGCGACGACCACCCCCACCACCACCACGAGCAGACCGGCGAAGAGCCCCAGCTTCATGCGACGCGACATGGACATTCCTTTGCTTGCTTTATGGGCGGAGCGGGCGGCCCACCGCCGCTTCCAGCGCGGCGACGGCCTTGTGATAGTCATAGATCGCGGTCACGTAATCGCCCTCGGAGCGCTGCACCGTGTTCTGCGCGTCCGAGACCTCGAGCGCGGTGCCGCTGCCGAGGCGGTACCGGTCCTGTGCCAGGCGGAGCTGGTCCCGGGCCGCGTCGCGGCTCGAGCCCTGCACGGCGATCGCCTTGTAGGCGGTCGCGATCGCCAGGTAGCGGCTCTGGACGTCGGCCTCCACTTGGAGCGCCTGGGCCCGCATCGATTCGTCCGCGTCCAGCGCGAACTCCCGCGCCTGCTGCAGCCGGAGCGACCGGCCGAACCCGGTGAAGAGCGGCAGCGAGACGGTCAGGCCGATGCTGAACGGCTGCTTGGTAAACTCGAACGGGAACGTGCTATTGGCCTTGAGGACCTGGCGCCGGGCCTGCGGACTCAGCTGGGTGCCGGTGGGATCCAGCCCGGCATTCTGGTAGCAGCCGGCGTTCCCTATCGGGGTCAGTCCGGCGCCGACCCGGATCGAGTCCTGCGAGAGGCACTGGCCCGCGGAGCCGAGGGCGCCGCCCAGGGTCTGGGACAGCAGGAGGTTGTCGTCGGTCTGCTGCTGGGTGAAGGCGCTCCACCCGGCGCGCACCGACAGGCTGGGCAGGAATGCGGTCTTGGCCGAAGTCACCCCCACGTCGGCCGACCGCCGCCGGGCCTCCAGCGCCCGGAGCGCCGGGTTCTGCTCCCGGGCTTGGGCGAGGAGCTGCTCCACGTCGTAGGTCGGCTCGGTCACCGCGAAGGAGTCGCTCAGCGCCACCTGGTCCACCGCGATCGGCGAGGGCACCCCGATGCGCCGGAACAGCTCGATCTTGGCCTCGTAGTCCGCCTGCACCGCGCGGAGCAGCGCCACGTCCGACTGGGCCTTCTGCACCTCGGCCTGGCGCACCTCAATCAGCGTCCCCTGTCCCACCCGGTACTTGGCGCTGGCCAGCTCCAGGAAGTTCTGGTTCCGCTCCACCTGCTGCCGGGCCACGGCCACCTGCGCGCTCGCCTGCAGCGAGGTCAGGTACTGCTGGGTGACCGCGAAGCGGAGGTCGCTCTCCTCGTTCGCGATCTCCTCATCCACCGCCCGGCTGGCCGCTTTCTGCTCGCGCGGGGCCATCAGCCGGGCGCCGTCGAGCTGCCAGGAGAGGCTGAGGCTGTAGCTCGAGCCCACGGTGGCGGAAGTCGCGTTGGTGAAGCCCTGACCGAAGCTGGCCGTCCCGGCGCCGGTGTAGTCCATCCCGCCGCTCACCGAGGCGTTCGGCATCAGCCCGCCGTACGCATTGCGGAGCTGCATCCGCGCCGTGGCGGCGTTGTTCAGCCGCTGCCGGTACAGGGGGTTGTGGTTCTTGGCCTGCGCGAGAGCCTCGCTCAGGCTGAGGGTGGCGGTCTGGGTCACCGGCGCCTGGGCGGCGAGCACGGTCGGAAGGGCCAGCACCGCAGCGATCAGCCAGCAGCGTCGCATCGATTCATCCTGTGGGTAGTGTGAATCACGGCTGCCCCGCTTACGGACCAGGCCGTGGGGGAGTTTCAGGTTGGGACGGAGGCCTACTCGCGCTGCCGCACCGCCTCCAAACCAAGGGCCGGGAATGAGATGCGTGTCAGTTCGCCCCGGTTGCCCAGCAGGATCTCCCCGGTGAGATCTCCAGCGAGCTCGAAGCGCGTCCCCCCGCCCGCCACGCCCGGCAGCCGGCGAATCGTAACCGCCAGCCGGCGGCCGGTCCGCGGGAAGACTGCTGTGAGGGGGCGCCCGGCCTCGGTGGCAATCGCCGTCATCTGAAGGAAGGGGGCGAAGACGCTATCGGCCAGCAGCACCACGGCCGAGCCCCCCGGGGCCTCGCTGGCCCGTTCCGCGCCGCGCTCTACGTGACGGATCGTCAGTCGGTTGCGTCGCTGGACCGCGTAGACCTCACCGCCACCGGCCGGGCCGCGGTAGGCCAGCTGGAAGGCGAGCGCCCCCGCGGGGGAACGCTCCGAGCTGGCGGTGAATTCCGTCGCGGGCCGGGCGCCGGCCAGCGTGACGCGGCTCGTAATCCGGATGTTTGAGTCCATCAGGACCACCCGGTAACTCTCGGAGCCGATCTCCCGCCCTCCCGCGCGCAGCAGGAGCGTGCCTTCATCGGCCGCCTGGGCGGCAACGGGGCCCGGCAGCAGGCCACCACAGAGCAGGGCGGCGGTCACCGGGGCGAGGATGCGGATCTTCATGGCAGGGAACAATATAGTGTCGCTAACTTCCCTGTGATGCGTTCTCCTCCCGGGTGGTCGAGGCAGCCGCTGCCGTGGCTGGGTTTGGGTGCCGCCATGCTCGCCGCTGAATGGCTGCGCAGCCCATCACACTGGTGGGCGGGCGGCATCCTCGTGACGACCCTGGCGGCCATGGTCCTTGGGCTCCGGACCGGCGGCCGTTCGCGCGCGATCCTGGCTGGGATCGGGGTGGTTGCGGGGGCAGTCATCCTGGCGCAGCGCCACGTGGTCCGGTTCGAGCGCGAGTGGCCCCGGGAACGGGAGTCCCGGTTGCAGACCGCCTTCAAGGGGCTGAGTGGCGAGCTGAGGGCCGCCTTTGAGAGCACGGAGCAGCTCGCCGAGCGGGCGGCCCGGGTCGCCGATGGCGACCAGGCGGGGGCATTCGAGCAGCTGGACCGTGACCTTCCGCGGGACCGTGCCGAGATGGCGGTGGCGATCCTTGAGCCCACCGGCGTGCCGTGGGCCTGGGCCGGCCGCCACCGGCTGGCGCCCCAGGCCGAGGGCGATTCCCCCGGCGCGCGGCTCACCCGCTTCTACGCAACGATGGAGAGCCGTCGCGTCAGTCCCCGGGGACGGATCGTGGTGGCGTCCACCCTGATCTGGGCCGACTCGTCGGTGCCCCGTCCCGACCGGAGCCTGGCCGCCCGCTTCGGGAAGGCGGCCGGGGTGCAGCTGCTGGTGTTCCCGCCCGGGACCGCTCCCGCTGCCGCCGAGTTGTTCGATTACACCACCCCGACAGACGCCGGAGAGGAACTGCTCTTCAGCGTCCAGCCGGTACCTCCAGATCAGTCCGCATCACTGGCGGCGGCACGACGGGAGGCAGAGGCCTGGGCGGCGTACGGTATCCTGGCGTTGCTTGGCCTGCTGCTGTTCGCCGCCAGCTCGGATCCGATGCGCCTGCAGGTGCTCGGGGCCCTGGTCTGGTGCACGCTCCGTGCGCCGTTCGGTCGCGCGCTCGGGCTCGATGACCTGTTCTCTCCCGCCACGTTCTTCCGGAGCGGGCTCCGGCCAGTGACGGAATCGGCGGGCAACCTGCTGCTGACCGGCGGCGCGCTGCTGCTGTTCGCGCTCTGGCTCTGGAACCTTGCCCTGGCTCGGCGCCGGTGGCGGGTGATCCTGGGCGCGCTCGCGCTGCTGGCCGCGCCCTACCTGGTGCTGGAACTCGGGCGCGGCATTACGCCGCCGATTGCGGGTGTCACACCGTCGCTCTGGGTGGGCTGGCAGTTCACGCTGACCATCGCCGCGTCCGCGATCATCCTGCTTGGTGCGGCCCTGTTCCGGGGCGCGGTGGTCCCGGCGGGAGGCGGTGGAGGCCTGTTGCTGGCCATCGGCCTCGCGCTCGTGGCCGCGGTGATCGGCGTGGTGCTCTGGCAGCCGGAGGTCGGGTGGCCGGCATGGTACACGCTGCTCTGGTTCCCGGCGCTGGTACTCGCGGCACTTCCCCGACCGCGCTGGCAGATGGTCATCGGCGCGGCGATGGTCGCGGGCACCGCTGCGGCGCTCGTGACCTGGGGCGCGGAACAGGCCGGACGGGTGACTGCGGCCCAGCGAGACCTGTCGCGCCTGGGGGACGCCGAGGATCCGTTGGCCGGACCACTGCTGGAGCGGCTCAGCGAGGCGGTGGCCCGGGGCTCAGAGCCGTCCACCGCCCCCGGCCTGTTCATGCTCTGGCGCTCCTCCGACCTGGCGGGACAGGAGTACCCGGCGCGCCTGGCGCTCTGGGAGCCGGATGGCGCGCGCGCCCTGGAACTGGCGCTGGATTCGCTGGACCTCCCGGCGCCGCTCATTTCTGCGCTGGTCCAGAGCCTTGATTCCACCGCCACGCGGCAGGTGGTCGCGTATGCGCGGGTGCCCGGGCGCCACTACCTGCTGTTGCACCGCCTGCCGAGCGGCCGGGTGCTGACGGTGGCGGTGGGGCCGCGGACGCGCCTCCTGGCCCCGACCCGCCTCGGCCGGCTCCTCCGAGCCCCGGCGGAGGGATCGCCGCTCTACGAACTCACCCTCACGCCGCCCTTCGCGCGGCCGCTGCATGAGGCGCCGGCGGGTCGATGGTGGCGCGCCGGGCGCGAGATTCGGACCGATCGCCTGCTGGACTTCGCCGGGGGCTCCCGGCACGTGCATGCCCTGGTCGAACTGCGGCCCTTCTCGATGCTGGTGGTGCGGGGCAGCCTGCTGCTGGTCGCGAACCTCCTCGTGGTGACGGTGCTGGTGGTGCTGGCGACGCTCCGTTGGGGCGACCTCCGCCGTCGGCTGTCACCCCGCCGGCTGGCTCGCTCGTTCCAGGTGCGGCTGGCGCTGACACTGGCCGCGTTCTTCATCGTGCCGGCGGCCGGCTTTGCGCTCTGGGGGTTGGGGCGGCTCCAGAACGAGGCCGATCGCACCCGCGACCTGCTGATCACCTCGGTCCTCCGGGATGCGGTGCTCACGGCGGGAGGGCTGCTCCAGGAGCCGGCGGAGTACCTCGACCAGGGCCTCGTGGACCTGTCCAACCGGCTGGATGCGGACCTCGTGCTCTACAGTGGTGGCCGGCTGGTGGCCGCGAGTGCCCCGATCCTGCGTGAGCTTTCCCTGGTCGAGCCGCTGATGGAGGCGCGCACCTTCCAGCGGATGGCGCTGGGAGAGGAGCTGGAGCTGACGCGCCAGGCGACCACCTACGTGGCGCCGGTGCGGGTGGGGTACCGGGTGGCCCAGGCCGGCCCGCCCGGGGGGATCGGCATTCTGGCGACCCCGCAGCTCACCTTCGATTGGGCCCGCGTCCGCGGCCAGCTCGACCTCAAGTACGTCCTGGTCCTTGCCACGCTGATCGGGATCCTGGCTGCGGTGCTCGGCGCGCAACTCGCCGCGCGGGCGCTGTCCCGGCCGGTGGCCGACCTGGGTCGCTCCGCGCGGGCGATCGGCCTGGGAGAGGCGCTGCCCATCGTGGCCACTCCGCCGGCGGAGTTCGAGACGGTCTTCGCGGCATTTGGCCGCATGGCGGATGACATCCGGGATTCCCAGGCCGCGCTCGAAGGGGCCCGCCAGCGCACCGCCGCCGTGCTGGCCAACGTGGCCACCGGAGTGGTGGCGCTCGATGGGGCGGGCCACATCATCCTGGCCAACGCCCGCGCCCGCCAGCTGCTGGGCACGGCGCTCGAGCCGGGGGGCGAGCTGGCCTCGCTGCTGGACGAGTCCTGGGCCGGATTATTCGCGGCGCTGGAGCGGTTCCGCAGCGGGGCCGATCCGGCGCCGGCCGCGGACGTCGAGAGCGGCGGCCGGACCTGGCGGGTCCAGTTTGCCCCGCTGGGCCGCGGCCCCGAGGAGGGTGTGGTGCTCGCCCTCGACGACCTCACCGAACCGACGCGCGCCGCGCGGGTGCTGGCCTGGGGGGAAATGGCGCGGCAGGTGGCGCATGAAATCAAGAACCCGCTCACGCCCATCCGGCTGGGTGTGCAGCACCTCCGCCGGGTACGCCGTGAGCGGCCCGACCGCTTCGATGCGGTCCTCGAGGAAACGGTGGAGCGAATCCTCGGGGAGATCGACCGGCTGGATACCATCGCCCGGGCCTTCAGCCGCTTTGGGCTGCCCGGCGGGGCCGCGGGACCGCTGGAGTTGGTGGATCTCGCCGCCACCGCGGCGGAGGTCGTCGCGCTGTATCGGCTGAGCGGCGACGGCGCCGCCGTCGAACTCGAGGGCGAGCCGGGACTCGTGGTGCCGGCCCGGCGGGACGAGTTCAAGGAAGTGCTGGGCAACCTGGTGGAGAATGCCCGCAATGCCGGCGCCACCCGGGTGCGGATCCAGTTCGGGACGGGGAGCTGCCGGGTGGTGGACGATGGAGCCGGGATCCCCGCCGAAGTCCTGCCACGACTGTTCGAGCCCCGGTTCTCCGCGACCACCAGCGGCTCGGGGCTCGGGCTCGCGATTGTGCGCCGCCTGGTTGAGGGCTGGGGCGCGACGGTGGATCTGGAGAGCGAGGCGGGGCGGGGTACGGTGGCGACGATACGGTGGCCGTAACGCATTGGAGCAGCTGTCGGCAAGCCCGCCGACGGCGGCTGGCACGTTCGGCCCGACTCCTGCATTTCCGGGTGGCACCGAAACATTTGCCCTCGCCAGCCGTCTCCGAGGCCAGCTGCCATGACCCCCGAGCCTATCCCCCAGGACCTTGTCGCGGTCCACGACCTGCTGCGTGAAACCCTTGTCACTGCTAGGGATAACGGGGGTCCATTCGAGTATGGGGTGGCCGTCTTTCCGCGCACCGGGAGGTTCGGCGCCCCAGTGTTCGGGATCGCAACCAGTGGCGGGGAGTCCACAGTCCTGACCTACCGGATGCTACAGTCGCTGGTCGAACTTCCGGTCTACCTGTCGGGACGAGTGCCCGCCACGATTCGTGAGGGGCTGTCATATGGACCGCCCCGCGTGATCCCGATGGCGTTGCTGGACCAGCCAGTCCTGCGAATCGGCTTCACCTGCTGCATTGGGGCCACGCGGGACGACCTCGACCGCACCCAGCCGCTCGAGACCAGCGTATTCGCGGGCGATCTCACGGCGCCGCTGATCCTCTTGCTCGACAATCGTCCGGAGGGCTGGCCGCAGTAGGCGCACCCCGACCGCGGTCGTCCTCGCCGGACCCTTGCGCCGCCCCTCCTCGGGCGGCGCGCTTGTTTCCGCGTTCGAATGATGGGCCCCGCACGCTTCGGGTCCCCAGCCGGCGCACTGCCAGGCCCATCCTTGAGCCTCTTCTTCCGGAGGACTCATGCTCGCCCGCGTGCGCTCGGCCGCTGTGCTCGGGATTGATGGCTACCTGGTGGATGTGGAGGCGGATCTGGCCAATGGGCTGCCCGCCTTCAATACCGTGGGGCTGCCGCATGGGGCGGTGAAGGAAGGCCGGGAGCGAGTCACGGCGGCGATCATCAACACCGGCTTCACCGCCCCATTGAAGCGGATCACCGTGAACCTGGCCCCGGCCGACATCCGGAAAGAGGGGACGGGCTTCGACCTGCCCATCGCGGTGGCGGTGCTGGTCGCGAGCGGCCAGCTGCCGGCCGAACCGCTCGAGGGCTATGTCCTCGTGGGTGAGCTTGGGCTGGAGGGAGATCTGCGGCCGGTGCGGGGAGCGCTTTCCGTGGCGCTCGCTGCCCGCAGCGCGGGCTGCCGGGGGCTGGTTGTGCCCGAGGCGAACGCCAATGAGGCGGCGGTGGTCACCGGGCTCGATGTCTTCGGCCCCGCCACCCTGCCGGAACTTGCCGCGCACCTGGAGGGCCGGGCTCCCCTCACGCCGGTCGTGGCGGTGCCGTGGCAGCGCGCGGAGTCCGCGGCTACCGGGGGGGTGGACTTCGGCGATGTGCGGGGACAGCCGGCCGCGAAGCGCGCCCTGGAGGTGGCGGCGGCGGGGGGGCACAACATCCTGCTCATCGGCCCACCCGGGTCCGGCAAGACCATGCTCGCCCGGCGCCTGCCGACGATCCTGCCCGCCCCGACCCTGGAGGAGGCGCTCGAGTCCACCCGCATCCACAGCGTCGCGGGGCTGCTCCCCCCGGGCCAGCCCTTTCTTACCCAGCGGCCCTTCCGCGCCCCGCACCACACCATCAGCGACGCGGGGCTCATCGGCGGCGGGCCCACGCCGCGTCCCGGCGAGGTAAGCCTTGCCCACGGCGGCGTGCTCTTCCTGGATGAGTTGCCGGAGTTCCGCCGCAACGTGCTCGAGGTGCTGCGCCAGCCGCTCGAGGATGGGCTGGTCACGCTGAGCCGGGCGGCGGTGAGCCTCTGCTACCCGTCCCGCTTCACCCTGGCCGCCGCGATGAACCCCTGTCCCTGCGGTCACGAGGGCGACAGTACCCGCGCCTGTCGCTGCGACCCGGCGCTGGTGGAGCGGTACCTGGCCCGTTTGTCAGGGCCGCTCCTGGATCGCATCGATCTCCAGATCCGGGTGCCCGCCGTGCGTCCCGCCGAGTTGTCACTCGAATCAGCCGAGGAGGGGAGCGCGCCGATCCGCGAGCGGGTGGAGGCGGCCCGGGAGCGGCAGCGCCTGCGCCTGCAACCGCATCCGCGTCTCTACGCCAATGCGCACCTCGGCCCGCGGGAAATCAGGCGCTACTGCCGGCTGGGAGCGGATGGTGAGGAGCTGCTGCGGCTGGCGATCACCCGGCTGGGGCTCTCGGCGCGGGGGTACCACCGGCTGCTCAAGGTGGCGCGCACCATCGCGGATCTGGCCGCGGCGGAACAGATCGGTCTCGGGCATCTGTCGGAGGCCATCCAGTACCGCACCCTGGATCGGGCCCGGAGTGGGGTGACGATGCAGGCCGCGACGTGACCGGGCGGAAATCCTGCACGGCGGGCGCAACCCCATGTCGCGGCTCGACGTTCGCGGATAGCTTTCCGTGATACCATGAAACGTCGCCCGCTCATCAGCCTGCTCGCTCTGCCGCTCGCCCTCGGTTGCACCACGATGGGTGCCTGGCTGTATGACGACCCAGCCATGTCGCTGCGCTCGGTCACCGTGCGGCCCGCCGCCGATCTCGCGGCGGGGTCGGACTCGATCGAGTTCCTGTTCCAGGGCTGCAACCGGAACGATTACGACCTGATGAGCGACAATTTCAGCGCGCAGATCGCGGTGTCTGGGCGGACGGTCGCCGCGGGGACGCGGGAGCAGCCGGTGTTTCTCGGGACCCGGGACACCAGCAATTTCGTCGTGGTGCTTCCGCTGCAGCAGGCGGCGTTTGTAAGCGGAGATCGTCCGGCGCCCTTCGAACTGGAGGCGCGCGGCGTGCTGCGGACCCCGATCGGGAACCGGGATGTGAGCTACCGCTTCAAGGGGCGGGTCGAGTCGGTGGCCGATAGCCTGCGCTGGCTGGGCGAGGCCGGACCGATCTGCCGTCCGGGGCTGAGCCAGCTTCAGGGCGTCTTCGACCGGCGCGCCCCACTCTCCGGCGACTCCGCCGGACGGGCCAGCCCGCCGCAGGGAGATGACCCCAGCCGCCCCGGCGCGCGACCGGAGCCGGGCATGCCGGGGGGCTCCAGCCCCGGCCCCGGCGGCAGGCCCTGACTCAGGCGGGCCCGGCGGGCTTCTTCGGCTTCTGGCTGGTGAACCAGGTCAGGGCCGCGATCACCAGCGCGATCCCCACGCCGTAGCCCATCAGGTCCCGCTGGCCATCCCAGGTCACCACCTGGCCGAGGAAGAGCACACCCATCACCACGACGAGGACCCCGATCAGCTTGTCCTTCAGGTCGTTGAGATCGTGAATCTCGAGCCAGAGAGGCAGGTCCAGCCGGTCGTCGACGAACAGTTCGAACAGCCCGACGGCGATCACGTACAGGACGGTGGCCAGCAGGAAGAGATCGGTGAGTTCGATGAACGCCAGGATCAGTCCCTTGGCGCCCTTGGGGCCGGTCCCGTCGGCCAGGGCCACGCTGCGGAGGATGACCAGCGTTTCATAAGCGCCGTAGATCAGCAGCGCCGTTGCCGCCAGCAGGGTGGAGACCACCGCAATGATGATCAGGTAGCGGGTGCTTGAGATCAGCTTGAGCACGCCGGGAGGTGATTTCGGCTCGGACGGGGCAGGATCGGTCATCGGTTCCGTTCGATCGTTAGGGTGACGGGTGGGCGGCTCGCCGCAACCGGTCGCGCACGGCGTCCCAGCGGGGGTCGGCGGGCGGCGCCACCGCCAGGATCAGGGCCACGCCCAGCTCGTCCAGGCGGTGCAGGGCCCCGTACAACCCGCGGGCGTAGCCGTCGGGCTCGGCAGGGAGCAGGATGACCTCGTCTGCGTCGGGGGGCGGGCCGCCGAAGGTCACCGCTCCCACCCGTTCCCCCCGGGCGTGCACCGCACGGGCGAGCTCGCCCGCGTCCTGCTCCGGCGGCAGCAGGTGGAGCGGTGCGCGCGGCGCGTAATGCCGGTCCAGCATCCCCGGCGATGGCCGCGGTTCCACATCCCGCTGTGCTCGCCCGGGACTTCCCACCGGGCCGATCTCCCGTTCCAGCTCCGCGCGGCTGATCATCCCCGGACGCAGCAGGACCGGCATGGGGCCCGACAGGTCCAGCACCGTGGACTCGATCCCCACGTTGGTGGCGCCCCCGTCGAGCACCAGGGGGATCCGGCCCGCCAGGCTCCGCACCACGTGGGCCGCGGTCGTGGGTGAGACCTCGCCGGAACGATTGGCGCTGGGCGCCGCCAGCGGCACACCCGCGGCCCGCAGCAGCGTCAGCGCCGCCGGATGCGCCGGCACCCGCACCGCCACGGTTCCGCCCCCCGCGGTCACGATGTCGGGAACGCAGGCGGCCCGCGGCAGCACCAGG
>CAZPER010000001.1:75862-117706 GCA_964585655.1 uncultured Gemmatimonadaceae bacterium | reverse complement strand
CCCCCACGGCCGGGAATGTCATCGCGCAGCGGCCGCTCGGGGCGGCGGGCCGGCGGGTCGGCGGCCCGGCGGGTCGGTGGGCCGGCGGGCGGGGTGGCGGTCGCGAGGCTCTCGAGCGGCGGCGCGTGCTCCATCTCCTCCCGGAGCTGCACCAGGGGAATGATGCGGGAGCCCTGCTCGTCGTGCCGCAGGAAGACCCGTTCGCGGAAGATGTCCACCGCGATCACCTTCTCCCGCCCGCGCGCGGTGGCGATCGCCTTGCCCTCACGCGGGAACCGCTTCCGGGCGGCCACGTAGAACTCGTGCTCGTACTTGAGGCAGCAGAGCAGCCGGCCGCAGCCGCCGGAGATCTGGGTCGGGTTGAGGGAGAGGTGCTGGTCCTTGGCGAGCGCCAGGCTCACGGGGGTCAACTCGCCGAGCCAGGTGGAGCAGCAGTACTCGCGGCCGCAGCGCCCGACGCCGCCGAGGCGGGCGGCCTCATCCCGGACGCCGATCTGGCGCAGCTCGATGCGGGCCCGGAACATCCCGGCGAGGTCCCGCACCAGGGCCCGGAAGTCCACCCGCTTCTCCGCCGTGAAGAAGATCGTGAGCTTGGCGCGGTCCCACTGCCATTCGGTGTCGCTGACTTTCATCTCCAGCTTGTGGTGCCGGACCTTGTCGGCCACCTGGCGCCGGGCGTCTTCCTCCTGGCGGCGCAGGTCGTTGGCGGCCCGGATCTCCTCCTGGCTGGCGCGACGGAGGATGGGGCGGCGGCTGGTGGTTGGCTCGGGGGTGGTTGGCTCGGGCGCGGTTGGCTCGGGAGGGACTGGCTCGGGAGTGGCCGGCTCGGCGTCCCCGGCGGCGACGAGCGGGGTCTTTTCCGCGCTGCCCCGCTCGCAGGAGGTGCAGCCGCCCCCACACTTCTTCTCCGCCACCGCGCCGGCGCTCTGCACCCGGCCGAAGTCCTGCCCCCGCTCGGCCTGCACGATGACCGCCTCGCTCAGGCGCAGCGGTTCCTGCTCATCCGGCCAGAGGAAGAAATCGCGGCGAGTGCCCTTGAAACGAACTTCGACGGTCTGCGGCATCAGGCTTCGGAGTAGGCGCCCATCGCCGCGAACTTGTCGGCGCGGCGGCGCACCAGCTTCTCCGGGCGGACCTTGCGCAGCTCGTTCACGTGCCGGATCAGCGCCTCGCGCAGCGCCTCGCCGGTCGCGTCCGGATCGAGGTGCGCGCCGCCGATCGGCTCGGGGATGATCTCATCGACGAGCTTGGACTTGAGCAGGTCGTTGGCGGTGAGCTTGAGGGCATCCGCCGCCCGCTCCCGCTGGCTGGCATCCTTCCACAGGATCGCGGCGCAGCCTTCCGGCGAGATCACGGAATAGACCGAGTTCTCGAACATGAGGATCCGGTCGGCGGTCCCGAGCGCGAGGGCGCCGCCGGAGCCGCCCTCGCCGATCACCACCGCGACGATCGGGGTGGGCAGGGCCGCCATCTCGAGGATATTCCGCGCCAGTGCCTCTGACTGGCCCCGCTCCTCGGCGCCGAGGCCGGGGTAGGCGCCGGGGGTATCGATCAGGGTGACGACGGGGGCGCTGAACTTGGCCGCCAGCTTCATGAGCCGGAGCGCCTTCCGGTACCCCTCCGGGTGCGCCATGCCGAAGTTGCGCTTGAGATTCTCCTTGGTGTCCCGGCCCTTCTGGTGCCCCACCACCATCACCGAGGTCCCGGCCAGCCGGGCCCAGCCCCCGACGATGGCGGGATCGTCCCGGAAGAGGCGGTCGCCGTGCAGCTCGATGAAGTCGGTGAAGATCGTGCTCAGGTAGTCCAGGGTGTAGGGGCGCCGGGGATGCCGGGCCACCTGCACCCGCTGGATCGGCGAGAGGTTGTGGTAGATCTCGCTGCGGAGGGTGTTGAGCCGCACCTGCAGCAGGCGGGCTTCCTCCGAGACGTCGATCTGCCGCTCCTCGCCCAGCTTCTGGAGGTCCTCGATCTGCCGCTCCAGCTCCTGGAGCGGCTTCTCGAAGTCGAGCGCGTAGTTGGATGCCATGAATGCTCCTCAGCCCGCCTTGACGAACGCGACCGCTTCCGGGCCCAGCAGCCGGCGGAGGCCGGAGACCAGCTCCTCGTCCGCGGCGACGCGGACCCGCCGGGAGCGGGCCCGCAGCCGCTCCCCATTGCCGTCGCTCCACTCAATATAGAGCGGCGTGGGACCGGGGTGCCGGCTGCAGAGCGCCACCGCCTGCGCCACCGTTTCCGGGGGCGGCGCCTCGGGGAGCTTCCACCGCAGCGCCAGTCCCAGGGCGCCCGACGCCTTGAGGTCCTCAAGCGGCCGGGCCGATTCGATCACGAAGGGCGCCCGCTCCTCCCCCCGGTCCCGGGCGCTGTAGCCGCCGGTGAGCAGCACCGCGAGGTCCTCGCGGATCACCGAGTTGAGCTTGGCCCAGGCGTCGGGGAAGACGATGGCCTCGGCGGTGCCGTGGAAATCCTCGAGGATCAGCCGGGCGTATTCCTTCCCGGTCTTCTTGGAGATCTGGCGCTTCACCTGGGTGATCACCGCCGCGAGCGTCACCTGGTGCTCGCTCCACTCCTGCAGCGTGGCGGTGGTGCGGGAGCCGAAGACCTCGGCCTCCGCCCGGAACCGCTCCAGCGGGTGGCCCGAGATGAAGAAGCCGATGACTTCCTTCTCCTTGGCCAGCCGCTCCTGCTCGCTCCACGCGGGGAGCTCCGCCAGACTGGTCGGCGCCGGGCTCGGGGTGGTCTCGGGGCCATCCCCGAACAGGGAGGACTGGCCGGCCTCCTTCTCCTGCTGCAGAAGCTGCGCTTCGCGGAGCGCTTCGTCCAGCGCGTGGGTCAGCTGGGCCCGGTGGCCCCCGAGGCCGTCCATGGCGCCCGCGGCGATCAGCGACTCCAGCACCCGCTTGTTGCAGAGGCGGAGGTCCACCCGCTGGGCAAAGTCATGCAGGGTGGTGAAGGGCTGTTCCCGGCGGGCGGCGATCATGGACTCGATGGCGCCCCGGCCCACGTTCCGCACCGCCCCGAGCCCGAAGCGCATCCGGCGGTCCCCGGTCACGGTGAACTTGAATCCCGACTCGTTCACGTCCGGTGGCAGCACCTCGATGCCCAGCTCGCGGGCTTCATTGATGTACTGCACCACCTTGTCGGTGCTGCCGATTTCCGAGGACAGCAGCGCGGCCATGAACTCGGCCGGGTAGTAGGTCTTGAGCCACGCCGTCTGGTAGCTCAGCACCGAGTAGGCCACCGAGTGCGACTTGTTGAAGCCGTAGCGGCCGAAGGTCTCGATCTGGGTGGCGAGGTCGTCGGCCAGCTTCTTCGGGTGCCCCAGCGCCACGGCGCGCTCGACGAAGGTCCCCAGTTCCTTCCGGATCAGCTCCGCGTCCTTCTTGCCCACCGCCTTCCGGAGCACGTCGGCCTCGGCGAGGCTGAAGCCGGCGAGCACGTTGGCGATCCGCATCACCTGTTCCTGGTAGGTGATGACGCCGTAGGTCGGCTCCAGGATCTCCTTGAGGTCGGGATGCGGGTAGCTCACCGCCTCCTGGCCCAGCTTCCGCTTGATGAATACCAGGTGCATCCCGGTGTCCAGCGGGCCGGGGCGGAGCAGGGCGTTGGAAGCGACCAGGTCGTCGAACCGGTCGCACTTCATGTTGCGGAGGGTCTCGGTGGCGAGCGCCGACTCGAACTGGAAGATCCCGGCGGTCCGGCCCTGGCGGAGCAGCTTGTAGACCGCCGGGTCCTCGAGGTCCAGGGCATCCATGTCGAGGGTGATGCCGTGCCGTTCCCGCACCATGCCCACCGCGTCGAAGATCACGGTGAGGGTCTTGAGGCCGAGCATGTCCATCTTGAGCATGCCGACCTTCTCCAGCGGCCCCATCTCGAACTGGGTGATGATGGAGTCTTCGCCCTCGCCCGCGGCGCCGGCGCCCTTCGTGGGCGCGGTGCACACCGGGACATAGTCGGAGAGCGGCCCCGGGGCGATCACCACCCCCGCCGCGTGCACCGAGGCGTGACGGCTGATCCCCTCGATCCGGCTGGCGAGGGTGACGCAGCGCTCGTACTGCGGGCTGGTCTCCACCAGCTCGCGGAATTCCTTCACCTTGTCCATCGCCTCCTCGACGCCGAGCGCGAAGGCCGGCCCCGAGGGGATCAGCTTGGTCATCTTGTCCGCGTCCCCCGGGGGGATGCGGAGGAGGCGGGCGACGTCCTTCACCGCCGCGCGCGCCTTGAGGGTCCCGAAGGTGATGATCTGCCCCACGCTGGTCCGGCCATAGCGCTGCCGGACGTATTCGATCACCTCGCCGCGGCGCTCGAAGCAGAAGTCCACGTCGATGTCGGGCATCGAGACGCGCTCGGGATTGAGGAACCGCTCGAACAGCAGGTCGAAGCGGAGCGGGTCCACGTTGGTGATGCCGAGGGCATAGGCCACCAGGGAGCCGGCGGCGGAGCCGCGGCCCGGCCCCACCGGGATGCCGCGGTCGCGGGCGGCCTGGATGAAATCCTGCACGATCAGGAAGTAGCCGGCGTAGCCCGCCTTGTTGATCACTCCGAGCTCGTAGTCCAGCCGGGTCTGCACCGGCTCCGGGAGCGGGGTCCCGTAGCGCCCCACCGCCCCCTTCCGGGCCAGCGCCTCGAGCAGCGATTCCTCGGTGACGTCGTCGGGGCGGGGGAAGGCGGGGAGGTAGTACTTCTTCTCGAAGCTGAACTCGCAGGCGTTGGCGACGAGCTGCGTGTTGGCCAGCACCTCCGGGTGCTCCCGGAAGAGGGTGCGCATCTCCGCTTCCGACTTGACGTACGACTCCTCCCCGGTGAACCGGAATCGCTTGGGGTCGTCCAGCTCGGCGCCGGTGCCGATGGCGAGCAGCACGTCGTGGGCCTCGGCGTCCTCCCGCCGGAGGTAGTGGGCATCGTTGGTGGCCACCACCCCGAGGCCCAGCTCCTGTCCCAGGCGGAACATCCCCTCGTTGACGATCCCCTCCTCGGGGATGCCGTGGAGCTGGACTTCGAGCCAGAAGTTGTCCTTCCCGAACGTGGTCGCGAACCACTCGGCCGATTTCTTCGCCTCTTCGTAGTTGCCCTGCCGCAGGTAGAGCGCGATCTCGCCGGAGAGGCAGGCCGCCAGGCCGACGACGCCCTCGCTGTGCGCCGCGAGGACCTCCTTGTCGATGCGCGGACGGCGATAGAAGCCCTCGAGGTATCCGATGGAGCTGAGCTTGATCAGGTTCCGGTAGCCGGCCCGGTCCTTCGCGAGCAGCACCAGGTGACTGTACTGCGCCGGGGCCCACGAGGGTTTCTGGGTCGCGGTGCGGGGCCCGAACGCGAGGTACGCCTCGAATCCGAGGATGGGCCGGAGCCCCTTCGCCTTCGCCTCCTCGTAGAACGACCAGGCGCAGTGCATGTTCCCGTGGTCGGTGACGGCCAGGCTGTCCATCCCCAGCGACTGGACGTGCTTCACCAGCTCCGGGACGCGATTGGCGCCGTCGAGGAGGGAATACTCGGAGTGGGTGTGGAGATGGACGAAGGCCATGGTGCGGGCCGCCTGCCTACTGTTCGCGGGCTTCGAGGACCCGCAGCACGTCGGCCAGCTCGACGTTTCGGGCGCGCAGCAGTACCAGCAGATGATAGACCAGGTCCGCCGACTCCGACGCCAGGCGGGTGGCGTCCTCCGCGTTGGCGGCTACCACGACCTCCACCGCCTCTTCACCGACCTTTTGCGAAACCTTCGCCACGCCGTGATCCAGCAGGGTGACGGTATAGGATCCCTGGGGCCGCTCCACCGCCCGGGCCGCGATCCGGGTCGCGAGGCGCGTGAGGAGATGGCCGCCGGGGTCAGCGCCCTCCGCGGTGCTGCCATCGGGCCGGACCACGGTGGAGAAACAGGTGGGGGTCCCGGTGTGGCAGGCGGGCCCCTGCTGGTCCACGCGGTAGAGCACGGTGTCGGCGTCGCAGTCGAGCCGGATCTCCACCACCTGCTGGGTGTGGCCCGAGCTCTCGCCCTTCCGCCAGAGGGTCTGGCGGCTCCGGCTGTAGTAGTGAGCCTGGCCTGATTCGAGGGTGCGGCTCAAGGCGTCCCGGTTGGCCCAGCCGAGCATGAGCAGGTTCCCGCTCTGCCGGTCCTGGGCGACCACCGGGACCAGTCCCTCCGGGCTGAACCGCACCCGCTCGAGCCAGTGGTCACGCGTCACGGCCACAAGCTATCGGCGCCGGATATGATTGTCAAAAGCCCTTGTGGCGCTTTATCTTGCCCTCTCTCCACCAGACCAGATGACCCTACTGCATCCTGCCTCCTCGCGCCGTCGTTTCCGCCCGATTCTGGGCCTCCTCGCCGCCACCCTGGGTGCCTGCGGCGGCGGCACCGACCCCGGTCAGCCCGCGGTGGACTGCGACGGCGTCGCGGTCACCACCCTTTCCGTCGGCGGGCACGCCATTCTGGATCCGGCCGCCGCCAATGGCTGCCTCCGGCTGCCCGCAGCCGGAGCCGGGGGAGCGGAGCACCTGGTGGTGGCCTACTCCGCCAACGGGCAGGAGGCGCCCACCGGGGTCCGGGGCGGGTTCTCGCTCCGGGGAGTGGGGGACGACTTCGCCGCCCTGCGTGCCGAGTCCTATCCGTCGCCACGGCTCTCCGCCTTCCAGGCCCCCGTGGGGCCGGCGGCGTTCCATCAACGGCTGCGGGAGCGGGAGCGGCAGCTGGCGCGGAGCCCGGGGGCGGCGCTCTCGCGGCTGGCCCCGGCCCGGGTCGCGGTGCCCCCCACGGTCGGGTCGCAGCGGGACTTCCAGGTCTGCGCCGACACCAACTGCGGCGCCTTCGTCACGGTGCGGGCCACCGCGAGCTACGTGGGAAGCAAGAGTGCCATCTACCTCGATGACACCGTGCCGGCCGGCGGGTTCACCGGGGGAGAGATCGCCGCGGTCGGGGCGCTGTTCGACTCGGAGCTGTATCCCATCGATACCACCGCGTTCGGGCGCGAGTCGGACGTGGACGGCAATGGCGTGGTGGCGGTGCTGCTCACCGACGCGGTGAACGCGCTCGCTCCCGACTGCCAGCAGACCGGCGCCGTGATCGTCGGCTACTTCTTCGGGCTGGACCTGCTGCTCGGCGAGCCCAATTCCAACGAGGGAGAGGTCTTCTACGGACTGGTGCCGGATCCCTCCAAGCCGGTGTGCGCCAGCAAGGCCCAGGTGCTGGACCTGATCGCCCCGACCTTCATCCACGAATTCCAGCACATGATCAGCTACCACCGGCATGTGCTGCTGGGCGGTGGCGAGGCGGAGGAGACCTGGCTCAACGAGGGGCTGTCACACTTCGCGGAGGAGCTGGGGGGGCGGCAGGTCACGCCGGGGTCCTGCACCGGGAACAACTGCCTCAACCAGTTCGCCAGCGGCAACCTGCTCAACGCCTACGACTACCTCGCGGCGCCGGAGAGTCACTACCTGGTGGAGCCCGGCAGCTCGTCCGGGACCTTCGCGGAGCGGGGCGCCAACTGGCTCTTCCTGCGCTGGCTCGCTGACCGGTCCCTGGCCGATTCGGTGCTCGGCACCGACCTGACGCGCGCGATGCTGGGAGCGGATGCCGGGGGGCTCACGCTCACCGGCGGGGCCAACGTCGCGGCCGCCGCCCAGCAGTTCCAGGCTGGGGTCACCCTGGTCACGCTGCTGGGGCAATGGCACCTCGCCAACTATGCGGAAGTGCTGCCCGCCTTCACCGAGCCGAGCGGCCGGATCCTGTACCGGACCTGGGACCTGTCGTCGGCGTTCAACCAGGTCATCCCCGGCCCGTATCCACTCTTCCCTGATTCGACCGACGGGCCGGGCTACCGCGCCTCCGGCACCCTGCGCGGCGGGTCGGGCAGCTACGCCCGGATCGTGCAGGCCGCGGACGCGCCGGCCGTGGCGCTCGGGCTCTCGGTCAAGAACCAGGCGACGGTCCTGCCACGGTACGCGGTGCTGAGGATCAGGTGAAGTACGCGGGCGGCACCGTTCTCCTCGGTCTCTGCCTGCTGCTTCCGGGCGGTCTCGGTGCCCAGGGCCAGACGCCGCTCGCCCCGCTGATCCTCACCCTGCCCATCTCGGTGCGCTCCGCCGGGCTGGGCGGCGCCAGCGTGGCGCTCAACGGGGACGCCAGCGCCACGTTCCTCAACCCGGCGGGCCTCGCCACCATCCGGAACATCGCCATCGAGGGCGCGGTCCAGCGCTATCCCGATGGCTCGCTCGAGGGGTTCGCCGCCGGCGCCTTCCGCATCCTCCAGTTCGACCTGGGCGGCGGGGTGCATTACCTCCGGTTCAGTGACACCTCCGCGGTGGCGGACAACCTGCAGTGGACCGGCTCGGCGGTGTACCGCTTCGGGCTGATCGCGCTGGGGAGCACGCTCCGGTACGTCTCGCTGGCGGATTCGGCGGGGGCGGTGCGGCGGAGCGCCACCATGGACATGGGGCTCGGGATCCACGTCTTCGACCTGATGACCCTCGCGTTCGCGGTCCGCAGCCTCGAATCGTGGCGGGTGACGGGCGGGCCGCTGCTGCTCCCGGTCAGCAAGCATGCGGCGGCCGCCTTCAACTTCACGGACCCCCAGCTCACCGCCCGGCTGCTGGGCACCGTCGAGGTGATCTGGCAGGACCGCGCGGCGCGGCGCACCCTGCTCGGGCTGGAGGCGGGGGCGGTGCTGAGCGGGGTCGGGGTCGTCGGGCGGCTGGGGTACGGGGCGGCGCCCGAGGGGGCGGGGCAGAAGGAACTGTCCCTGGGCGCCGGCGTCGTCCTCAGCCGCTTCAACCTTGACTACGCCTGGCAGCGGCGCACCCGGCTGGGCCGGGAAATCCACCGCCTGGGCCTCCGATTCACCCTCTGATGCGCCGGAAGGGTTGCATGATCCTCCTGATCGTCGCGGGCGTGCTGATGGCCGGCTTCGGGACCGCGTACGTCGCCAGCGAGGACGTCCGGTACCTGACCCGCGCCGGGGTCGAACAGACCCTGATCCTCGAGGCGCGGGAGCCGATCACGAAGATCCTGCGGGACCCGGCCACTACGCCGGAACGGCGCGCCCAGCTCCAGCTGGTGCTGGACGCGAGGAACTTCGCCGCCGAGATCGGCTACGTCGCGAAGCAGACCTACACCACCTACGCCGACGTGGGCCGCGACACCCTGCTGCTGGTGCTGTCCGCCAGTCCGCGCAACTGCCTCTGCGCCCACCTCTGGAAGTACCCGATCGTGGGCCGCATCCCGTACAAGGGCTTCTTCGACCCGGCGATGGCGCGGCGCGAGGCCGGGCGGCTGGAGCAGCGGGGCTACGACATCTACCTCCGGCCGGCGGGCGCCTTCTCCACCCTGGGCTGGTTCAACGATCCGCTCTACTCGACCGCCATGAGCGCCGATTCCGTTGAACTGGCGGCCACCGTGCTGCACGAGATCGCCCACAACACCCTGTACGTGAAGAGCGCCACCCCGTTCAACGAGAGCTTTGCGCAGCTGGCGGGGTATCGCGCGGCGGAGGCGTTCTTTCGCCGCCGCGGCTCGGTGGCGGCGGCGGAGCAGGCGGCCAACCGCTGGCGGGATGAGGTGGTGCTGAGCGGCTACTACACCGAGCTCTCCGCCCGCCTCGACACCCTGTACCAGGCGGTCACCGATTCCGTCGCGGTGGACAGCGGGCGGGCGGCGCTGGGCCGCTGGGCGCGGGAACAGCTCGAGGGCCCGATCGGGACCCAGCTCCGCACCTATACGATCGGGCCGATGGCCGACCGGCCGGTGAACAACGCCCGGCTCATCGCGGCCCGCATCTACCGGACGCGCCTCCACCTGTTCGAGGACTGGTACCAGCGGCACGGCGCCGATATCGCGGTGGCGGTGGCGGCGCTCGACTCCCTGACCCGGGGCGTCGAGGGAGACAGCGCCTACGCCCGGCTCGAGGCGGCGCTCGCGCCAGCGGCGTCGGGACCAGAGGCAAGCCCGTGAGCGCGGGGGAGATCCGGGCCCGCAATCCGGCGATCGCCGGGCTGCTCTCGCTGCTCAGCCCGGGGCTGGGCCAGCTGTACAACGGGCAGCCGCGGCTGGCGGCGCTGGCGTTCGGCGTCTGCTATGGCAGCGCCCTCGCCGCCACCTCGGCGGCGATCGGGGCGCTCGCGATGCCCGATCCATCCCAGGGCTTCGGACGGGTGATGCTGTGGGGCGGGGTGGCGGTGTTCGCGTGGATCGGGTCCATCGTGCAGGCGGTGTTCGCGGCGCTGGACCGGCCGGAGTACGAGTTACGGGCATACAACCGGACCCCGGTGTACCTCGGTATCCTCGCGCTCTTCTACCTGGTGCTGCCATTCACGCTGGCCCGGCCGGTCACCGCCTGGCTGATGGCGAGGAACGGGATCCGTACGCCAGAGCAGGTCGCCGCCTGGACGGCGCGGGTGGAGTCATTGCGCCGGCGGGCGGGGGCATCGGCGCCCGACGTGCCCGGGGCGGGGCAGGCGGAGCTCCCGGTGCCCGACCTCGAGATCCAGGAGCCAGTGGACCCCGAAGTGGCAGCGGCGGGGGCCGCGACGGTCATCCACCTGGTGCTGGTGGGCGGCCAGGACGGCGGGGTGTACGACATGTACTCAACGGAGCCGAGCTGCGTCCACCAGCGCGGCGGAGCGCCGAGCTGGGCCAATCTGTATGCGCGCCCGGAGGACTCGCTCGGCGTCACGGCGGTGCAGGTGCAGGTCAACACCGACAGCGGCACGACCCGCGACTTCCGGATCAGCGTCAACCTCGGCAACCTGCCGGCGGGACGGAGCTACGTGGCGGACGGTGCGACCTTCGAGCCCGGGAGTGTCCCGCCCAGCGCCACGGTGGATCGGCGCGGGGCGGGAGCGGTGCTCCGGCTGACGGGGACCACCGACCGCGGCGTCCGGATCGAGGCCACGGTGCAGTGCCGCCGGGTCAGCGGATAAGCGCGATATCGCCCGACCCGGTCTCGATACTGATGAGCCCGCGGCCGTCGCCCAGGCGGCCCTGGATCTCCCCCTCCGACTTGCGGACCAGCTGCAGCGGAACCGAGAGGTCGATGTCCCCGCTGCCGGTCTCCAGCGTGACGGTGGCGTTCACCGACTCCGGCAGCCGTACCGAGACATTCCCCGATCCGGTTTCCGCTTCCAGCCGGTCGATGGCGCCCGTCAGGTCCAGCCGGATGGACCCGCTCCCGGTATCGAGGCTCACCACGGGCGCCGTGGTGGACTGGATCTCGATGTCCCCGGAGCCGGTGTCGATCCCGATGCGCCGGGCGCTGATCCGGCTGCCGGTGACCGAGCCGCTGCCGGTGTCCACCTCGAGCTCCCCTTCCTTCAGGCCCGTCACCGTCACGTCGCCGGAGCCGGTATCCAGGGAGATGCGGCCGGCGACATCGGTCACCGAGATGTCCCCCGACCCGGTATCGATGTTGAGCACCCCTTCCGTCCCGCTGGCGGTGACGTCCCCGGCCATGGTGTCGAGGTACAGCTCGCCATTCACGGTGCTGGCCTCGATCCGGCCGAACCCCAGGTAGATGAACACCCGGCGGCCTTCGGGGATGGTGACCCGGAGATTCGCCGCCGCCTCGAGGCCGTCGCCGTCGCCCCGGATGGTGACCCGGCGCCGGTCGCCCTGGCGGTTCCGGCGGCCTTCGTCGTCGCCCCAGGTGCCGTCCTCTCGAATGTAGAAGGTGGAGTTGGACCCCCGGCCCATGGCGGGGTAGATGATCCGGTCGTCGGGGTAGAGGACCCGGAGGGTCATCCGGTCGCGGAGGGTGCCGGTTTCCACGGTGAGCCGGGCGGCGTCCGGGCCGGTGCGGGAGAGGGCGACCGTTACCGGCCCCCGCCCGCCGCCCTGGACGGTCACGCTGCCGGCGATGTTGTAGAGGGCGACGACCTCGCCCGCGAGGGAGTAGCTCTGGGATTCCTGGGCGGCGAGCGGCAGCGCCAGGAGGGCCAGCGCGATCGGGGACAGGCGCATCGGGGAGTCCTTGACTGGGAGTTGGCCGGTTGGACCGCCAGGGGAGCGCGGGGGTTGGAATCGCCCCTTGCGGGCCTCGCCCCAGGGGTCATACTTAGCCTACCCTTCGAAGGATTCAGGCAGGAGCCGGCATGGCCCGCGATCTGCTGCCCCTGATTCGTCAGGCGCTGGGCGCGAAGTACGAGGTCGAGCGGGAGGTCGGCCGCGGGGGCGCCGCGCGGGTCTTCCTGGCGCGTACCCCCACCGGCGAGCCGGTGGCCCTCAAGGTGCTCCACCCCCAGCTGGCCGCCAGCGTCACCGCCGACCGGTTCCTGCGCGAGATCGCGCTCATCTCCCGGCTCTCCCACCCGCGGGTGGCCCGCCTCCTCGACTACGGTGAGGGGGACTGGCTGCTCTGGTACGTCATGGAGTACCACCCGGGGCCGACCCTGCGGCAGCACCTCGAACGGGCCCGGAAGCTGTCGCTCTCCGACGTGGTGCACATCGCCCACGATCTCTGCGCCGCCCTGGAGGCCGCCCACGCCCTCGGCATCGTCCACCGGGACGTGAAGCCGGAGAACGTGGTGCTGGACCCCGAGGGCGCGGTGCTGGTGGACTTCGGCATCGCCAAGGCGGTGGCCGACGCCGGCTCCGACCGCCTGACCCGCTCGGGGTTCGCCGTGGGCACCTCCACCTACATGAGCCCGGAGCAGATCTCCGGGGTGGACAGCGTCGACGCCCGCGCCGACCTCTACGCCCTGGGCTGCGTGCTGTTCGAGTGCCTCGCCGGGCGGCCCCCGTTCGATGACCCCTTCGAGGACCTGGTCCTCACCAAGCACCAGACCGCCCCGATCCCGGACCTGCTCCAGTTCCGCCCCGATGCTCCCGCGGACCTGGTGAAGGTCGTCCTCCGGGCGCTGGCCAAGCAGCCGGGAGACCGGTGGCCCTCCGCCCGCGCGATGGCTGCCGCGGTCCCCGCGCTGGCGCACACCTGAGCCTCCCCGGGCGGCGCCTGCCGTCACCGGGTTCAGACCGGGGCATCATTCCCCCGTGACCGACGCGGCGCATCCTCCCGTCATGCGCCGGACCCTCCTGTTCCTGCTCCTCACCGCCCCGGTCGCCGGAGGCCTGCCCGCGCAGCAGCGGGCGGACCCGCGCGCGCTCCGGCGCGAAGTCGCGGCGCTCCGGCTCCGGGCGATGCTCGGGCCGGCGCGGGCCCGATCCGCCGCACTTCTCCCCGGCTTCAGCGGGCCCGTGGCCCTTCCCCCACTCCTCCCGCCCATGCGCCGTGTCCGCCATCTCTCCCTTCCGCTCATCGAAGGAGTGGACCTCCGCGCCGGAGTCGAGTGGTCGGCGCCGGCACCGCGGGGCTCCGTGGGCATCCGGCTGCGCTTCTGACGGGTGTTACCTCCCGCGCGGGGCCCGCGTGATGTGAGCGTGACGCGGCCTCGTAGCCTACAGGCATGCCGACTCGCTCCCCCGCCGGACGGGGCTCCCTCCGCGCCATCCTCCGGTTCCTCACCCTGGTGCTCACCGCCTGCGGCCCCGCTGCGCCGCCGCTCCCCGTTTCTGATGGGTTCCTGACCGTCGCCGGCGGTGATACGCTCTTCTACCGGGTGGTCGGTTCCGGCCCGGACACGGTGGTGGTGCTGCATGGCGGCCCGATGCTCGACAGCCGGTACCTCGAGGAGCTGCTGCGTCCCCTGGGCGAGCGGCACGCGCTGTTCTTCTACGACCAGCGCGGACGCGGCCGTTCGTCCGAGCCGCGGACGCCGGACGCCCTCACCCTGGCCACCGACGTTGCCGATCTCGAGGCACTGCGCCGGCACGTCGGCCTGGAACGGCTCACCGTGGTGGCGCACCACTGGGGCGGGGCCATCCTGCTGAAGCACGCCCTGACGTCTCCCGGGCACCTGACGCGCGCCGTCGTGCTCTCGCCCTTCCCGCACAGCGGCGCCTTCTACTCGGAGCTCATCCGCCGGCCCAGCGATGCCGCGGCGCTGGCAGCGCACCTGCAGGCCCGTGAGGCGGGCGCCGACACCACCGACCCCCTGGGCTACTGCCGTCGCTACTGGGGGATGGCCTTCTCGCCGATCGAGGAAACCGATCCCGCCGTCCTGCGTGCGCTGGCGCCGACGGTCTGCGCCGAGACCGCTCGGCGGTTGCTGGCCCGCGAGGGAAGGCAGCGACGCCTCGCGGCGACGCTCGGGACCTGGGATTGGAGTGACTCCCTCGCGCTCCTGGGCGCGCCGACGCTGGTGCTGGTGGGCGCCGGGGACCCGGCGCTGGTCGCCGGGGCCCGGGCATGGTCCGCGCACCTGAAGGATGGCCGGGTGCTGGTCGCCGGGGAGTCGCCCCTCTTCCCCTGGGTGCAGGCTCCCGACACGGTACTCGGCGCCGTGCGCGCCTTCCTGGACGGCGCCTGGCCCGCCGGCACGGAGCCGGCGGCACCGGTGCCGGTCGCTGTGATCGGCTCGTGACCGTGCCGTGACCGCAACGGGCTGGTATCGCGAGAAGTTGCGGCGATACTCCCGCGCCTGGTCCCGCAACGACTCGGCGCCTTCACCCGGGTCACCGCATTTCCACAGCCGAGTCGACGTCATGCCCGCTGTCCGTCTGACCATTCCCCTGGCGTTGCTGCTGGCGGCCGGTCCGCTCGCCGCGCAGCAGCCGGCGCCCCCCGCACCCGCCCCGGCGGCGGGGAGCGGCCGCATCACGGGTCGGGTGGTAGACAAGGATACCGGCCGCCCGCTGCAGGGGGCGCGGGTGCAGGTGATCGGGATCGCCGGGGTGGTGGAGGCCGATCTCGATGGCCGGTACCGCACACCGCCGGTGCCGGCAGGGATCCAGGCGGTCCAGGCCGCCTACATCGGCTACACCCCGTCGCGCCGGGACAGCGTCCGGGTGGTGGCGGGCCAGGCGGTGACGGTGGACTTCGTGATGACGGTGAAGGCGGTGGAGCTTGAGGAGCTGGCGGTGGAGGCGGTGATCCCGGCCGCGCCCAGGACCGACGCGGGCCTGCTCGCGGCGCAGCAGGCGGCGCCCGGGGTGAGTGACGGCATCAGCGCCGAGGCCATCAGCCGGAGTCCTGACTCTGATGGCGGCGACGTCATCCGGCGGATGACGGGGGTCACCACCTTCGACAAGAAGTTCGTGGTGGTGCGTGGGCTCAACGAGCGGTACAGCAACACGACCCTCAACGGCGCCGACCTCCCGAGCCCGGAGCCGCTCAAGAAGGTGGCGCCGCTCGACATCTTCCCCGCCAGTCTGCTGGAATCCATCATCACGACCAAGACCGCCACGCCGGACAAGCCGGGCGACTTCGCCGGCGGGTCGGTGGAGATCCGGACCAAGGAATTCCCGGAGAACTGGGTATTCCAGATCGGCGTCTCGCAGGGATTCAACAGCCAGACCACGTTCCGGACCATCCCGCAGATCTCCCGCCAGGGAACCGACCTCCTCGGGTTCGGGGTGGACCGGCGGGCGCCCAGCGGGCTGGTGAACCGGAGTGGCGCCCTGAGCGAGCGGGCCCAGGAGTCGTTCCGGCAGGTGTGGACCGGCCGCCCCGCGGAGGCGCTGCCCAACGTCGGGCTCAACCTGAATCTCGGTGGCCAGGTCGGGGAGTCGGTGCCGCTCGGCTTCGTCTTCGCGCTCACCTACTCCAGCAAGCGCGGCTACACCCCGGGCAAGCTCCTGGCCTACGTCCCCAACACCGACGGCAGCGGCGGCAACGGCCGGGTGGTGGACGAGAGTACCGCCGAGGTGGAGTGGGGCGGCATCGCCAACCTGTCGTTCCGGGTGGGCGGCGGGAGCAAGATCGGGCTCAAGAACCTGTACACCCGGAGCGCCGAGGAACTGCTCATCCGCGGCTCCGGCTACAGCACCGAGAACAACACCATCTTCGACAACTACGGGGTGCAGTACGTGGAGCGGGAGCTGCTGCAGACCCAGCTTTCCGGCGAACATGTGCTGGGCTTCCTGTTCGGCTCGCGCCTGGACTGGAAGGGCACCCTCGCCTGGGCCAACCGCGACGAGCCCGACAGCCGGAACGCCAACTACGTCAAGAACTCCGGCACCCCGACGCTCACCCAGCTCAACTACTTCAACTTCCGTGAGCTGCGGGACCGGATCCGGACCGGGCAGGTGGACCTGAGTATCCCACTCACCTTGCGCCACCAGGCAGACGCGGCGTTCAAGGTCGGCGGGTTGCTGCGGGACAAGCCGCGGACCTACACCTCGACGCTGTTCAATGTGAATACCACGCCGTCGGCGGACCCGGCCATCCTCTCCCTGCCGCCGGACCGGCTCTTCGCCCCGGAGAACATCGGCTCGGCGATCGCCATCTCCGGGGACAACCCGGGCCCGACCTACGAGTCGGATGACGACCTCACCGCCTTCTACGGCATGGCGGATCTGCCGCTCCTTCCCTCGGTGCGGCTGGTGGGGGGCCTCCGGGTGGAGCACTGGCGGCTGACGGTCTTCAAGGCCGGGCGCGGCGTGGACTCGGTGCCGCTGTACCGGCGCCCCTGGGACTTCCTCTGGTCCGGCAACCTGACCTGGTCGCTCTCGGACCGGATGAACCTCCGTTTCGCCGGGTTCCGCTCCGTCACGCGACCGGATCCGCGGGAGCTGGTCTTCGACCGCTATGTGCCGGTGGGCACCGAGTGTGACCTGGTGGGGGACAGCGCCCTCAAGCAGTCGAACATCATGAATGGGGACGCCCGCTGGGAGTTCTACCCCCGTCCGGGCGAGATCTTCGCGGTGAGCGGCTTCTACAAGAAGTTCACCAACCCGCTGGTCGAAGTGATCCAGGAGAACGCGAACGCCTGCACCCAGTTCACCGCCAACGGCACGTCGGCCACGAACTACGGGGTGGAGCTTGAGGCGCGCCGAGCCCTCGACTTCCTCCCCGGGTTCCTGGGCGACCTCTCGATCGGCGTCAACGCGACGATCCTCAACTCCGAGGTGGAGCTGGATCCGGTGCGCTTCGGCGGGTCGCAGGGGCTGGCGCTCCAGGGCCAGTCCCCGCTGGTGCTCAACGGCTCCCTGGGCTACAGCAACGCGTCGAGCCGCACGGCGATCACCCTGTTCTACAACTACTTCGACACCCGGATCGCGCGGTACGGCGGAGCTCAGCCGTCCCGTCCGGAGACCCGCCCCGCGAACGTGCTGGAGAAGGGGCGCTACAGCCTCGACCTCAAGCTGCAGCAGGGCTTCGGCCCGCTCCGGATGTCGCTCGCCGGCACCAACCTCACCAACCAGCGGGTGCGCTGGGTGCTGGAGGGCTCGAAGGACCGGGTGGAGACGCGGCGCATCCGGCTGGGCACCAGCTGGTCGTTCGGGGTGACCTACGATGTCTTCTAGCTTGCGCCGGATCCCGGCGGGTCTCGTGGCCGGCGCGCTGCTCCTCTGGGCCTGCGCCGCCGGCGACTCGCTGCTCACCCCCGGGCTGCAGCCGCCCGACAGCGTGACCGCCACCCCGATCAACTTGAGCACCGTGCGGCTGGACTGGACGCCACCGGCGGGGGCGGAGCTGCAGCTCTTCCGGATCGAGCGTCGCGCCAACCTCAAGGGGAAGTTCACGACCCTGGTCGAGGTCAACGCCGACACCCGAAGCTACTTCGACACCGACCTCGATCCGGAGACCTTCTACGGCTACCGGATCATCACGGTGGATCGGGTGGGGGACCGGTCGTCGCCGTCGGTGGTGGTCGGGGCGCTGACGCCCCCGCTTCCCGGCATCCGGGTGGTGACCAGCCTGGCGGGCACCACCGCCGGCCAGGCCGACCCGAACGGCTACCTCCTGGATGTATCGGGGCCGCGGGACACGACCCTCTCGGTCGGGGTCGAGGACAGCCGCACCCTCTCGCCGCTGCCGGCGGGGACCTATACCGTCACCCTGCAGGACGTCGCCGCCACCTGCACCATCGCCAACGGCCTCACCCGCACGGTCACGGTGTCGGATACCGGGCTCACCACGGTGGTGCCTGCCAGCTTCACCGCCTCCTGCCTGAATCCGACCCGCGGCGGCATCGTGGCGGTCGTGGCGGTGCAGGGTGACAGCGTGGACGCGGACGGCTACCGGCTCGACTATGCCGGGATCATCACCGGGGATACGGTGCCGGTCGTCGGTGGGGCGGGGATCGGCGGCGTGGGGGGAGTGGGGAACTTCCTGGCGCTGCGCCCGGGGGACTACCAGGTCACCCTGGCAGACGTCGAGGCGCCTTGTGCCCTTTCGGGGCCGGCCAGCCGGAACGTCCAGGTGGCGCCACTGTCCCTCGATACCCTGACCTTCGCCGTGACCTGCCCCGACAAGGGCGGCGGCAACCCGACCGCCCCGTTCATCCTGCGCAATGTCTGGAGCCCCGCCCAGGCGGGCTCCGGCGCCACCATCACTCTGGACGTGAGCCTCGACCTGTCGCAGGTGCCCGGCCAGGACGTGGGCGCGGTGCAGGCGACGCTCGAGTACAACAGCGCGGTGCTCACCTACCAGAGCAGTACCTCGCCGGCGCCGGCGCTGATGAGCAACCTGACCGTGAACGCCTCGGTCCCGGGCACGATCTCGTGGCTCAATTTCTCGACCTCGTCCACCCCACCCACCGGGGTGGTGCCGGTGGCGCGCTTCACCTTCAGCGTGGCCGGGAGCAACGGGCAGACGGTCCCGACGCGGACCCAGATCCAGACCATCGGGAACTACGACGGGAGCGCCACGCTTGAGGGCCAGTTCCGGGTCGTCGAGGACACCTTCACCGTCGGGAGCGGCGGTGGTGGCGGCAACCAGTCGCCGACGGCGCAGGCGGGAGGACCGTACAGCGGCACGGCCGGGACCGCCATCAGCTTCACCTCCGCGGGGTCCACTGATCCCGACGGGGCTATCGCCAGCTACAACTGGAACTTCGGCGATGGGACCAGCAGCACTCAGGCTAATCCGTCCAAGAGCTACGCCGCGGCGGGGAGCTACACCGCCACCCTGACCGTGACCGACACCCAGGGGGCCACCGGGACCGATCAGGCCGGCGTCACGGTCACCGGAGGCGGCGGGGGCGGGAACCAGGCGCCGACGGCGCAGGCCGGCGGCCCCTACAGCGGCGCGGCCGGCAGCAGCATCAGCTTCAGCTCCGCCGGCTCCAGCGATCCCGACGGCACCATCGCCAGCTACAGCTGGAGCTTCGGTGACGGGACCAGCAGCACCCAGGCCAATCCGTCCAAGAGCTACGCCACGGCGGGGACCTTTACCGCCACCCTGACCGTGACCGACAACCAGGGGGCGACCGGCACCGACCAGGCCAGCGTCACGGTGAGCGCCGCTCCGGCGGCCCTCACCTGGACCTCCGCCTTCGGGGCATTCAACCCCGGGCTCCAGACCTGGCCCCTGGTCATTACCCTCAACCTGAGCCAGGACCTGCCGCAGACCTCCGGCCCCGAGGCGGTGGGGAGTTACCTGGTGGATTCGCTGGTGTGGGACCCCGCGGTCCTGGAATTCCATTCGCTGAGCTATGCCAGCGGTGGCGGGAGCTTCAACCCGACGGACGCGGTGGGCGGCTGCAAGTGCAAGCTCAGCTTCAGCGGGGTGGGGATCTCCCCCAATACCGGGGTGGTGGCCCTCGCCACGGTGAATTTCCGCCCCAAGGGCGGGTCCGGCAGCAGCACCACGCCGACCTTCTACCTCAGCTCGGTGCTGAGCACGCCGCAACTCGGGTCGTTCAACTACCTCTCGCTGCTGCAACTGGTGCAGGGAAGCATCACGCTCCCCTGATGGCGTCGCGGCTGCCCGTCAGGTGAGGCGCGGGTCCGTCGGTTTGCGCCGGCGGGCCCGCCTGCGTTTTCCGTCACTTCCCCACATCACGATTGGGCGGTTTCTCCACAGACTTTGGCCGACACCGGCGTTACGGTGCCCCCCCCGAACCGGTACGCGATGGCGAAGTGGCCTTGGCCTTGTCGGCCGAGGTTAGCTGCGGCTCAACAGCCCGGTCGTCCGGTGGCCGTCGCCGGCCGACCGCCCTTCCACCTTCCGTTCTTCTGGAGGTTCCATGCAGTTGGTCCGCCGTTTCGGTGGGCAGGCCCGGCGTGCGTTGTCGGCGAGCGTGCTGGTTGCGACCGCCGTCGTCGCTGGGGCGTGTTCGTCCGACAACAGTGGCGCGGGGCCCGTGCTTCCGGGCAACCCGGCGCCGAACCCGCAGATCACCCGTGCCGCGTTTCTGGCCGACGTCAATGTCCGGACCGGCGAGGTGAAGATCCGCGCCCCGCAGCTTACCGGCACGCAGAACGGCCTCGGTGCGGTCCGGGGCGACTCGATCGACGCCAGTCTCCGCGGGATCGACCTCTCCATGGTCGGCGGCGACGTGGTACAGCTGACCACCTCGAACTTCGTGGCGTCCGCGGTGGGCGCGTTCCAGCCGGGCAAGGTCCGCGTCACCTTCGATATCAACATCACCAACAAGCTTTCCGGCGTGCAGCTCGTGGGCCCGACCGTGTTCCCGGCTCCCCCGGCCGGCACCACGGGCCCGATCCTCTTCCCGTTTGACATCGCCGTGGCGGTGACCTCCGGCGGCACCGCCACCGGCGGTCAGGGCAACGACGTGATCGTGACCCTGCCGAGCTACGGCCTGGTGGCGCCGAGCACCGACTGGAACGGCGCTCCGCACAACTTCTTCAACGATGCCTCCTGCTCGACGCCGAACAACGGCGGCGGCGGGGTCAACAACGGCTCCGACTGCTTCCGCTGGGAGGAGTTCGCGGGCCCGATCTTCCCGGGCTCGACCACCGGCGCGAGCAACGTCGGCTTCGACCTTGACCCGACCGTCGGGCAGTTCACCGCCCGCCTGATCGTGGCCGCCGACCTGCAGAACAGCGGCCCGGCGCCGACCGGCACCGTGGCCGGCACCGTCACCAGCCCGCAGCTGGGCGCCCTGAACGGCGTCACCGTGACGGCGACCTCCGGCATCACCAGCCTCCCGGGCACCACCGCCGGCGCGGGCGCGTACTCCATCGGCAGCGTGCCCACCGGGCCGGCGTCGGTGGCCATCACCGGCGGGCTGCCGGCCGGCTGCACCAACCCCGGCGCGCAGAACACCACCGTCACCAACGGCGGCACCGCGACCATCAACTTCACCGTGGTCTGCCCGGTCCCGACCGGCTCCGTGGCCGGCGCGCTGACCTTCAGCGGCCTCACCCCGGCGGCGGGCGCCATCACCGCGATCCAGATCAGCGCCACCCCGACCGGCGGCTCGGCCACCCCGGCCGTCAACCCGTCGGCCGCGGGCGCGTACAGCATCGCCAACGTCCCGGTGGCCGTCGGCACCGGCAGCGTGACCCTGGGCAACCTGCCCGCCGGCTGCACCAACCCCGGCGCCGGCAGCTACAGCGGGCTCACCAACGGCGGCAGCGTGACGGTCAACTTCACCGTCCCCTGCGTGGCGCCGCCTTCGCTGTACCAGTACACCGGCACCGCCGTGGACAACGGCGCGACGGTGACGATTTCCTTCTCGATCGACATGTCCACCCGCGACGACCCGGCCATTCCGGGCGCCGACGACATCTCGGCGATCCAGGGCACCTTCACCTACAACAGCGCCCGGCTCAGCGCCCCGTCCTGCGGCAACGTCGCCGGCTCGGGCCTGACCAACGGCACCTTCAACACCAGCACCGCCGGCACCATCGGCTTCCTGAACTTCACCACGACCGGCATCAAGACCGGCGTCCAGGGCGTGCTCACCTGCACGTTCACCGACGCGGGCGCTGGCGCCCTGACGACCGCCACCACGCTGAGCGTGGCCGCGAGCGACAACGGCACCGACCTGCTGCCGAACATCCAGTACAACGAAGTCCCCTGATCTGAACGGACGGACGGCGGGCGCCCTCACGGGCGTCCGCCCACCGTCACGACTCCAATAGGAGCATCACACATGCAGAAGGTTTCCACACGGCGCCACCTCCGCCCGATCCTCGCGATCGCGGGCGTGGCCGCCATCATGTCGGCCTGTTCCGGGGACGAGCCGAATCCCCTGGGCGGGAATCCGGCCGGGGCCGACCTCGCCGTGGGCGTCGAGGTCTCCTCGGCCCGCGCCGCGGCGGGCGAGCAGATCGCCGTCGCGATTCGCGCCGAGGGGCGCGAGCCGCTGGGCGGGTTGCAGGGCACGCTGCGGTACGACGCCTCCCGGCTGGCGTTCGTCGGGCAGGCGGTCGAGGGTGGCAAGGTCACGATCATCAACCCGAGCAAGGCCGGTCAGGGCGAGCTCCGGGTCATCAGCTATGAGGGCGGCACCGGCATCGGGAACCGCTCCGGCACCCTGGTGTTCGCGGTGAAGGGCGGGGACTACACCGAAGCCCTCAAGTTCGACCTCGAGATGGCCACCGACGTCGCCGGGGCCAGGGAAATCGCGCGCTTCAGCCGCGCGGCGACCGCCGAGGCGGCGGACCTGCGGGTCCCCTCCGGCGCCCGCGCCATGGGCCTGGTGGACTGGAACCAGTCGCTCTACGCCGACGTGTGGCGGGCCGAGTCGCTGACCGCCAATTCGGCGGGGCAGTACCTGGCCAACCTGCGCTACGGCAACGCCAACCTGAGCGCCGAGAGCCCGGGCAGCTGCACCTCGGTCAACGTGCTCGACGCCAGCTACATCGGCAACATCGCCGTGGGCAACAACTCCGTCCTCGCGGTGGACTTCCCCACCCGGGATCCGGTCGTGGCGGGCAACGTGTCCCCCAACTCCTCGCCGATCCCCGGCGTGGGTGCGGGTGGCACCCGGGTCATTGACGTGCTGGACGCGCAGGCCGTGGCCAACGAGGCGGTGGGCAACCTCCGTCCGGTGGTCTGTGACCTGATTCCCGGCCGCGAGCCGGCCCCGACCAACGTCGTCACCATCAGCGGGAGCATCACCAGCAATCGGACCCTCACCCGCGACACGCTGTACAAGCTGAGCGGCGTGGTCCGGGTCAACAGCGGCGCGGTGCTCACGATCCTCCCGGGCACCCGGATCGAGGGGATCTACGTCGCCGGCGCGGCCAACATCACCGCCCTGATCATCGAGCGGGACGGCCAGATCATCGCCGACGGCACCCCGCTGCAGCCGATCGTCTTCAGCTGCGACCAGACGCCCAAGTTCAAGGGCTGCTGGGGCGGCGTGTTCATCGCCGGCAACGGCCCGCTCAACAGCAGCCAGAGCGCCACCGCCACCAGCCCGATCATCGCGGGCCGGGCGGCGGCGGGGGGCTGCTTTGAAGTGGTGGCCGAAGGCACCGCGGGCACCCCGGCCGAGACCCGGTTCGGCGGCTGCACCACGGGCGACAACAGCGGCATCGTGCGCTACGCCATCATCGAGTACGGCGGGTTCTCGTTCGCGGCCAACCGCGAGCTGAACAACCTGACCATGGGTGGCGTGGGCAGCGGCACCACCCTCGAGTTCATCCAGGCGCACGCCGGGCTGGACGACGGGGTCGAGATCTGGGGCGGCGATCTCAACATCCGGAACGTCGTCATGACGGCCAACTCCGACGACGCCTTCGACTTCGCCTCCGGCTGGAGCGGCAACGCCCAGTTCCTGGTCATCCAGCAGGACTCGCTGGATGGCGACAAGGGGCTCGAGATCGACAACACCGAGGCGGCCGCGACCTACAACGATTCCCCCCGGGTCAACGCCCAGATCTACAACGTGACGATGGTCGGCGCCGAGGCCCCCGCCAGCACCAGCGGCGCGGCCGGCAACAATGTCAACGACGCCATCAACCTGCGTCGCGGCGCCCGGCCGGACTTCTTCAACTTTGTGATGATCGGCTTCCCGGCCCTCATGGACCTGGACGACGACGCCACCTGCCCCACCGGCGTCAACCTCGACACTGAGGTGAAGTGGCAGTCGGTGGTGCAGTTCAACAGCGTGCGCGTCGACAACGCGGACAACGAGGCGGTCTGCTTCCCGTACGCCGCGGCCACGAGCATGGAAGATGAGTTCTACAACGAGGCGGCCTTCGGTAACCTCACCGCCGCGACGCTGCCGCTCATCGCGCCGTACAACGTCGTCACCCCGGACTTCCGTCCGATCAGTGGCGCCGCCGTCTCGCAGGGCAGCAGCACCGTGCCGCCCAGCAACGGGTTCTTCGATGTCACGGCCAATTACCGTGGCGCCGTGCCGCCGCTCGCCTCGGGGGGGATTCCGTGGTATGCCGGCTGGACCCGTGTCTGGACCACCGCGACCACGCCCTGATCCGGTCGCTGGAGCAGTGAGGCACCCGTAACGCTCGCTTCAAGGGCGGCCGGTCCGTGGTCTGGGCCGGTCGCCCGCTCTCGCAGCAGGAGGTTGCATGGAAGTCTCCCGTCCGGTCTGGCTGCCCTTGACGCCGGCCGCCGATGCCCCGGCCCCGCCGGTCCCCACGGTGCGCCGCCGCCGGCTCGGCTGGGTCGCTGCCCGGCTGGTGCCCTGGGCCCTGCTCGGCACCCTGCTCATGGCGCTGTCGGGGTGTGACGACGCCACCTCCCCGGCGCAGCCGCCGTATATCGCCCTGGTGCCGATCATCAATGCGGCCCCCGGGACGGATATCGGGACCACCTACACCTACCGCATCACCGAGATCTCCGGCACCCTGAACATCGACGAGACCCGGCGCGTGGCCCCGGGGGATACCGTCATCGTGCCGGTGAAGCCGGCCACCTACCGGATCCAGCTGAGCGGCCTGCCGTCCCAGTGCCTGGTCCAGGAAGGGACCGACATCTACCTGCTGGTGCCGGAGGGGAGCAACACGACCCTCTGGCGCTTCCTCATCAGTTGCGAATCCCTGATCACGATCACCACCGGCACCGATGGGCAGCTACCGGACGCCGCCTACATCTGGACCGTGCGCCAGGGGGGCGCCGCGCTCCGGAGCGGCATCATCGAGGCCAACGACACCACCCGCCTGGACCAGCTTCCCGACGGGGATTACCAGGTGGAACTGGCCCACGTGAGCGACAACTGCACCGTGACCAGCGATGGTGGCGCGCGGCGGTCCTTCACCGTCACGGGCCGCGGCGGGGGCCGGGCAGACTTCCGCGTCGTGTGCTCTGACCCCGCCCAGCGGCCGTCGTTCCTCCAGGTGGCCACCTCCTACCACGACAGGGCCAGCGGTTTCCTGTTTCGCGTGTACGACCCCGATGGGGATATCGAGCGGTACACCTGGGACATCACCGACTGCAATGGGAAGAGCGTCCTGCCCACGGGGGGGCGGCAGCGCCGGGGCCTGCTCACCGGTCCCCCCTCGGGCCCCACCACCGCGACCATCTTCGGGGCCATCGAGGTGGGGCTGCCGGACTCGGCCCTCGTGGGCCGCTGTACCAGCCTCCGGGTGCAGGATGAGTACGGCAACACCACGCCCATCGTGGAGGAGCCGATCGGCAACGAGGCGGGACCAGGACCGCTCCCCACCGCCTTCAACGCCCGCTTCTCCACCACCGCGGCCCTCACCACGACCCTGCAGGTGGCCGAGCCCGACTATCTCGGGTTCTTCGCGGCGGCCACCCTGCGGGACGGGATTCTCTTTGCTGCCGACGGCAAGCCCGACGTGGGGGTCTTCAACCCGATCGGCTTCGAGGACGTGCTGGTGCCGACGGTGCCGCTCGGGAACGGGCGGCCGCAGTACTACGACTATTACTCGGTGATCCTCTACCTCTTCGACACGTCCGGCAATTTCACCAGGGTCGAGGACGCAGATCTCTTCCGGTGAATCCCGGGAGAGGCGGGGTGGGGTGCGGCGGGGGGAAGGCGGGGGGAAGGCGGGACGGCGGGCGGGGCGAATCGTGTCGGGCTGCGCTAGCGCAGCCGCCGGCCGGCCAGGCGGCCCTCGGGATGGCGCGCGGCCTCAAGGGCGAAGACGGGGTCCAGCGCCCCCACCGGCGTCTCCCCCACGAAGCCGATCAGGTCCGCCAGCCCCACAGCAGGGCTCTGCCCGAGGGCGAACACGGCGCCCGCGCGGGACTCCGCCACCCGCGTCAGCACCGCCTCCCACTGCGGCAGTTGGGACGGGTGGCGGGCCACGACCAGCGGAATCGCGTCGGCGCCGATGGCCGCAAGCTCCGCCGCGACCGGCACCCCCAGCGCGCGGGCCAGGTCGTACCACGCCTCCCAGGCATCCAGCGCCACCACGACGGTGAACCGCCAGCCGAGCTCCCGCGCCAGCGGGCCAAGCGCCTGGGTGATCGCCTCCGGTGTGGCCGGGGCGCCCGCGCTGCCGCTCAGGGGGACCGCGCCATGCTCCGCGAACCACCGTCGTGCCGGCGCCAGCGTGTCCGGCCGGCTCCCGGGAAACGCGGCGAACCGCCGGGTCACCCGTACCTCGTGCGCCGCAGCCTCCCGCTGGATCGGGAACTCGGCCGCCTCCGCGGCGCCCTCGAAGGCCACCTCGGCGGCCAGGTAGCGCCCCGCCTGCCGCAGCACCTTGCCGCGCAGGTGCAGCGTGCCGCTGTGCGGCTCCAGCGCGAAGGCCCGATCCAGCGCCATCAGTGCGCGGGACAGCTCCCCCAGGCGCCAGGCGGCATAGCCCGCCTCGTGCCAGATGAGGCCGAGGTCCGGGTTGAGGCAGGCCGCGGCGTCGAGCGCCTCGAGGCCATCGCGAAAACGCCCCAGCTCCACCAGCGCCGCCCCGCGAAGCGCCAGCGGAAGGGCGTCCTCGCCGAACTGTCCGGCGGCGCGCTCCGCGAGCGCCAGCGCGTCCTGATGGCGGCCCGCCGCGCGGAGGATCGAGAAGTACTCCAGCCAGGCCGGCCGCAGGTCCGGCTCCGTCGCCAGCACCGTGCGATACGCCTCCTCCGCCTCGGCGCCTCGCCCCTCGGTGACCAGGCGCCGGGGCCGCGACAGCACCCGCTCCGCGGGAGCGGCGGGAAAGACCCGGAACTGATCGGTGGAGTACATGCGCGCGAATGTACCCCACCAGCGGCGTTGCGCTAGGGCGGATCGCGACGCGCTGCGCCCAGTGGCGACAGTTGCCCGCCAGTGCGCGCGACTAGCCGACTCCGGCGGGGCCGATGTATCATCTATCCCTCGGTACTCACCTCCGCCTTGCACCCGGTCCCCGCCATGGACACCAGCTTCTCCACTCGCGAGCAGCCCCGTCTCCTCAAGGAGCTCGCCGAGTTCCTCTCGATTCCGAGCATCAGCGCCCTGCCGGCCCACGCGGAGGACTGCCGCCGCGCCGCCGCCTGGCTCGTCAATGACCTGCGACGGCTCGGCTGTCCCGTCGTTGACCTGCTCGAAGGCCGCGGCCATCCCGTCGTCTGGGCGGAATCCCCGCCCGTCCCCGGCGCGCCCACGCTGCTCATCTATGGCCATTACGACGTCCAGCCGGTGGACCCGGTGGCGGAGTGGCACACGCCGCCGTTTGAGGCCACCCTCCGCGACGGAAACCTCTTTGCCCGGGGTACCGCGGACGACAAGGGCCAGGTCTTCTGCCTCCTCCGCGCCTACGAGGCGATCCGCGACGCGAAGGGGCGCCCCCCCCTCAACGTGCATTTTCTCTTCGAGGGAGAGGAAGAGTGCGGCGGGCATGTGCTGGACGACCTCATCGCCGCCCAGCCGGAGCGGGTCAAGGCGGACGCCGCGCTGGTGTGCGACATGTCCTACTACGCCCCCGGCATCCCCGCGGTGTACACCGCGCTCCGTGGCCTCTGCTACGCCGAGATCACTGTGCGCACCCTGCAGCGCGACCTCCACTCCGGCACGTACGGAGGCGTGGCACCGAACGCCATCGAGACCCTGGTCCGCCTGCTCGCCGACCTCAAGGATGAGAACGGCAAGATCAACATTCCCAAGCTGTACAAGTCCGTCGTTCCCCCCTCGAAGGCGGAGTTGCGGGACTGGAACCGGCTGCCCTTCAAGAAGCGGGAGTACCTGCGCGAGGAGGTGACGGCCACCGCCCTCACGGGCCTCAAGAAATACTCGGTCTTCGAGCGCACCTGGGCACTCCCCACCTTCGAAATCCACGGCATCCGTGGCGGCTTCGTGGGGGAGGGCGCCAAGACGGTCATCCCTGCCTCCGCCACGGCCAAGGTCAGCCTGCGGCTGGTGCCCGGCCTCCCCTTTGCCCAGGTGGCGAAGTGGCTGGAGCGGGCCGCCAGGGCTGCGGCGCCGAAGCATGCCACGGTGGAGGTGAACATCCTGCACGGCGGCGATCCGGTGCAGGTGGACGTCGATCACCCCGCCTTCGCGGTGCTGGACGCGGCGTTCGAGGAAGTGGTGGGGAAGCGGGCGGTGCGGGTGCGGGCCGGCGGTTCCATCCCGATCGTGCCCCGGCTTGGGACCATGGGGGCGCCGGTCCTGCTCACCGGCATCGGGCTCCCCGATGACGGGCTGCATTCCCCCAATGAGAAGCTCAACTTGCAGCAGCTGTGGGACGGCATCAATATCTTCGGCCGCTTCATGGAGCGATTCGCCGCCACCAAGGCGTAGCGCACGCTGACGCCGGAAACACGCGAGGGATCCCGCCGGCTGGCGGGATCCCTCGTCTGGCGTCCGGTCCGTTGGGCGGCGGGGCGCTACTCTTCCTCTTCCTGCACCGGCTGCTCTCCGGTGCCCCGCCGGCCACCCGGGTACTGCGCCTCGGTCCGGGCATGCAGCTCGTCGATCCCCATCACCGCCCGCACCGAGGCGATCACGCCGGCCACGACGTCGTCGGCCCAGTAGGGATCGGGGCGCTGGTCCGCGGGAACGTCCCGGGCGCACCCCTCGAGGTACTGGACCGCGGTGGTGACCCATTCGCCCTGGGCCGATGGCACCAGCGCCCAGGAACTGGTGGACTTGAGTTCGAGCTCGGTGAGCGCGCTCAGCTGCTGCTCCAGCCCTTCGGTCGTCGCGGCGGACGCGAGTCGCTTCGCCACCAGCTCCAGCACCTGGGCCCGCTCCGCCTCCTGGGGCCCGGGGAGGGGGGCGAAGAAATTCCGCTGGTCCGCGACCATCTCCCCCAGCCGGACGCAGACAGCCCGCACCGCCGGCATGAGCGCGGGAGGTGCTTCCCGCGCCCAGCCCTGTGCGGCCTTCAGAATGTCCCGGACCAGCTGGTCCGCCTGCGCCTCCGGGGGACGGCGCTCCGTCGGTGACGACATGATTAAGAGAATGTTGCGCTATACCGGGAAACGCAATGGCGGCCAGGCGCCGCCCCGGGACCGGTTGACAACCGGTGTCCCGACCCCTATACGCCCGCCGCCCGGGTCCGCCAGCTTCATCCTGCACCACCCCGCCTACTTCCGTGGCCCTCGCCGCATTCGCGCCGGATCCGGCCGCCCGTAGCGTTCCTCCGCCCATGGCTCCCCGCGCATGTGATAGCCGTTCTGCTCCCAGAACCCGGGATAATCCTCGTCCAGGAACTCGAAGCCGCGGATCCACTTGGCGCTCTTCCAGAAGTACAGGTGCGGAATCACCAGCCGGACCGGTCCCCCATGCTCGGGATCGAGTTCCCGGCCGTTGTGCCGCAGGGCGAGCAGGTTCTCCGGCCGGCTGAGGTCGCCGATTGGGAGGTTTGTGGTGAACCCGTGCTCCGCGTGCACCAGCACGTGGCTGGCCTCGGCGCGGGGCCGCGCCCGCTCGAGGATCGGCGCCAGCGGCACCCCTTCGAACAGGTTGTCATAGCGGCTCCACCGGGTCACGCAGTGGATGTCGCAGAACGTCTCCTGGCGGGGCAGGGCGAGCAGCTCTTCCCAAGTAAGCTCGAACGGCTGCTCCACCGCGCCGGTCACCGCGAACCGCCAGGTCCGGGTGTCCACGTGGGGCACCGTGCCGTAGTGCAGCACCGGCCACTTCTGGGTGATGATCTGCCCCGGGGGCAGGCGGTCCTTGTCCGTGGTCCGGACGTCGTGGCGCTGGGTCATGGTCCCCCTTCTACGCTCCCGCCCGCGGGGCGGTTCCCACGGCCAGGAGCTCGCCCAACGTCGTGGGCACCGCCGTCCGGCCAAACACCTCCCCGAAGGCGGCAACCACGGCGGCCGTCGTCCGGGCGTGGAGGCCGCCCCCGGATTCCCCGCCTAGCTCCCGGGCCACGGAGGTCATGGTCACGCCGCTGATCCCGCAGGGGACGATCAGGCCGAAATCGGCCAGGTCATTGGAAACATTGAGGGCAAAGCCGTGCGTGGTCACCCACTGCCGGACATGGATGCCGATGCTCGCGACCTTCCGGCCCCCGGTCCACACCCCGGTATAGCCCGGATTCCGCTCTCCCTGGATGCCCAGCCGCCCCAGCCCCGCGATCAGCGCCTCCTCCAGCGTCCGGAGGTACCAGTGCAGGTCCTGCCGGTGCCGGGTCAGGTCCAGGATCGGGTAGCCGACCAGCTGTCCCGGCCCATGCCAGGTGACGTCGCCCCCGCGCTCCACCTCCGCCACCTTGACCCCGCGCCGCGCCAGCTCCTCGGCGGGGAGGGGGAGGCTGCTCTCCCGGGTGCCACGGCCCAGGGTGACGGTGCGCTCGTGCTCGAGCAGGAGGAGGAGATCGTGATCCAGGTCGTGGGCGATGAGCCGGTCGGCCAGGCGCCGTTGCAGCGCATGGGCCTCGTGGTAGGGAACGCGGCCGAGCTCGATCACGCCAATCGGAGGCGGGAGGATCATGCCGTCCGCGCCCGGCGGGCCATCAGCAGGAAGAGCCCCGCGCTGAGCGCGACCAGGCCGAGGAGCCCCCAGCGGCCGAGGAGGCTGTCCACCGGTGCGGTGATGAAGGAGACCAGCAGCGTCGCAAAGCCGGCGACCATGCTCAACCCGCCACGCCGGTAGGCGGACGCGATCGGGCGCATGATGATCCAGGCCGCCCCCGCACCGGCGAGCGCGCCGCCGAGCCATCCGAAGAGCACCAGGTTGGCGATCGGGTCGGCGGGGGTGGGAGTGAGCGGAGCGGCACCGCGAGCCTGCAGCAGCCGGACCAGCCACATCACGGCCGACACCACCGCCACCCCGGCGAGCGTCCCCGCCGCCATCGCGCGCAGCGCCAGGCCGAGATGGTCGGGGTGGACGGGTTCACCGGTGGAGGAAAGTTGCTCCATGCATCCTGCTTTGGGGTTGCCCAATCGCCGAGCCGCCTAGATGTGAATCACCCGGCCCATCGAGTCGAGCGCCGCCTCGGCGATCGCCTCGGACAGCGTCGGATGGGCGTGCACGGCGAGATCCACCTCTTCCACCGTGTATTCGTTCTCCCGCGCCACGGCCAGCTCGTGGATCATCTCGGAGGCGTGGCCGCCGACGATGTGGGCCCCGAGGATCTCCCCGTACTTCTTGTCCCGGATGATCTTCACGAAGCCCTCGGTCTCGTTGGACGCCCGGGCCCGGCCGTTGGCGCTGAAGGGGAAGCGGCCCACCTGGTAGTCGAGCTTCTTCTCCTTGCACTGGTCCTCGGTGAGCCCGATGCTCGCCACCTCGGGGTGGCAGTAGGTCACCGACGGGATGTTGTCGTACCGGATGGCGTGCGGCTTGTGCCCCGCGATCCGCTCCGCCACGGTGACGCCCTCGCGGCTCCCCTTGTGGGCCAGCATCGGGGGGCCCGCCACGTCGCCGATGCAGTAGATCCCCGGCGCGGTGGTCTCGAGGGTGTCGAGGTTCACCTTGACCCAGCCGCGGTCGGAGAGCTGCACGCCGGCTTCCTTGAAGCCCATGTTCTCGGTGTTGACCGCGCGGCCGGCGGCCATGAGGACCTTCTCCGCCTCCACCGTCTGCGGCTTCCCCCCCACCTCGAGGGTCAATACCACCTTGTCCTTGCCCACCTCGGCCTTGACCACCTTGGCGCCGGCGAAGACGTCAATGCCGCGCTTCTTGTAGCTCTTGGCCACGGTGTCGGAGGCCTCCGCATCCTCCAGCGGCAGGATCCGCGGCAGCGCCTCGATCAGTGTCACCTTGGAGCCGAAGGCGTTGAAGATGTCCGCGAACTCGCAGCCCACCGCGCCGGCGCCAATGACCGCCAGGCTGGCGGGATGCTTCTCCAGGAACAGCGCCTCGTCGGAACTGATCACCGTGGTCTTGTTGATCTCGAGCCCGATCTGCGGGATCCCCTTCACCCGGGAGCCGGTGGCGATCACGATGGCCTTCTTCGCCTCGTGCGTCTCGCCGCCCACCTTGACCTTCCTGCCGGGGAGAAGGGTACCCTCGCCCTTGAGCACGGTGATCTTGTGCTTCTTCATCAGGAACTCGACCCCCCTCGAGTTCTGGTCCGCGACCTTGCGGGAGCGCTTCATCGCGACGCCGTAGTCGGTCTTGACCGCGCCCACCTCGATGCCCAGGTCTTTCGCCTCGTGGGCGATGACCCCGGCCATGCGCGCGCTGTGCAGGAGCGCCTTGGTGGGGATGCAGCCGATGTTGACGCACACGCCGCCGAGCTTTTCCTTTTCCACCACCGCGGTGGAGAGGCCGAGCTGCGCGGCGCGGATGCCGCAGACATAACCGGCGGGCCCGCCACCAAGGATGATCACGTCGAACGATGCCACACTGGCCTCGTGATTGAGGTGAAGTGCCGATCTAACCAATTTGCGCCTTACCGCCTTACCGCCTTACCGCCTTCCCTACCACACCAGCGCCAGCGGATTCTCCAGCATCTGCTTCAGCGTCTTCAGGAACGCCGCCCCGGTGGCCCCGTCGATCACCCGGTGATCGCAGGACATCGTCAGCCGCATCCGCTTCCGCGGCACCACCTGCCCGCCGTGCACCACCGGCTTCTCCACGATGCTCCCCACCGCGAGGATGCCGGCCTCCGGCGGGTTGATGATCGCGGTGAACTGGTCGATCTCGAACATCCCGAGGTTGGAGACCGAGAAGGTCCCGCCGGTGTACTCCTCCGGCGCCAGCCGCCGCTCCCGGGCCCGGCCGGCGAGGTCCCGCACCTCCACGGCGATCTCGCGTAGTGACTTCAGGTCGGTGTGTCGCACCACCGGGGTGATGAGCCCGTCCTCGATGGCCACCGCCACGCTGACGTGCACCTCGTTCCAGTAGCGGATCCGGTCGTCCTGCCACCAGGCGTTGCAGGCCGGGTGCTGCTTGAGGGCCAGCGCGGTCGCCTTCAGGATGATGTCATTGAACGAGACCTTGGTGCCCTTTTCGGCCTCGGCCCGGGCATTCAGCTGTTCCCGCGCCTCTGCCACCCGCTCCATGTCCACTTCGGTGGTCAGGTAGAACGTCGGCACCGGCCCGATGGACAGCGCCAGCCGCTTGGCGATGGTCTTCCGGATCTGGCTGAGCGGGACGTCGGTGAAGGGCTCGCCACTGGCCAGGATCGGCCGCTTCGGGGCCGCCGCGGCCGGGGCGGCCACGCGTGCGGGCGCCTGGCTCAGGTCCCGGACGATGATCCGCCCTTCCGGCCCGGAGCCCTGCAGCCGCGTCAGGTCGAGCCCCTGTTCCGCGGCCATCTTCTTCGCGAGCGGCGAGGCCTTGATGCGGCCGGTGGCGACGGGGGCGGGGGTAGGTGCCGGAGTTGACGCTGGAGCTGTGGCGGAATTGGGAGCCGCGGCCGGCGGCGCGACGGCGGGGGCGGGGGCGGGGGTCGCGACAGCGGGGGCGGAAGGCTTCGGAGCTGCCGGTGCCGCCGCCGCACCACCGCCGCCGACAATCGCTGAAATGTCCTCCCCCTTCGCCCCGATGATCCCCACCAGCTGACTCACCGGCACCGTCGTTCCCGGCGCGATCACCTGCTTGAGCAGAACCCCGGCGGCCCGGGCCTGGAGGTCCATCACCGCTTTATCGGTTTCCACCTCGGCGAGCACCTCGCCCACGGCGACGGCGTCCCCCTCCTGCTTCTTCCATTCCACCAGGCGCCCCTCTTCCATCGTGGGGGAGAGCGCCTCCATCAGGATCTTGGTCGCCATGGTCTAGTCGAGGTAAAGCACGCGCTTGGCGGCGGCCACGATCTTCTCGGGGCTCACCTTCGCGGCCTTCTCCAGGTGTTTGTTGTAGGGCATCGGGACGTCGGCACCGGTCACCCGCAGCACCGGGGCATCCAGCTCATCGAAGATGTTGCGCTGGATCTCGTCCACGACCTGGGCGCCGGCCCCGGCGAAGTTCCACCCCTCCTCCGCCATGACGGCGCGGTGGGTCTTGGAGACGGAGGTCAGGATGGCCTCCAGGTCCAGGGGACGGATCGTCCGGAGATCCACCACTTCGGCGGAGATCCCCTCGGCCTCGAGCAGCTCCGCCGCCTTGAGGCACTGGGCCACGGTCTTGGAGTAGCAGAGCAGGGTGACATGCTCGCCCGCCCGCTTCACCTCCGCCTTGCCGATCGGTACCAGGTGTTCCCCCTCGGGGACCTCGCCCTTCACGTTGTAGAGCATCTCGCCTTCCATGAAGACGATCGGGTCGTCGTCCCGGATGGCACTCTTGAGCAGCCCCTTGGCGTCGGCCGGCGTGGCCGGCATCACCACCTTGAGCCCCGGGATATGGGCGTACATCGCTTCGAAGCACTGGCTGTGCTGCGCCGCGAGCTGCAGCGCGGCGCCCGCCGGCCCGCGGAAGACGATCGGCACCCCCACCTGCCCGCCGGACATGTAGCGCATCTTGGCGGCCGAATTGATCACCTGGTCAATCGCCAGCAGCGCGAAATTCCAGGTCATGAACTCGATCACCGGGCGGAGCCCCACCATGGCGGCACCGACGCCGACGCCGGCGAACCCCAGCTCGGTGATCGGCGTGTCCACGATCCGGTTGGGGCCGAACTCTTCCAACAGTCCCCGGCTGACCTTGTAGGCCCCCTGGTAGACGCCGACCTCCTCGCCCATGAGGAAGACGTCCTTGTCCCGGGCCATCTCCTCCCGGAGCGCCTGGTTGAGGGCATCCCGATACGTGATCACCGGCATCTCAGCGCCCCTCCCCGACCGGCGCGTACACGTCGCGCCACAATTCCTCGGGCTCCGGGTCCGGGGACTGATCCGCGAAGTCGTAGGCGTCCAGCACCTCCGCCTTCACCTCGGCCTCCAGCTTCTCCATGGCCGCGTCGTCCAGCAGACCCTCCGCCTTGAGCTTCTCCGCCCACAGGATGATGGGATCGCGCTTGCGATGGGCTTCGACCTCTTCCTTGGTCCGGTAGTGGCCATGGATCGGATCGGACATGGAGTGGCCGACGAAGCGATAGGTCCGCACCTCGAGCAGCGTCGGAGCCGAGGGGCGGCGGGCACGCACCACCGCGCGCTCCATCGCCGCCATCACCTCGGCCAGGTCCTGGCCATCCACCACCTCGCGGGACATGTCATAGGAGGACGCCCGCTCGGCGATGTTCCAGGTGGCCGTCGCCCGGTCCAGCGCCGTGCCCATCCCGTAGCGGTTGTTCTCGCAGATGAAGATGCAGGGGAGCTTCCAGATCCCGGCCATGTTGAGCGCCTCGTGGAAGGCGCCGTTGTTGATCGCCGCCTCGCCGAAGAAGCACACCGCCACCTGGTCGGTCTGGCGGTACTTGAAGGCGAAGCCCATCCCGGTGGAGAGTGGGATATGGCCGCCCACGATGCCGTGCCCGCCGAGGAAGCCGAGCGAGGCATCGAAGATGTGCATCGAGCCGCCCTTCCCCTTGGACGTGCCGGTCGCCTTGCCGAAGAGCTCCGCCATTACCGCCCGCGCCGGGACGCCGCGCGCCAGCGCGTGCCCGTGCTCGCGGTAGGTGGTGGTGATCGCATCCGTCGGCCGGAGCTGGGAGAGGCAGCCGACCGCCACCGCCTCCTGCCCGATGTACAGGTGGCAGAAGCCGCCGATCTTGCCCAGGCTGTAGGCCTCCCCCGCCTTCTCCTCGAAGTGCCGGATCAGCATCATCTGCCGCAGGTACGCCCGGTACTTCTCGGCGGTCTTGGTATCGGTTTTCCGGGCGGTCTTGGGTGCTGCCATGTGGTCTCCGTTCAGGACGTCGAACCGCCGAACCGTCGAACCGCGGTCTCCGCCTGCTCCCACGCGTGATAGGAGGAGCGGGTCAGCGGGCTGGCCTGGACATGGGTAAAGCCCATTGCCATGCCGATCTCCCCCAGCTCGGTGAACTCCGCGGGGGTGTAGTAGCGCGCGATCGGCAGGTGCGCGTCGGTGGGCCGGAGGTACTGGCCCAGGGTGAGGATGTTGACGTCGCTCCGGCGCAGGTCTCGCATGGCGGTCAGGACTTCGTCCCACTCCTCCCCAAGGCCCAGGATGATTCCGGACTTGGTGAGTCCATCGGGCCGGAGCCGCCGGGCGTTGGCCAGCAGCGCCAGGGCCCGGTCGTACCGCCCGCCGGGCCGGGCCAGGCGGTAGAGCCGTTCCGAGGTCTCGAGGTTGTGATTGAGGATGGCGGGCTCCGACTCCAGCACAATCTGGAGGGCGCGCTCCGAGCCCTTGAAGTCGGGGATCAGCACCTCAACCGTGGCCGCGGGGAGCCGCTTCCGGATCTCGGTGACGCAGCCCGCGAATGCCTCGGCTCCGCCATTCTCGAGGTCGTCCCGGTCCACCGAGGTGATCACCACGTGCTGGAGGCCCATCCGGGTCACCGCCTCCGCCAGGCGGACCGGCTCGACCGGGTCGAACGGGGCGGGGGTGCCGTGGGCCACGGCACAGTAGGCGCAGTTCCGGGTGCAGACATCGCCCAGGATCATGAAGGTGGCCGCCTTGTGCTCCCAGCACTCCCCGATGTTGGGGCAGCGGGCCTCCTCGCAGACGGTGTGCAGCCCCAGTTCCCGCATCATCCCCTTCACCCGCAGGTAGGTCTCGCCGCCGGGAGCCTTCACCTTGAGCCAGGAGGGCTTCCGGATCAGGGGCTGCGGCAGGGGGGCGGCCGTTTCCGGGTCGGCGCTTCGGGTGAGCTGAACCAGCGGCAGGGCCATTCCTTATCCTCTTCCGGTTCCGGGCCGGGGTCCGGTCATGATGGGCGCCACCAAGCTAGTGATGGGCGTTGGGAACGGCTATGGGTGAAGTCGGATGTTTCAACCAGCAGGCTGAAAATAGTATCCTGTAGCGGCTCGGTACCACCCCATGCAGCCGCCCCGGCAGCCGACCGGGAAGGGTCGGCCGCCGGGGCGGGGGGGAGCCGGGGCCGAGCCCTAGGGCTGTGGAGCGCAGGCCTCGTGCAGTGACTTCGCGTCCAGCTTGGCCTTGGTGGACACGGGCTGCTCCGTCCGGTCCGGACCGCGGGCGCTGGCGTATTCCTGGTAGGAGTGGGCCGTGATCTCCAGCCCGGTAGTGCCATCGGCGTTGGGACGCACCCGGGTATCCAGGGTGATCCAGGACTTCCGGTACAGTCCGCTTGAGACCTGGACCCCGGTCTCCTCCTTCTCCGCGAGGTACCACCGGTCCATCGCGTCATACTGCATGCGGCGATAGCCCATGGTCTTGAGCTGATTCTGGACGCACTGGTAGACGTCGTCCGGGGCCCCGCTGGTGTTGGCCCGGGTAGTGTTGTAGAGGGTGCCGGAGCAGGCAGGGAGTGCGATGAGAAGGAGCGCGGTGAGTCGGCGCATGCGTGGAAACCTCGGCTCGGTCGGCGAAAGTGGAGCCCGAATCTACACGCACCGGTGGCGGACCGGCAGGCGCGTCGGGGGGAAAGCGAATCGGCCCCCCCGGAGACGCCGGGGGGGCCGATCCTACCAACCGGCGACGGCCGATCAGTAGAACAGCATCATGCCGAAGGCACCGGTGAACGCCTTGTTCTTGCCGCTGCCTTCCTTGTCCTTCGACCACATGTAGTCGCCCTCGCCGACGATCTTCAGCGACTTGGTGGCCTGGTAGTAGATGCCGCCCGAGATCAGGCTGTTCTCGGTCTTGAAGGTGTCGCCTTCGTCCTTGATGAAGCTCGAGCCGAAGCTGCCGGCGAGGGTCATCTTGCTATTGGCCGGGGTGAAGGTCAGCTGGCCGAAGTACCCGTACGACGTGGTCAGGTCGTTGCCCGCCTGGGCAGTGCCGCCGAACATCAGGGTCGTGCCGATACCCTTGCCGTAGTAGCCGGAGCCGTGGACCGAGAAGGTGCTGGTCTTGTAGGTCAAGCCGCCGGAACCGCCGACCGCGGTCTTGCTCTCATCGGCAATCGGGTCCTTGCCGTTCTGCACCGTGCCACCCACGAACACGTTCAGGTTGCTCCCGGCCTTGAAGCTGACTTCGGCCTCGAGGCGGGGGATGGTCAGCTCGGTGAAGCTGCCAAAGGTGCTGGGCTCCATGAGGCCGATGTTGAAGCTGGTGGAGCGACCGGCCGGCGAGGAGTAGGTGAACTGGGGCACGAAGTTCGGATAGACGTAGCCGAAGCCGATGCGGCCCAGGGTGGTGCCGCGGGGCGCGATCCCGCCGCCGCCGACGCCGAACAGGGTCTGGTCATTCAGGATGTTGGAGCGCTGGTACACGCCGAGTTCGCGGCCGGCGGTGATGGTGCCCCAGCTGCCGCCGACAGTCATGAACACCTGACGCATGTCGATCGAGGCACCCGAGAACTGGCTGCCGAAGCAGTCGTGCTGGTTGCCGCCGCACTGGACCTGGGGCGCAAAGCCGAACTGGACGCCCAGGTCGGTCTCGCCTTCCTTGCCCTTCGCGGTAAAGGTGGCGAAGGAGGGGAGCAGGCCGGTCCCGTAATAGAGGCCCTTGAGATCGGCCCCATTCACCAGGAACGCGCCGCTGCCGAGCCCAGTCGCGTCGTTGCCGGAGCTGACGCTCTGGTACATCGCGAAGATGTTGACGTTGCCGGCGAATCCAAAGGTCCACCCATTGCTCATCTGCATCGTGAGGGCCTGCGCGTTGGCGCCACTTGCCGCGCCAAACAGCAGGGCCCCAAACAACAGAGCGCTACGCTTCATCGGTGCTTCTCCTGACTAGAAGATGACTGAAAACGACTGACACGCTTCAGAGCGCCTTCCTGCCTGCACCTGCCTGTGCTGCGTTTCCGACGATGTCTGGTGGGGCTCTAGGCCATGGGAGGAGGCCGAAGCCTGGAGACACCTCCTGGGGGTCGGATCGGCCCGGACGCCGGTAGAATCCTGCCCGGGGCGTGATCCGCTATGTTAAGGAGTGCGTATAAGATACCGACTCCGGCCACGGCCGCAACCCGAGGAGGGGCAAAGGCGGCCGCTGGATTCGGATAATCATGCAACGGCCCCTATGACCGGGCAATGGCCCCCGGTCCCATCCCTCCCTACCTGTTGGTAGGGGTTTCCAGCATTGCCGGCGCGGCCGCGGTGGAGTCCACCTGGAGCCGGATCCACATTCCCGACAGCCCATGCCCCGGCACCCCGCAGAAGATCCGGTATCTCCCCGCCGGCGCCGCCTTGAACCGCATGACATCCGTGGCATAGTACCCCAGCCCCTCGGAAGCCTTGGTGGTGTAGGCCCGGGGGATCGCGGCCTCATCCGCCATCGACGGCATGGGCAGGGTGTCCGGGATGACCACCGCGCTGTGGGGGGTCCCGTCCTCATTGACGAAGCTCATCACCACATTGGCCGCCACCGGGACCACCAGCGTCAGCTCCCCGTCCACGTAGCCGTTGAAGTTGAACGGGCTCTTCGCGCCCCGCCCGATCAGGCCGGCGATGAGCCGGAACTTGAGGCTCTTCGTCGCGTCGTTCCACTCCATCCAGGACGAATCCGGTGGCGCCGGCGCGGCCATGACGGCCGCCGGAGCCGGCCTGGACGCCGGAGCCCGTGCCGAGGATCGGGGCAGGGCGGCGGCGCAGGCCACCGTCAGGGCGAAGAGGGACAGGGAACGCAGGACCGGCATGCCAGAACCCCCACAAGCAAGGAATCGGAACGCAGGACGGGAGCGCCCCGAAGGGCGCTCCCGTCCAAGCTGCGGCGCAACCTTCGCGCGGTAATCTAGCGTGCTGCGGTCGTAAATGGCTTGGGGAGCCCGAAGACGTAGAGGGAGTTCCCCAGCGGGAAGTTGAGCTGGAAGTTCCCGCCGCAGGCCACCGCGATGAACTGCTCTCCCTTATAGGAGAAGCTCATCGGGGCGCTGTTGCAGCCGGCGCCGCCGTTGAACTGCCACAGCAGCTTGCCGGTCCGGGAGTCATAGGCGTTGAAGTTGCCGTTCCCCTCACCGGTGAAGGTCAGGCCGCCCGCCGTGGCCAGCGCGCCGCCCATCATCGGCTGCGGCACCTTGTTCTGCCACGCGACCTTGCCCGTCGCGAGGTTGATCGCGGTGTAGGTGCCCCACTGCTCCTCGCCGGGGATGGCCACGAAGGCCGAGCCCAGCCAGAGCCGGCCCTTTTCCCACGGGGCATTGTGGGTGATGTAGTTCATCGGCTGGTGCAGCCCCGCCACGAAGGCGTAGCCCAGCCGCGGATCCACCGCGATCGGCGACCATTCGGCGCCGCCGTTGGCGCCCGGCAGCATCCGGGTGCCTTCCGCGGTCGGCAGGCCAAACATGTTCTCCTGCGGGGTGAAGTTCTCGGTGCGCCGGACCAGCTTGCCGGTGGCGGCATCGAGGACGTACACCCAGGCGGTCTTGCCGGCGTGCACCACGACCTTCTTCCCGCCCAGCATGGTCACGACCGGCGGGGAGACGGCGTCCAGGTCCCAGACGTCGTGCGGCACGGTCTGGTAGTACCACTTGGTCTTGCCCGTGGTCGCGTCAATGGCCACCACGCAATCGGTGTACAGGTTGTCGCCGGGGCGGACGCCCCCGTCGAGGTCCGGCGACGGATTACCGACCGCGACGTAGATCATGTTGAGCGCCTTGTCGTACGCCGGCGTCATCCACACGCCGCCGCCGCCCCGCTGCCAGGCGTCGGCGTACTTGGCGCTGTCCGCCTTCTCCGCCGCCACGTTGCGGTTCAGGTTGGCGCCATCCGGGGTGTGGGTGGGCCAGGTGCCCCACCAGCCGTTCGGGGCGATCGGGTCAAAGGTCGGGTCGCCCTTCGGGGCCGGGATCGAGAACCAGCGCCACACCTGCTCACCGCTCACGGCGTTGTAGGCGGTGACGTGGCCGCGGATCCCGTACTCGCCGCCCGACACGCCCACGATCACGTTGTCGCCGATCACCAGCGGGGCGTGGGTGATGCTGTAGCCGTACGCCGGGTCCGCGACCTCGATGTCCCAGGCCACCTCCCCCGTCATCCGGTCCAGCGCCACCAGCCGGGCGTCCAGCGTGCCCATGTAGACGTGGGGGCCGTGCACCGCGACCCCGCGGTTGTTCGGGCCGCAGCAGTAGATCGAGGTGCCGAGCTTGTGCTCGTAGCGCCAGACCTGCTTGCCGGTGCTGAGGTCGTACGCGATCGCGGTGTTGTACGGCGTGGTGACGTACATCATGTTGTCCACCACGATCGGGGTGTTCTCGAAGCTGCCGAGCCGGCTGATCCCGGTCTGGAACACCATCCGCGGGACCATGTTGCGGACGTTCGTCGTATTGAGCTGCGCCAGCGTCGAGTACCGCTGGTTCCAGTCGTTTCCGCCGTAGGTCGTCCAGTTGGCCTGGGCGGATAGAGTAGTCGCACCGGCTGTCAACAGCACGAGCGACAGACCCCACTGCGTCTGCCTACGCATGAGATCGCTCTCCTGAGGGATGAATTGTCTACTGCAGGACCTGCGAGAACAGCAACGCCAACCGGGCGTGTGCCTTCATGGATCGGGACTCGTGCGCGGCCAGCGTACGACTCCCGGTGGGGTGGATCAGAATGCTCCAAATATCCGTCTGCAATCGTCGGCGTCAAGTCGCCCGTCAGCGGAACAGCAGGGACGCCTTCCGGAAGGTGATGATGATCCCCCAGAGCATGGGGACCCCTACCAGGGTCCAGCCGGCCGCCACCAGCACCCAGCTGAAGGGGGAGGGGCGCTCGTCGTCTGGTGCCGTCATCGGTTGTGGCCTCCCGGGCCCGGTCACTTGCCGCCCCGCACGGCGGCGAGTTCCTCGTCGGTCATGAAGTAGCGCTCCGCCACCGGGCGGACGGCCAGGTTGCACAGGAACCCGAGAACCAGCAGGCCGGCCAGGATGAACATCGTGGTGTTGTAGGCCTGGGCTGCCGGGACGCCCTGGTTCAGCTGGTACTCGCGGATGTAGTTGATCAGCACCGGGCCCAGGATCCCTGCCGTGGACCAGGC
>CAZPER010000001.1:0-75852 GCA_964585655.1 uncultured Gemmatimonadaceae bacterium | reverse complement strand
GGTGCCGAACATGTCGGCCAGGTAGGCCGGGATGGTGGCAAAGCCGCCGCCATACATCGTGAGGATCACGCAGAAGATGGCGGCGAAGAGCGCCACGCTGCCGCTCTTTCCTGCCCCAGGCGCCGAGGCGTAGAGGATGGTGCCCAGCAGGAAGAAGATGGCGTAGGTCCGCTTGCGTCCCAGCCAGTCGGAGAGCGAGGCCCAGAAGAACCGGCCCATGATGTTGAAGAAGCTGAGCAGCGCCGCGAAGGCGGCCCCGATCGTGGCCACCTGCGCCTTCTGGTCAGTGGTGAGGTCGGCCAGGCCGCCGGCCACCCCGATCAGCTTCCCGCCAAAGACCTCCTGGATCATCGGCGAGGCCATCCCGATCACCCCGATCCCGGCACTGACGTTGAGGCAGAGGACCGCCCAGAGCAGCCAGAACTGCCGGGTCCGCCAGGCATTGCGGACGTGGACGTGGCCCCGCGTCACCATGGCGTTGGCCTGGACCTTGGGGACCCACCCCGCCGGCTTCCAGTCGGTCCGGGGGATGCGGTACCCGAAGGCGCCGAGCAGCATCGCCACGAAATAGAGGGAGCCCATCGTCAGGAAGGTCTCGAAGGCGCCCACCGAGGTGGCGCTCGCGAACCGCTTCATGAGCATGTCCGCCAGCGGCGAGCCGATCAGCGCCCCGCCACCGAATCCCATGATGGCCATGCCGGTGGCCATGCCGCGCCGGTCGGGGAACCACTTGATGAGGGTGGAGACCGGCGAGATGTATCCCAGGCCGAGGCCGCAGCCGCCGATGACCCCGGAGCCGAGCCACATGAGCCAGAGCTGGTGGGTCTTGATGCCAAGCGCGGAGATGAAGAACCCGCCGCCCCAGCAGAAGGCCGCCACCACCCCGGCCCGCCGCGGCCCCACCTTCTCGAGCCAGCCGCCGAAGATCGCCGCCGAACTGCCGAGGAAGAAGAAGAACAGGCTGTACATCCACCCCAGCATGCTGATCTTCCAGTCGCAGGTCGTCGTCACCAGCTGCGCGAAGAATCCGACCTCCGGCCCGCAGGGGACCGGCTGGTTGACCCCGATGGCCTTGCTGAGCGGCAGCCAGAAGACGCTGAAGCCGTACGCCATCCCGATCGAGAGGTGGATCGCCAGGGCCGCCGGCGGCACCAGCCAGCGGTTGAACCCGGGCTGGGCAATGATCCGTTCACGGTCGAGCAGGCCGGCCATCAGGGGACTCCGGGGGATGGGGCAGACATGGAGGAGCGCATACATTACCGTCGGACCGAGTAAAGCGCCATGACCGTCCACCCGGGAGTGCCGGTGCGTCGCAGGCTGATTGCAGTGCTGCTGGCCCTGCTGTGGCCGGGGGGGATGGCCGCCCAGGGACTTCCCGACTGGATCGTCGTGGACACCGCGGGCCGGACCGTCAGCCTCACGCTCCAGGCCGAGGCCGGCGGGCCCGGGGGGATCGCAACGTTGAACGGCCTGCACCACGGCATGGCCCAGCTGGTGGTGCCGCTCAACTGGACGGTGAAGTGGACCTGGGTCAACCGGGACAGCGTCCAGTCCCACAGCCTGGTGGTGATGGCGGAGCGGGAGAAGCTCCCTCAGGAGGGAGGACGCCCGGCGCTGGAGAACGCCCTCAGCCGCGCGGTGCTGGTGGGGCTCAAGCCCGGTCAGCGCGATCTGACCACCTTCGTGGCCGATCAGGCCGGCTGGTACTGGCTGCTCTGCGGGGTGCCGACCCACGCCATCCGGGGTGAATGGATCGGGCTGAAGGTGGATCGGGATGCCACTGTACCTGCCCTGATGTTGCGGAGCCCGTCGTAGGGGCGACCGGACCTCCGCCCCTGCCTCTACTGCCCCGGCTCCGCCAGCAGCCGCTCCACCTCCCGCCGGAACTCCGCCACGATCGCCCCATGGGCGGGCCCCGTGGCCGGCCCATAGAAGCCGGCATGAATGCGCCGCACCCTGCCATCGCGACCCACGAACAGGGTGGTAGGGTAGGCGGTGAACCCGTCCAGCTGTGGAATGGCCGCGCTCACCACCTCCGCCTCGGCCACACCGCCGAGCAGCAGGGGAAAGGTGATGCCGAACTTGTCGCGGTAGCGGCGGACCAGCGGCGCGTCCTGCGCGCTGTCGCCCGTCACCTCGAACGCCACCCCCACCACCGCGAGCCCCCGATCCCGGAACTCCCGGTCGAGCGCCACCAGCGTGGGCGCCGCATCGTGACAGGTGGGACACCAGGTGCCAAAGAGGTCCACCAGGACCACCTTGCCGCGGAACTGTGGATCGGCGAGGGAGACGGTGTGCCCCTCGAGATCGGTGAAGGCGAGCTGGAGCGGAGCGGCGGTGTCCGCCCGGGTGACGGCCGTGGGTGGCGTCAGATGCGGCCGCCCCGTAGCCCGCGTCGCCACGAACGCCGTCTGAGTCCGGAGCCCGGCGTGGAAAGTGCCGCGGAGGGTGTCGCCATCGAGCCGTGCGCTCAGGCGATAGACGAATGACCCGTCGAAGTGCCCCAGGACCAGGCTGTCCCCACGCATCCACCCCGCGAAGAGGCCGTAGTCTCCGGAGTTCGAGATGACCGTCCCCTCGAGTCCGAGCGGCCCGTTCCGGAACTCGAGGATCCGGGGAGTCTGTTCGAAGCCGCTCAGGAACCAGGCGTCCCACCGGCCCAGCAGGGCGGGAGTTGCGGCCACGCCAGCCCACGCGCCCCGGGCGGCACGGAGGGGGATGGTGCGCGGACCCCGGCGCCCGACGTTGTGGTACCGGCCGACCAGCGAATCCCCGCGGACCACCACGGCGATGGACGCCGCATAGTCGCCCAGTTCGAGCACCAGGCTGTCCCCCTCCCAGCGCACCGCGGAGAAGGATTCGCAGGTGGTGGCGTTGCAGAGACGTCCGGAAAGGGTGGGGCCGCTGCCTTCGAGGGTGAGCCCGAACTCGAGCGGTCCTCCCGCGAGGTCGAGCGCGGCCCGCCAGGGGCCGGCAACGTCCGTGGGGGTCAGCAGGGAGAGCAGGATGGCAAGCATGGAGGAAATCAGGCGACGCCGGCCCCCGTCGCGCTAGGGCGCGGTGGCCGGGTAGCGCTCCCCCGCGGGGATCGCCGCCGCCACGGCGTTGCCGGGCCACGGGGCGGGGCAGGGGAAGATGCTGCTGTAGGCGCAGTACGGATTCCTGGCCCGGTTGAAGTCCACCAGGTAGCGACCGCTCGCTGCGGGAATGAGCTCCACGAACCGCCCCGCCGGGTATGTCCCTCGGGCGTTGGTGGAGTCCCGGAAGAAGATGAGGAGCGGCGCTTCCTCGTCGTCCGCAGCGCCGACCCGGTAGACCCGGAGGCGTGGGCGCGCGGTGGGCAGCGTGAGGGTCACGAAGCCCGCCTCCGTCGCGTCGGTCTCCGCGCCGTCGAGCCCAAGGGTGCGAAATCGGCCCCGGCGTTCCGGCGCCTCGAGGGTGGCGCTGAGCCGCACCCCCGCCTCGTACCCGTAGAACACCGGCTGCTTCGGCTGGCGCACCGCCCCGAACGCCACCACCACGGCGCGTCCCGGCGCCCCCGAAACGAACAGCCGGTACTCCGCGCCGAGCGGCACCACCCGCTCCCGCGGCAGCACGCGCCGTGTGCCGGCGGTGGTCAGCACCACCACGCCCCGCTCCTCGGTGATGATCCCGCGCGCCACGCCGGGCATGGGGATGTCCGCTGGCTCGGCGCCGATGCTCATCCCGCTCCCCACCGGGTGCAACCCGAGGGCAGCGTAGGGAGACGTGGGATCGGTGCTCAGCCAGCGGGCGAACTCATCCCGTTCCCGCTGGAGGTCGGCCGGAACCTGGGCTCCCAGCGGAGCGGCCAGCAGCGCCGCGGCGAGCAGCAGGCGCATGCCGCTCAGGACCCCGCCGCGGTGAAGCTGGCGACCAGCAGCACCGGGGTGGTCGGCTGGGGGCTTCCCCCTTCCGGCTCCTCGGTGATCGCGGCGGCCGCCAGCTCCATGCCGGCGGGCACCTTCACCTCCGGGACCAGCCCGTGTCCGGATGCCTCGGTGTTGAAGGTGATCGAGGGAATCGGTGCGCCGTGCTTCGGAATGAACCAGAGCTGGTAGGCGCGGCGGCTCGCCGCCGGCGCGAGCTGGAAGGCGTGCACCAGCATCCGGTTGGTCTTCCGGTTCCAGAACAGCTGCACCGTGGGCTTGGGGGAGTCCGCCTCTCCCATCAGGGTCAGCGTGACGTTCGGGTCGAGGATGGCGTTGATCTCGGCCTCCCGGTATGCCAGCAACTGCTCGCGGGCCGCCAGGCTGTCGCGCAGCGCGGCGATGGCGCGATCCCGCTCCGCCAGCCCCTCGCGGGTACGGAACCAGAGCACGGAGGTCGCGCCGAGCGCCAGGAGCGAAGCGGCCAGTGCCAGCCACAGGAGCCCCGGCGCGCGGGGCCTGACGCGCGCTTGCTTCGATGCCGCCGCCTGCGCCAACACCCGGGCCCGGAGCGCGGCCGGCAACCCGGCGCCCGGTGCCGGTGCCCCCTGCGCGAGCAGCGCGCCGACCTCCCGGTATTCGGCGACCTCCCGCTGCAGCTCCGGGGAGCCGGCGAGCGCCGCCTCGAAGGCCCGAGTCTCCTCCGGGTCGAGGGCGCCGAGGCTGTAGGCCGCAGCGAGTTCCCTGGGATCCTGACCGGCGCCGCTCACACTGCCCCCTCGAAATAGTACGGTCGGAGTGCATCGCGGAGCTTCTGCATCCCGAGCCGCATCCTGGTCTTGATGGTGCCGAGCGGCTCCTGCAGCCGTGCGGCAATCTCGGACTGGGACAACCCCTCGTAGTACGCCAGTTCGATCGCCTGCCGTTGCGGCGGTGCCAGGCCCTCGAGCGCCTGGCGCACCGCGCGGCGCCGTTCGTCCTCTTCCAGCGCGGAGCCTGGGGCGGTGAAGCCGCCGCTCATCGCCGGGGCGGTGCTGCTGTCCTCCCGCGCCGCGGTGTCCGTGATCCGGGCCCGCCGGGATTGCGAGCGCACCAGGTCGAGTGCCCGGCTCCGGGCCATCATCGTGAGCCACGCGGCCGCCGAGCCGCGCGCCGGGTCGAACCGCCCGGCATCCCGCCACGCCTGCGCAAACGCCTCGAACACCACTTCCTCGGCGTCCGCCTTCTCGCCCAGCACCCGGAACGCCACGGCGTACAGGACGCCGCCGAAGCGATCGTACAGCGTCCCGAGCGCCGCTTCGTCGCCGCGAGCCATGCGGAGCACCAGGTCGGCGTCCCGGGGCGTGGTGGAGGAATCGGTCATCGGCCGTGGAAGCGTGCGGGTCCCGGGGGGAGCGAGGGAGACGGAGTCGGCGCCAGGATGCATCAGTCTAGTCCGCCCTGCGAACGGGACACAAGGCCAGAGTGCACCGTCACGGGTCACGGGAGGACCTTCGGCCCCTGGCCCGGGAGGAAGAGCAGGCTCGTGGCGCCGCCAGGTGTCCGGACCTGCACCACGTTCACCTGGTCGGAAAAGCGCTCCATCAACATGACCTGCTGGACCTGGGCCCCGCGGAGTCCGCCCCGAAGGAGGCCGGTGAGTGAAAGGTACGTCACGTTACCATCGGCCCGCACCCCGTGCCATTCGAGCGGCACCGGCTGGCCGGCGGCCCCGGTGAGCCGGAGCGTCCGACGGACGTACCGGGCCAGCGCCGAGTCTCCGACGCCCCCTTCGGCCGCGCGCACCGCCACGTGCAGGTCGTCAGTGAAGGCGCGCACCGTGAGGGTGACACCCCCGCCTCGCTCCTCCCGGAGCTCGGTGTGCGTGGAATGCAGCGGATGCACCGCCAGCACCAGCCCGAGAAGCAGCCGACCAGGAGTCACGGCGTCACCCGGGCATTGCCGCCATCGGCCTGCGCGATGGTCGCCGCCCGGCGTTCAAGTCCCGTGTCGCCAACGTTTCGCGCGGTCGCGGCCCGGGCGAGTGGTACCGCGGCACGGAGGTCCCCCGCCTTGTAGGCCGCCCACGCCGCCAGATCGTAGCCCTGCACGTCCCGACGGGTCTCGAGGTCCGCCAGGGCCCGGTCCCGGATCTCGGCGACCCGGATGCCGCGATCCAGCAGGAATAGCGCGGCCGCCCGATGGAAACCGCTCGCCGTGCCGAGGACCGCCAGCTCCACCGCGGCCACGTAGTCGGCCCGGCGGGCGCTGTCTCCCTCCTGCTCCGCCACTTCCGCGAGGAGCATCAGCACGGCAGGGTCGTAGCGCAGGGCGAGCGCCTCCTCGCCCAGGCGGCGGGCCTCCGCGGTGGCCCCCCGTTCGAGCGCCAGCCGGCCGCGGGCGGCCAGCAGCCGCGGGTCGCCCGGCGCGACGGTGAGTCCGCGCTGGTACGCCGCCTCGGCCAGATCGGGCCGCCCGTGGCGCGCCGCGAGGTCGCCGAGGCGCAGGTCGTACCAGGCCAGCTGCTCCGGGGAAACCCGAAACTCGCCCGCCTGCGTGGCTCGCAGCTCCTCGAGCAGCCGCCGCGCCGCCCCGGACTCGCCGCGCAACTCGAGCCAGCGGGCGTAACGGGGCCCGACGGCGGGGGCCAGCGCCACGAGGCGCAGGGGCCCGAAGAGCCGGTCCGCTTCCTCGTACCGGCCCAACTCGAGCGCGATCTCCCCCAGCGTGGCGCGGACCACCGCGTCCCCCGAATCGCGGGCGAAGACGGCGGCCATGATCGTGTACGCCTCGGCGAATCGGTGCTGGGCCCCCAGCGTCCCCGCGAGGACCGAGGCCGCGGCCTCGTTGTGCGCCCGCCTGGTCGTGGTACTGGCCCGCGCCAGCCGTTCCGCCGCCGCCAGGTCTGCCTCGGCACCGGTCGCACGGCCCCGTTCGAGGTACAGCGCCGCGAGCATGGCCCGGTCCCGCGCGCCGTAGGGGTCACGCGCCGCGCGGGTCTCGTAGAACCGGATGTCGGCGTCGCGAACGGATGCCGTCGTCATGGCGAGCGGCGCCGGCGCGACCGCACGCCCGCAGCCGGTAGCCGGAAGCAGGACCAGGGGGAGAAGCCGCCACATACTCATCAGGGGACTCCAGGGACCGTGAACGGCGCGACGGCCCGGTGCGACAGCCACCGGACCGCCGGCCGGCGCCGTCAGTTCGGCGGCGCGAGGTACGGGAACGTGGCGAGGAACGGGCTGTCGCTCCCCACGTTGTCGGTGATCAGGCTCGGGGTGGTGTTGCCCGGGTCGGCGCCGAAGGGGTCGCCGAAGACGGCCAGCAGGGCCAGGTCCACCACGTCATCCTGGAGCTTGCGGCCGCCCCAGCCGTTGGCGAGCGGGGGCACGCCCACCCAGTTGAGCCAGCTGGCCGTCGCCGGGTCCTTGTCCGTCTGCACGATCAGCATGTCGGGCAGGAGGACGCTGGCGAGGATGTTGACGTAGGCGGTGTCCCGGCCCGCGATGGTCGTGGGCGAGCCGATCACCAGGTGGGCGAAGAGCTCCGGCCCGATGAGGGCCCCATCCTGGTCCGGCCCGATGGAGCCATGGGTCGGGTGGCTCCGCTTGTCCAGCAGGACTTCGCTGATCAGCGGGTTGCCCAGGCGCTGCACCTGGTTGTAGGTCGTGGTCTTGCCGGGGCCGGTTCCGGCGCCGTCATCGTTGCTGCACGCGGCCGCGCCGAGCGCCAGGCCGAGCAGGATCATGGGGGTGCGCATCGTGTATGGTCTCTGTGGTGGAGGTCAGCGGCTCAGGGTGCCCCAGATGCCGAGCTTGCCGGGTGCGCCGGCCTCGAGCAGGGACGAGGGCAGCTCGACGACGATCGAGAGCACATTGAATCCGGCGATGTAGTTGATGGCCGAGCCCGGGGCCCGGAAGCCGACGCTCGGCAGGGCACAGGGCTGGGAGAGTGCGCCGGTGGCGGGACGCCGGTCGGGCAGGATGCAGAAGGCGGCCTCGAGGTCGAGGAAGAAGGAGTCGTCCCGGGGGCCGGCGAACGCCTGGATGCCGTTGGCGGAGCCGAACGCGGTGTTAAAGTTGCCGCGCAGGGTCGGGGCATTCTGGTTCACCACGTTCATCATGGCCCCGCTGACCACCGGCGCGTCCGGGCCGCGGACCACCACCCGCTGGTTGGTGCCCTTTCCTTCGAAGCTGACCTGGATCACCCGGTCCTCGAGCGCGTCCCCGTCGTTGTCCACCTTGAACTGGTAGAGGATGTTCGGGTCGAAGGCCGCGGCCGCCGTCTGGGCCGGGGAGAGGAACCCGCTGGTGTTCATCACCAGCACGAGCCGGCCCGGGGCGGAGCCGGGAAAGGCGTAAACGTCTGTCAGGTCCATGCGGGGGTTGAGCTCGACCAGCGGCATGTCCTGGTGGTCGGATCCCGCCAGCACCGCGGCACCACCGGCGGCGGTCGCGAGGGCCAGCAGGGCGGCGAGCCCGTGGGAGCGCGTGAGCGCGCGCCAGCGAAACATGAGGAGACTCCTGGGCAGATGTGGAGCGGACCAGCCCGGCCCGCCTGCAGCGGCGGGGGTACATCCCCGCCAGTGCTCCTCGTACGCCGCTCATTCCTCCGCGGATGTTTTCCGGGGATGGCGAAGGCCTCGGGCGCCCGGCAGTTGGCCGATCCGCAACTAAGCCCGCCTGAACGCGAACGAGCCCGCGCGGTGCGCGGGCTCGTCGGGGGGAGGCGTCGTCGTCGTTGCCTACCAGGACCAGAAGCGCTCGGGTCGGAGGGCCGTCAGGTGCTCGATGTCGTTCTCGCCGTCGAGCAGGCGGTGCAACACCACCGCGGTGATCGCCGCGAGCAGGATGCCGTTCCGTCCGTGGCCCGCAGCGTACCAGAGCCCCGCCAGGCGAGGTTCCGGGCCCAGGATGGGAAGCCCATCGGGGGTCATCGGGCGCAGGCCGGCCCAGGTGCGGCGCACCTCGCCGGCCGCGAGGGCGGGGCAGAGGGCACTCGCTCCGGTAAAGATCTCGGCCAGGCCCGCGGAGGAGACTTCGGTGGAGTACCCGGCATGCTCCATCGTGCTGCCGATGACCGCCTCTCCATCCCGGGCCACGATGTAGCTGCCGCGGCCGAGGATGATGGCCGGGGGAACGCCCTCGGGCCAGGCCAGGGCCGCCATCTGTCCGCGGATCGGTTCCACCGAGAGCGGCCGGGGCAGCCCGTCGATGAGCCGGGACCACGGCCCGGCGGCGATGACGACATCGGCGCCGACGTAACCGTCCCGGCCCCTTACCCCCGTGACCCGGTCGCCGCGCCGCTCGACTGCGGTCACGGTGTCGTGCACGATCTTCACTCCGCACCGGACCGCATCCGCCCGGAGTGCCTCCACCAGCCGCCCCGGGTGGAGGGCCGCGTCCCGCGGTGCCCACAGGGCCCCATGGCTGGGGCCGAGCCAGGGCCACCGGGCCTTCACCTCGGCGGCGTCGAACCAGTCGCAGGTATGGCCCTGTTGCCGCTGCCACGCCACCTGGGTGCGGAGGTAGGTGGCGTCGGCGTCGTCCACCGCCAGCCGGGCGATCCCCTCCTGCCACAATCCGATGTCGAGACCCGTATTCTCCTTGAGCGCCGGCGCCAGTTCCGCGTAGAGCTCGCGGCCGGCCATGCCTAGTTCGAAGAGCGGATCCTCGCCGTGGGAGCCGGCCTGGGCCGACAGCATCCCGGCCGCCGCACGCCAGCCCTCCCCCGCGTCGCCACCGCGCTCGAGGAGCAGTACCTTTCGGCCCGCGCTGGCGAACTCCCGGGCGCAGGCCGTGCCCACCGGGCCACCGCCAACCACGATCACATCATGGACTTGAGTCACGATTCCGTGGGCGAAACTTTCTGAAACGTCACCCGTAAGGGCCGCCGTGTCCGACTTCCGCTGGAGGAAAATAGCATGTTCCGGAACCTGATCGGGTTCGCCGTCCTGGCCGTGGTGGCCTGGTTCGCCCTGCACCTCGTCTTCGGCCTTTTTGGCATCGTCATTGGAATCTTCGGCAAGCTGCTCTGGCTCGCTTTCCTCGGGTTCCTGGTCTACCTGGTCCTGCGGGTGGTGGCCCCAGGCACCGCGGACAAGGTGAAAGACACCATCTCCGGGAAGCCCTCCTCGAGCTTCTGAGGCATCCGGAGTCCTGGCACAGCGGCGGGCGGCGGGTCCACGCGATCCCCGCCCGCCCGTGTGTGCGGGTGCTCCCCTCCGGTCAGGGGACTGCCTCCAGCGCCTCCCGGACGGCCCACGCCAGCAGCGGGATCATCAGTTCGTGGTGTCCGGTGAGCAGGATGCCGGTGCCACCCTCCCTGGTCGGTCGCTCCACCACGTTCATCCGCGGCCGGTAGTGCCGGATCATGTCGAAATCGGCGGCGAGGAAGCCGGTGGGCCGGCCCTCCCCGAGGTTCCGCGCAATGGTCAGCGCCTTGAGGAACACCTCGGGCAACACCACCGCGCTCCCCAGGTTGAGGACCACCCCCCCATCGTGCAGCGCGGGCAGTGACCCGGCAAGCCGGCGGAAGTCGCGGTGGCTGGTGGCGCCGATGGCGGCACCGTCGGCCGACGGATGCTGGTGCGTGATCTCGGCCCCGATCGCGGCATGCACCGTCACCGGCACGCCGTGCCGGTGACAGGCGAGGAGGATGGACCCCGACTCGCCCGGCAAGGATCGCCGCGCCGCCAGGGCGGCAGCCAACCCTTCCCCCAGGCCCCGATCGGCCCGGTGGGCGGCCAGAATCGCGGCATTCATCTCCGCGCCGGTCTCGGCGGCCATGCCGAAGGTGCCGTCAGCCAATCCCTGTTCCACCTCTTCACTGGTGCCGCCGAAGGCGGCGAGTTCGTAGTCGTGGATGGCGGCGGCGCCGTTCAGGGCGACGTGGGTCACGATACCGAGCCGCGCCCACTCCGCAACCAGCGGGCCGAGCCCCACTTTGATGACGTGACCCCCCAGCAGCAGGACCACTCCCCGGCGGCCCCTGGCCGCCGCCGCGACGGCGGCGGCCACGCGGCGGAACTGGTCGGCGGCGAGCACATGGGGCAGGCTGGCGAGGAAGGCGGCGAAGGAGCGATCGTCGCCGGGGGGCGTCGCGAGCAGCGCCCGGTCCACCTTGCTGGGCCGGGCGCCGATCGGGACGGTCTTGAGGCGCGAGAGGTCAGGCTCGCGGTAATCGGTCACGGAGCTGCCGGGGCGGGCGTGACCTCTTCCAGTCGGAGAGTCACCGTGCCGAAAGGAAGCTTGGAGCGGATCTGCACCGGGATGCGCCGGGCATCGTCGGTAATCCAGAGCTGGGCCTCGGCGCGGGGCGCGAACACACCATCGTCCCCGACCACCGGGTTGAGGATGAGGCACTGCACCTTGCTGCCGTCCGGCAGTTCCATCTTTTCCCGCTTCACCACCTTGATGGTGACCGGATTGAGCTCCTTCCGGAAGTAGCGATCGTACTGGTAGCTCTTGCCCACCTCCAGCGAGAGCGTCCGCAGGAAATAGAAGAACGCGGCGTCGTCCAGGGGCTGGGCCACGGAGGGCTTGGCCCCCGGCCGCTGTTCCTGGTCGAAGGTCTGGGAGTCGGGGAAGATCTCGTAGTACCGGGGGCGTGGCTTCCCGTTCTCGACAAGGTCCTGCCGGAAGCGGCGGGAGATCAGGTCCTCGGTGCCGGTCCAGGAGCGCAGGACGTTCTTCGCCTTGTAGAACGGTGCGGAGGCCTCCAGCCCGAACTCGAAGACGAACGACTCGTGGCCGCGCACGCTGTCAATGCCGTTCACCGACATCCAGGCCGTCCCCAGCCTGAGGAACCCCAGCTTGGCGGAGTACTGGAACCGCTCCCCGACGCCGAAGGGATAGGTGGCCGCGGGGGCCGGCCCGGGGGCCGGGGCGGGTATGGGAGCGGGGCGCGCGGCAACGGACAGGGCGGCCGCGATGCCCGCGATCAGGATCTTCATTTGGTTGCTTCCTCCAGCTCCGGTTCATCGGCGGGGGGCGCAGGACCTCCGCGCCGGTTCTCCACCCGTGGCCGTCCCGAGATCCGCAGCCGCCCCCCCACCCGCCCCAACCCCCTCGCCACCGGCCCCGGGTCCACCCGGCTGTCGCGGGAGCGGAGGTCGAGTCGTTCGACCACGTCCATGGTCTCCACCCGCCGCGCCTGCTGGGCCACCCGTCCCAGCAACTCGGCGTTGGCGGCCCAGCCCTCCGCGGTGAGCAGCGGGCCCTCCTGCGCGCGGATCGCGTTGCGCAGACTGACCAGCCTGATTGCCAGATATCCGGACACAATGTCTCGTACGCCGGACACTTTGACCCCGCGAAGCAGCCATTTGGCGTACCTTCGCAGGAGCCGTGCCGCGCGGCGGGGCTCGCCCTGGAGTGTGGCCTGCGTCACCACGACGTCAGCTCCCCCCTCGAGCCGCCGGGCAATCTCGGGGAGGTATTCCGGGCCGTGGGCAAAGTCGGCGTGCATGATGATCGCCGCGTCCCGCTTGGGGCGGTCGGTCCGCTCCACGGCCAGCCGCAGCAGTTCTTCCAGCGACCGGGCATAGCCGTGCCGCTCGCCGTGGCGGACCACGGTCAGCGGCAGCGCCTTGGTGTAGGGCTCGAGGATCTCGGCGGTCGCATCGGTCGAGCCATCATCCGCGACCAGGATCTCGTACTCGCGGGTGCTGGCCTGGAGGGTCTTCCGGATCTTCCACAACAGCAGGCCCACGGTCTGGGCTTCGTTGTGGCTGGGGATGCAGAGGTAGAGCATGGGCCTCAGGGCTCGGTCAGGGCGGAACGATACACCCCCGCCACCGCGGCGGCCACTCTCGCGACGTCGAACCCCCGCACCCGCTCGAGCCCCCGTCCCGCGAGCCACGCGCGTCGCGCCGGGTCACCCAGCAGGGACTCCAGTGCCGCCGCCAGCGCGGGTGCGTCTCCGGGTGGCACCAGGACGCCGTGATCATCGGCGAGGAGCTCCGCCAGCCCGCCGGTGGCGGACGCAATCACCGGCACCCCAACTGCCATTGCCTCGAGGACCGCCGTTCCAAGCGCCTCGCGGAGCGAAGGTTGGACCAGGATCGTGGCGCCGGCGATGCGCGACGCGACTTCCTCTACCTCCCCGGGGAGTTCGATGCGGCCAGCGAGCCCATGCGCGGCGATGCGGGACTCCAGGGCGGCCCGCTCGGGTCCCGCGCCCGCGATCACCAGGTGCACGCCGGGCAGGCGTGATGCGATCGTCGCAAACGCATCGATCAGGGTCCGGTGCCCTTTCTCCTGTGTCAGGGCACCGGCGGCGACCAGGAGCGGCCGCGGGTCGTCGGCCGGCGCGCGACGGAGCGCCACCAGCGTGGCACAGTCCACCGCCGAAGGCACCTGGACGATCCGGTCGAGCGCCACCCCCGAGGCCGCAAGGCGTTCGGTGACGGATCGGGAGAGACCGATCACCCTGCGCGGCAGGCGCCAGAGCCGGCCCGGCATGGTATCGCTCCTCCTGGTGGCGACGAGCGGAGCGCCGGTCCACCAGGCGAGGACGAGGCCCAGCTGGAGCGCGTGACTGTCGTGGGCGTGAAGGAGCAGGGGCGCGGCGGCTTCCCGCCGGAGCCGCGCCACGGCTCGTGCCGCGCAGAGCAGCGCGCGGGGGTCGAGCGGGAGTGTCCACGGCGCCTCGACGCAGGTGACGGCGCGGGCGGAGGCGGCGCGGGCCAGGGAGGAGCCCGCGCGGGTCAGGAGCATCGGGCGCACCGCACCGCACGCGCGCTGGGCGGTGGCGAGCAGGCACACCTGACGCTCCCCGCCGCGCCATTCCCGGCCGCGGGCGAGGTGCAGGACCGCAACCTCGCTCATCCCTGCGCCGCCTCGCGGAGCAGGGCGCGGAGTTCGGCCAGGCTGAAGGGCTTCTGGAGAATCGGGCGGCCCTGCGCCTCGAGGAACCGGAGCGTGTCTCCCCGGACGGTGTCGCCGGTACTGAAGGCCACCCGGCGGGCCACGTCAGGGGCGCGCCGGGTCAGGGCCTCGTAGAACTCCCGTCCGCCGGCCCGGGGCATGCGCAGGTCGGAGAGGATCAGGTCGAAGCGCTCGGTGGTGGCCCGCTCCAGGGCGGCGTCGCCGTCGCTCACGGTGGCGACCTCGTGGCCCCAGGCTTCGAGCGTGGCACGCATGTAGTGCAGGATGTGCTGCTCGTCATCCACCACCAGCACCCGGAGCGGCCGGTTGCTCGATCCCACCGGGGCGGCGGCCGGCTCCCGCGCGGCGCCAACCGGGCCCGGCAGCTCGACGGTGAAGCAGGACCCGGTCCCCGCCGTGGAGGTGGTGGTGATCCGGCCCCCATGCTCCTTCACGATCCCCTGGCTGATCGAGAGTCCCAAGCCCGTCCCCTGACCGGGGGGCTTGGTGGTGAAGAACGGCTCGAAGATCCGCCCCAGGGTCTCCGCATCCATGCCGCAGCCGTCATCCCGGATCTCCACCGCCGCGCCTTCCATCCAGCGGCGCGCGGTGACCCGGATGGTGCCTGGCCGGCCCGCCACGGCAATCGCGTGGGCCGCGTTCTGGATCAGGTTGACGAAGACCTGCTGGATCTGGTTGGGATTGAGGTCGAGGTCCGGCAGGTCCGGGCCGATTTCCAGTTCGAGCGTCACCCGGTCGGCGTCGAGGTGATTCCGGAACAGCCCGATCGTCGCCTCCAGCACCGGCTGCAGCGACGCCAGCTGCCGGGTTTCCTGCCGCCGCGCGAAGCTCAGCAGGTTCTTGACGATCTTGGATGCGCGCTCCGCCTCCTGCTGGATCACCCGGAGCGGCTCGCGGATGCGCGGCGGAGCGTCCGCGGATTCGGCGAGGAAGTCCGCGAATCCCACCACCGAGGTGAGCGGGTTGTTGAGGTCGTGGGCCACCCCGGCGATGAGCTGGCCGATGGCCGAGAGCTTCTCGGCCTGCAGCAGCCGGTCCTGCAGCAGGCGGCGCTCGGTCTGGTCCTCGAGCAGCAGCACGGCGCGGCCGCTGGCCGTGGCGCGAAAGGTCGTCGCGGCGATGGTGCGGGGGCCGAGGTGCATCAGCCGCTCCGCGGGTCCGGGGTTGGCCAGCGCCTCCGCCAGCGTCGGCTGCCAGGGGGCCGGGACCAGTTCGCTCCAGCTGCGGCCGATGACACCGGTGGGCGGCGCGGCCACGAGTTCGGAGAAGGCGCGGTTGGCGCGCTCCACCTGGCCGAACCGGTCCACGACGCAGAGGGCGAGGCTGATGGTGTCGGTCGCCTCCTCCCAGGTCTGGTGCCGCTGGTCGGCGCTCTCCACCAGCCGGGCGCCCTCCAGTGCCACCGACGTGATGGCGGCGAGCGCCGTCAGGGTCCGCCGTCCTTCCTCGCCCGGATCGCGATCCAGCAGCAGCCCGATGGCGCCGATAAGGCGTCGCCGTCCGGCGAGCGGTTCCATGAGCGCGACCTGCGTGTCCAGGACCCGGGAGCCGGGCGTCCCCGTCTGCAGGACCTCCCGGAGCAGGGTGTCGAGCACGGGATGGGGGACGGCATTAGCACTCTCGACCAGTCCCTGCTCGTCCACCGTCACCGCCAGGATGGCGCGCGGCGCGAAGGTTGCTTTCAATTCCTGCAGCAAGCGATCGATGACCGACGGAGGACGGAGGGTGCCCGTGATGGCGCGGGCGAACGCCAGGGCCCGGCCGAGGGCATCCGGCGGGGCCGTGGCCGGGGAAGGCGGGACTTCACCACCAGGGGGAGCGTTCATGATTCTCGCGAACGTGCGCGGCAGACTGACCGCCCGTGATCTCGACCTCGTCGTCCTGCTGCTCAGCCAGGGTTCGGCGACGCGGAGGGGGATGCTGGAGCGACGGCTGGAGACCGAAGGGCCCGACGCGCTGCTGGACCAGGAGGAGCTGGCCGAGCGGTTGCTCGCGGTCCGCACCCTGCTCGCGCCCAGCGAGGTGCTGTTCCTGTACGTGATGGTCCGGCAGGCGCTGGTGCGCTCCGGGGTAGAGCAGCGGGAGGTCGCGGACTACCTCGCGGCGCTCCTGCTCGAGTTCGGTCAGCGGGACCGCGCGGTCCGGGTAGACTGGAACGACGATCACTGCCATCGCTACCTGGTGGACATCCTCGCGGACCTGGAATCCACCCAGGGCGATCGCCGGTTCCGGGTGATGCTGCATCTCGGCAACTACGCCCTCTGGCTGGCCGGGCTGTTCCCGCAGTACATCGAAGCGCGCCGGCTGCGCCGCGCCGGGCCCGACCTCGGCTACTACGACGCGCTGGGCCGCCGGGGGTTCGCGATGGCGTCGGATCACGAGGCCGCCGACCGGTACTGCCTCGACGGCGTCCTGGAAACGGCGGCCGAGCGCTACCCGGCGCTCCGTCTCGCGCTCAACGAACTGAGCGAGCGGGTCCTCTTTCCGTCCGGCTATTCGCAGTAGCCGGGCCCGTCCCCGCCGCCCGGCCGCGAAGCTCCTCGAGGAGGGCCTCGAAGAGTCCATGGTCGGGGGCGGCACCGTGATGGTGAAACTCCTCCGGATGCCATTGCACCGCCAGCAGCCAGGCATCCTCCGGGGCAGACTCCACCCCTTCGATCTCTCCGTCCGGCGCCACGCCGGTCACCAGCAGGCCCGGGGCCAGATCCCGGATCGACTGATGATGGAAGCTGTTCACGTCGCAGCGCGTGGTGCCGAGCGCGAGCGCCAGCCGGGACCCCGGGGTCAGCTCCACCGGATGGGTGCGCTGATCCCGGTCCGCGCCCTGGGCGTGCGGGATCGCTCCGGGGCGCTCGCTCGGGATGTCCTGCCAGAGGGTCCCCCCTAGCGCCACGTTGACCAGCTGGATCCCGCGACAGATGGCCAGCACCGGCAACCCACGGGCCCGGGCCTCGCGGAAGAGGGCCAGTTCGCTCGCATCGCGCGAGGGGTCCACGCTGCCGAGCCCCGGATGCGGCGCATGGCCGTAGTGCGCGGGGTCCACATCCTCCCCGCCACTCAGGACCAGGCCATCGATCGCCTCGAGCAGCCTGGCGGTATGGGCCGGGTCGATGAGCGGGGAAAGAATCAGGGGGATCCCACCGGCGCGGAGCACGGCGCGGACATAGGCGGCGTTGACGCCGGTCCGGTCCGCCCCGGAGAATGTGCGCACGTTGCCGGTGATCCCGACGCGTGGCGCGTTCATGGCAGCAGGGAATCGGGAAAGAAGGGGCAGTTGGGATCCTCGTACCGGGCGGGGTCCAGCTGAATCCCGAGCAACGGGAGCATCAGGGTGTCGACGCTCAGCCGGCCGATCTCGGGGGCGCCCCGGATGGGCACGGATTCGTAGATCATCACGCCGCGGGCGGTGCCGGCGCGATCCAGGATCAGCACCCCGAAGGCAGGCCGGATGGGTGCCGGGATGCTCCCCTCCACCCCGATGACCCAGCCGCTGTCCTCGGTGCGTCCGACCACCGCCCCGAAGGCGGGCCCCGCCGCCACCCGGGCCACGAGCCGCGGGGGGAGGGTGGCGGGTGGCGCGGAGAGGGTCTGGCCGGGGGTGCCGAATTCCTCCAGCAGCATCGTGGCGCCCGCGATCGCGGTCAGGCCGCAGGCGCCGCCCGAGCGGGGGGCGCCGCAACCGGCGAGGGGGAGGAGCAGGCCAAGGAGGAGGTAGTGGCGCATGGCCCGAAAAGTAACGCTCCCGGTTCCTTGACGCCCCCCGGGGCGGCCCGTACCATTCGGCCACTCCCGCGCTCTGGATGATCCCCCCGTGTTCGAAGGGCTCAAGGCCCGGCTCGAGAAGCTCCTCGCCGACCATACTCCTCCGGGCGACCCGCGCGCCCGGACCGCCGCGCTGCACGCGGCCCTGCTCGAAACCCGGGTGGCGGTCGGCGTGATGCGCGAGGCGCTGGAGAAGACCGAGCGCGCGCTCGCACTCGAACAGCGGCAGCTGGAGGACGCGGAACGCCGTGGCCGGCTCGCGGCCCAGGTCCCGGACCCGGAAACGGTGACGATCGCCGAACAGTTCGTGACCCGGCACCGGGAGCGGATCGCGGTGCTCGAGAAAAAGATGACCGCCCAGCGGGAGGAGCTGCAGCTCGCCGAGCGCGACCTGGAGCAGCTTGGCACCGAGTACCGGGGCGCGCGCCAGGGCACAGACCCGGGGCGCACCGCGGCGCAGGAGGGGGCCTGGCGGGATATCGAAGCCGCCGGCGGCGTGCGTCCGGAAACCGACCTCGAAGGCGAGATCCTCAAGAGCCAGATGCAGCAGCGGCAGATGGATCAGGTGGTGGACGCCCAGCTGGAACACCTCAAGAAGAAGATGAAAAAGGACTAAGATGCGCTCGACGGCCGCGCGGCTCCTGTTCCCCCTGGTCCTGTCCGTTCCCGTCGTCGCCCAGCAGCCGCTCGTCCCGCCCGCCCATTTCCAGAAGCTCGCCCATACCTACAGCATCGTCGCCTGGGATTCGGTCACGGGAGATCTCGGCGTGGCGGTACAGTCCAAGTTTCCCAATGTGGGTGGCATCGTGCCCTGGGCGGTGGCGGGCGTCGGCGCGGTGGCCACCCAGAGCCTGGCCAACACGGCGTACGGCGAGCGGGGGCTCGAGCTCATGGCAATGGGCGCCTCCGCCGAGGAGGCGCTCCGGATCGTGATGCGCACCGACACCATGCTGGGCGACCGGCAGGTCGGCATGGTGGATGCGCGGGGCGGTGCCGCCAGCTTCACGGGGGAGCGCACCTTTGACTGGGCCGGGGGACGGGTGGGGTGCGGCGGGGCGCCCCGGGCCGGCACCGTCGAGACCGCGCAGCCGGGGATGTGCGAAATCGTGGGTGGGAAGGGTGCCGTGATCGTGGGCCACGGCTTCGCGGTGCAGGCCAACATCATGGTCTCGGACCGGACGGTCCTGAACATGGCGCGCACCTTTCAATCCAGCCGGGGTGGGCTCGCCGACCGCCTCATGGCGGCCCTGCGCGCCGGCCAGGCGGGGGGCGGCGACAAGCGGGGGATGCAGTCCGCCGCGCTGCTGGTGGTGCGGACGCACGGAGGCTATCTCGGCGCCAACGACCGCTTCGTGGACCTCCGCGTGTACGATGCGGCCGAACCGATCGCCGAGCTGGAGCGGCTGCTGGCGCTCCACCGGGTGCATTTCTTCCCCAGCGAGCCGGCGGACCTGGTGGCGCTGTCCCCCGAGATCATCCGGCAGCTGGAGCCGATCCTCCTCCGGGAGCCGGCGGGGCAGGCGGAGAAGTGGCTCCCGAAGTCCCAGGGAAGCGCCACCCCGGTGTTTCTCGCGGCGCTCCGGGACTTCATGTACTGGGAGAATTACGACGTACGGGTGCGGATGGATGGCAAGATCGATCGGGTGGTGCTGGCGGACATCCTGCAGAAACACGGCAAGTAAACCGAGACCGGAGCACACGCATGAGCAATGAAGGGGGTTCGTCCCGGGCCGAGGCCGCCATTCCCGAGTTCCGGCAGGTCCTGGGTCATCCGGGACCGCTCTGGATGCTGTTCATGTCCGAGTTCTGGGAGCGGTTCGCCTTCTACGGCATCCGCTGGGCGCTGGTGCTCTACATCGTCGCGCAGTTCCACGGTGGAGCCGCGAGCGGGCAAGCCGATGCCAACCTGACCTACGGCTCGTACCTCGCGCTGGTGTACGCGGCGGCGATCCTGGGTGGCTACGTCGCCGACAAGTACCTGGGCCACCAGCGCTCCATCCTGGTGGGGGCGGTATTCATGGCGGCGGGCCTGTTCCTGATTGCCGTCCCCGATCCCAGGCTATTCAAGCTCGGCCTGGCCACGATCGTCTGTGGCAACGGGATGTTCAAGCCAATCATCTCGACCCTCGTCGGCCGGCTGTATGCGGTGTCGGACGAACGCCGGGACAGCGGCTTCACGATCTTCTACATGGGCATCAACTGTGGGGCATTCCTGGCGCCGCTGCTGACCGGCTGGCTCGCCAGCACGGTCTTCGGGACGGCCGAGACCCCCGCCTACCACTACGTGTTCATCGCCGCCGGGGTGGGGATGCTCATCAGCCTGGTGTGGTTCTACTTCGGGCGGGCCCAGCTCAAGGGCATCGGAGCCCCGGAGCCGGAGGCCATGGGCCGTCACCGGGTCCTGGTCGTGGCCCTGGGGACGCTGGTGGTGATCCCGATCATCTACACGCTGCTCGCCGTGGGTGGCACGATCCTCCAGTATGTCCTGTCGGCACTCTTCGTGGTGCTGGTATTCCTGCTGATGGTGGAGGCCATCCGTGAGGGGAAGGTCGCCCGGGACCGGGTGATCGCCATGATGATCATCTTCGTCTTCAACATCCTCTTCTGGATGTTCTTCGAGCAGGCCGGCAGCTCCTTCACCTTCCTGGCCGACCAGATCGTCAACCGGGACCTGGGCGGATTCATCTTCCCGACCGCCTGGTTCCAGAGCGTCAACTCGATCGCGGTCATCAGCCTGGCGCCGGTGATGGCGTGGATCTGGGTGAAGATGGCGGCCGCCTGGAACGCCAACCCGTCCATTTCCCGCAAGTTCGGACTGGGGCTGCTCTTCAACGGCCTGGCGTTCCTGCTGCTCATGTTCGCGCTGTCGAAGCTGGTGAGCGTGGACGGCAAGATCCCGTTCTGGACCCTGGTGGCGGTCTACGTGATCCAGTCGGTCGGGGAGCTGTGCCTGTCCCCCATCGGCCTCTCGATGGTCACCAAGCTGGCGCCCTCACGCCTGGGCGGCCTGGCCATGGGTGGGTGGTTCGTGTCGATCGGCATCGGCAACAACCTGTCCGGCATCTTTGCCAGTGCGGTGAGCGGCGAGGGAGGCATGACGACGGCGTCGGCCCTGAGCGGCTACACCTTCGGCTTCTGGGCGCTGATCGGCGCCGGGCTGGTGCTGTTCGTGGCCGCACCGCTGGTGAACAAGCTCATGCACGGGGTCAAGTAGCGCGAACCCGGCGGATCGCGCCCCCGACGACAGGGCCCCCCGGCCTCGCGGCCGGGGGGCCCTGTTGCATCAGTGTGGCCGGCTCTTGAAGACGCGGAAGAGGTAGTAGAGGGAGGGGAAGAGGACCAGTGCACCGAGGCCCAGCGCCCCCAGCGTGAGCTTGAGGGTGATCGCGGGCGCCGCGGCGCCGCGGATATCCAGGGTGGGCGGCAGCAGCCACGGAAACTGCGCCAGGGCCCAGCCCCAGAGGATGAACGTGACCTGCGCGGCGGCGGCGGCGCGCGCCAGCGGGAAGCGGCGGCGCCAGAGCGCCCAGAGGGCGAGGGTCGCGGCGATCCCGGTCAGGAGTTGCAGCGGCAGCGCCCGTCGGCTGGTGATCAGGCCGTGCCACACCAGCGGCGCCGCCTCCCAGGCGAGGAGGAGGGTGGTCAGCGCCGCCGCGAAGACGGCCGCCCCGGCCCAGAGCGCGCGCCGCCGGAAATCCTCCCGGACCTCGGCGTCGGCGCTTTCCATTGTGAGGTAGACCGCCGCGATGAACGCGAAGAGCGCGAGGGTGAACACTCCCACGCTGACCGTGAATGGCGAGACCCAGGGATGCAGGTAGTCGGCGGCGAACCCCGCGCCGCTCGGGGGCACCACCCGGCCCGCCGCGATGGCCCCGACACAGATCCCCAGCACCAGCGGCGTCACCAGGCTCGCGATGGCGAACACCCGCCCCCACCGGCGCTGGCTCGGCGCGTCCTCGCCCCCATAGCTCCGGAAGGTGAAGGCCGAGCCCCGGAGCACGATGCCGACGAGCACCAGCGTGAGGGGGATGTGGAGCGCGATGGCGAGGCGACTGAACACCGCGGGGAAGCAGGTGAAGAGGAGCACCACCACGAGGATCAGCCAGACGTGATTGGCCTCCCATACGGGACCGATCGCGTGGGCGATGAGCTCCCGCTGGCGGGCCCGGCGGGGGCCGGTGGCCAGGAGGTCCCACACGCCGCCGCCGAAATCGGCGCCCGCGAGCAGCACGTAGGCGTTGAGCGAGACCACGATGGCCCCGGCCAGCAGTTCCGCGGCACCGAGCTCAGGCATGGGGGGCCCCCACCGTGGGGGTGTACACCCGGTTCCACTCCTGGTGCCTGGGGCTGCGGATGATCTGGGAATAGAGCAGCCAGGCCACCACCACCCCCAGGAAGAGGTAGAGCAGGGTGAAGCCCAGCAGCGTGTAGGTCAGCCCGGGCATCGGGGTCACGGCCTCGCTGGTGCGGAGGACGCCGTGGATGATCCACGGCTGGCGGCCCACCTCGGTCACCGTCCAGCCGGCTTCGATGGCCACGAAGCCGAGCGGGGCGCAGGCCGCGAGCGCGATCAGGAGCGGGCGGCGGTCAGCGGGGTCACGGCGCCGGACCAGGAGCCAGAGTGCCCACGCGGCCACCGCGGCCATCACCGTGCCGATCCCGACCATCACCTGGAAGGCCACATGGACGATCGGGACGTTGGGCCACTCGTCCCGGGGAATCTGGTCCAGCCCGGTCACCACGGCCTTCGGATCATGGTGTGCCAGGAGCGAGAGCCCGTACGGGAGCTCGATCCCCCAGCGCACCGTGCGCGTCTCCATGTCTGGCCAGCCGCCGAGGAGCAGCGGGGCGCCAGCCTGGGTCTCGAACAGCGCCTCCATGGCCGCAAGCTTGGCCGGCTGGTACTGCGCCACGTTGCGGGCGCTGATATCGCCGGACAGAGGCTGGAGCAGGGCCGCGGGCGCGCCGATCAGGATGCCGAGGGTGAGCGCGCGGCGGTGAAAGGCGTTGAGCGGGTCGCGCAGCAGGAGGAAGGCATGGATCCCCGCCACGGCGAATCCGGTCGCGGCGTAGGCGGCAAGGGTCATGTGCAGCGTCTGCTGGAAGGCCGCGGGGTTGAGCAGGGCGCGGATCGGATCGATGTTGACCGGGACACCATCCACCAGGTCGAAGCCGGTCGGGGTGTTCATCCACGCGTTGGCGATCACTACGAAGATCCCGGACAGGACGCCGCTCAGCGCCACCAGCACCCCGGCCATGAGGTGCGCCCTCGGGGGAATCCGGTCCCAGCCATAGAGATAGATGCCGAGGAAGATGGCCTCGGTGAAGAAGGCGAAGCCCTCGAGGGAGAAGGGCATGCCAATGAGCGGGCCCGCCATTTCCATGAACCCGGGCCAGAGCAGGCCCAGCTCGAACGACAGGACCGTGCCGGAGACCGCGCCCACCGCGAACAGGATCGCGGTGCCCTTGGACCAGCGCTTGGCGAGCTCGAGATCGAGCGGGTCCTTCCGCGAGAGCCAGCGCCGCTCCGCCGCCACCATCAGCAGCGGCATCCCGATGCCGACCACGGCAAACAGGATGTGGAAGCCGAGGGAGAGCGCCATCTGGGTGCGGGCGGCCAGCAGGTCGGACATGCAGGTTCCGTGGAATCTGGGCGTGTGAGAGTATTCACAATGGCCGAACACGACAAGCGGCCTGGTGGCCGCGCAGGGCAACCTTGGACACGTGGCGGGTCAGCGCAAGCGCGGCCTGCCCGTCACTTCCCCGCGGGAAGCGCGGCCCAGAGTTCCGCCAGGTTGCGGCGGTTCTGGCCCAGGTCCCCCTTGCCGACCCGGGAGGCGCTCCGGGCGTGCACCGCGACGGAGTCCCCGCGCGCCTCGAGGAGGAGATGGATGTCATCCACGAAGCGGAAGATCCGCGTCGTGCGGCTGAGCCAGACAACGGTGCCGCTCGAGTCCACGATGCGCCAGCGGGGGAGGTCCTTCACACTCTCGAGCAGGCGTGCCCGCGCGGCCGCGACCGGGCCGGCAAGCAGGCGGGTCCGGAGACGAGGGTCGCTCGCGGTATCGCTGGTCGCCGCGACGTTCCGGCCGCTTCCCAGCGCGAGCAGGCGGCGGAACTCGGCTTCGGACGGTGGAGTCGGTGACATGGGGGACCCAGTGCAGGCCGCAAGGAGCAGCAGAGGGAGGAAGGGCAGGCGGAGCCGCATCGAAACAAGATAGCCCCCGGCAGGCGCCATGGCGCCTGCCCTAAGCCACGGCAGGAGTGGGGGATAGCTCCGTCGCCGGCGGCGGCACCGGGGAGGGCCGGGCTCGGAGTCCTCCCCGGCACTCGACTTGCTTTCCCTATAGTGTTCACGCTGTCCGAATCCCGGGAGGCTGACATGAAATTGGTGCTGTTCCTCGCCGCGCTCGCCGCGGGGGCGTGGTTCTATTTCGGGCCGCTGCCGACCCCGGGACAGGGCCCCAATGCCGCGGCCGGGATGCGTGCCGGCAACGCCATCGTGCAGACCATGGAAGGGTATCGCAGCGCCCGCGGCGTCTATCCCATGAGCCTCGAGGAGATGGTGCCGGAGTATCTCGCCGGGTTGCCTCGGCTCTCCAACGGCAGCAGCTTCGAATACCAGCGGCTCGGCGCGACCTTCAAGCTCACCTTCAATTACACCAACCCGCTGCCGGTGCACTGCAGCTACGAGCCGGCGACCAAGTGGGAGTGTTCCTGGTTCTGATGGCCCTCGTCTTCGCGGTTCTGTTGATTGTCCTCGCGCTCGCGGCGGTCGCTTCCAGCCGCCGCCGGCAGACCGGCCGCCGTTCGGATGGCGGCGGGACGGACGGCGGGGCCGCTTCGAGCGGCCCGGACAACGACACGAATTGCGACAACGGGGACGGCGGCAGTGACTGTGACGGTGGCGGTGGCGGGGACGGCGGTGGCGATGGTGGTGGGGGCGACTGACGGGGCGGCCGGGGTGGCCGCCCCGTTCTGCGTCAGAAGGTGAACTCCATCCCGATCCGGACCAGCCTGGGGGCGCCGTAGTAGAAGATCGGCTGGAAGAAGTCGCGGGCGGCGGCGAGGAAGAGCGGCTGCAGTTCCGCCGCTCCCTCCACGTACCCGTTGTTGTCCAGGTCCGCCCAGCCGCGGTACCGGGGAGACTCGTACGGAATGGGGGACGGGTTGGCCTGGTAGGCCGAGTCAGCCAGCTCCTGCATCTTCGCTTCGGTGAGCTGGATCTTCCCGGTGTCTCGGCGGACGGCGATGACATTCCGGCGATTCAGGATGTTCCGCACGTCAAGGTAGATGCTGCCGCCGACGGCGCCGAAACGGAGGGGCCGGCGCAGCAGGACGTCGAGCACGGAGGTTGACGGCAGCCGGCCATCGTTGGGCAGGCCGATGATGGAATCGCCCGCGGTGTTGGTGCGGGAGAATGGCAGGCCGGAGGCATACCGGAAGATCGCGGTGGCCTCGAACTCCGCCAGCGGCCGGACGCCGAGCAGCATGGGGCCGAGTCGTGGCGAAGTGGTCCCGGTGACGATCGCGGTGAGCGAGTGGCGGCGGTCGAAGTCGAGCGGGAATTCGACCTTCGCCGGGAAGGTCGTGTCGCCGGTGACGGGATCGATCTCGAAGCCGCGCCGGATGAAGAACGCATCCGAGGAGTTGGCAGTGGCCTCCTGCAGCGCATAGCTCACCCGCGCCCCCCAGCCACGGGCAAACTCCCGCTCGACCAGGAACTCGATGCCCTTCACGGACCCCGCGTCCACATTCCCGAAGATGCTGGAATCGGGGTTGGTGCTGAGCGGCACCGATGCCACCAGGCCATCGAGGCGGCGGATGTAGAGGTTGGCCCGGGCCGAGGTGAGCGGCGTGGGCCGGATCCGGAGGCTGAATTCGTACTGGGTGGACTCCTCGAATCCCAGGTCCGGGTTGCCGGCGCGGAAGCGGCCGGTCCGGGTGGTATCGTCGAAGGCGGCATCCACCAGGTACTGGTAGTCCGGTGCCTGCCGGAACTTGCCGAAACTGGCGACGAAGGTCGCACCCTTGAGGACGGTGCTGACCGCAAGTCTCGGGGAGAGCGCCCGCTGGGTCTTCGCTGCCTTGCCCGGCAGGTCGTCGCGGCCGCTGAACTGGTCGTAGCGCATCCCCACGGTCAGGGCCAGGTCGTTGGACCGGCCCTGCACCTCGGCGTAGAGCGATCCGGCCCAGGGGGTGAAGTCGGACACGGAGGTGGCCGGCACCGAATCGCCCACGGGGAGGTAGCCCTGGATCCTCTGGAAGGTGCGGACGTGCTGGGCGGAGTACTCGCCACCGAAGTAGAGGTCGGTGTTGCCTCCCGCGGGGATGCTGGCGTCGAGGCGGGTGCGCCACTCGCGGAATTGGTTCCAGGAGAGCCCACCCCGCGAGGCCCGGCCCAGGAAGAAGGCGGGGACCCCCCAAGGGGTGCGATCGCTCCAGATCGGGGCGATGAGCCCGGGCAGCGGGGTGTTGGCGGCCACGGTATCGAGCCGGCGGGCGATGTCCTCGCCCAGGATGCCGATCGACTTGCCGGTGAAGGCGCCGAAGCGGTAATCAGGGTCCTCGGTGGCGGTGCCGCGCAGGAACTCGCGGTCGAAGTACCCCACCCGCAGGTCGGTGGTGATGTCGGGGCCGGGGAAGGTCCGCTGCAGGTGACCATTCACCAGGTAGCCGGTGGTGCGCCGCACCGGCGCCAGGTCCTGGTCGTACTTGTACGCCTGGTCGTACAGCAGCCGCTGGTCCACCGAGCGGAGGCCCAGCAGCCGCAGGGTCTGCCGCGCGCCGAGCGGGATCGTGAGCTTGGCCGCGAGGTCGGCCTGCTCGGCGCTGTTGTGCGGCAGCATGCGGGAGCCGTCGCTCCGGGGGTCACGTGGATTGGTGGCGCGGGGGGCGTTCACCGGGTCGGCGTCGAGGCGGCCGGAGAGATCCGCCACGGCGAGCAGCCGGATCCCGGCGGGGAGGGGGCCGTCCGCGCCAAGCACGAACCGGTCCAGCCCGAAATCGTCATTCTCCCCCATCGGACGGTCGGTCTCGTAGGCGGCCCGTCCGCTCCATCGCTCTCCGCCGTCGCGCGTGGCGAGGTTGACCAGGGCGGAGACGGCCTGCCCGTAGCGGGCGGAGAAACCGTTGGTAATGAGCGATGCCTCGGCGAGCATGTCGGGCGGGAGCCGGACGCCGAGGGTGCCGGTCGAGGCGTCGAGCTGGTTCTTGAGGCCGAGGCCGTCGAGGATGAAGGCCTGCTGGCCGAGCCGGCCGCCGCGGTAGCTCTCCCCGACGGCGCCGCTGGAGAGGGCGATCGCCTCCTCCACGCTGGAGACCGGCAGGCGGCGGATGTCCTCCGCGGTGAAGCGTTGCTGGTCCTGGATGGCCAGCGGATCGAGCACGGAGTCAACCCGTTCGGCGATGACCTCGAGCGGCTCCAGCCCGACGGGGTCGGCCTGCAGCGCAAAATCGAGCGGCGTGGTCTGCCCTGCCCGGATCAGGACGCTGTCGCGGCTCTGCGGCCGGTAGCCGATCGCGGCGACCCGGATTGCGTGCCAGCCGGCCACGAGTTCCCGGACCCGGTAGACGCCGCGCGGGTCGGTGACGGTGACGAAACGGCCGTTGTCGACGCTGACCCGGGCGCCAACCAGGGGTTGGCCACCCGGGCCACTCTCCCGGACCACGCCGGTGACCACGCCCACCGACTGGGCCCCGAGGGGAAGGGCCCCGAGGACGAGCACCGCGATTCCTGCGATCGATCGCCGCACGCCTATTCCTCCATCAGCCAGAGATCGGCCCACCGGGCCACCGTGGTGTCCACCGCCACCACCGTCCCGGTGGAGTCCAGCAACTCGGTGCTCGACATGGGGTAGGCCTCCACCACCAGGCGACTGCCGTCGGGCGAGAGTCGCGGCCGCTTGAACAGGTGCAGCGGGTCCCCGATGTCCGTCTCCCCGCCACCGGGGAGATCCACGCGGACGAGCCGTCCGCCGTAGTCGATCTGCACGCCGTAGAAGGGCGGCAGGTCGGTGAAACCGTCGTGGCCATCCACGATGGCGTAGAGCCTGGCGCCGACGACCTGCGGGTCGCGGGCCACCCGCCCGGCGCCGAAGTCATGCAGCGTGTCCACCACTCCGGTGGCGAGCACCCGGCGGTAGACCCGGCTGTCTCCCGCGATGGTGTAGTGGAGTGCCGAGCCATCCGCGGCGGCCTGGACCGCGCTCGCCCGGGTCGTGTTCGGGACGAAGCTGCGGACGGGCGTGGGCCCGCTCACGTCCAGGAGCACGATCTGCTCGCCGAATCGCATCGTGTCCTTGCGGCAGCAGCCATTCTCCGCGCCGATGAAGACCAGCGTGCCGGGGGTGAGCCACTGGAGGTAGATCGGCGCGTCGTGCGAGGCTCCGCCGGGGGTGAAGTACGGAAAGGCCAGGGCCAGGGCGGGTGCCGCGAACGGCTGGTCCGCCACCAGCCAGATCGCGTGGCGGAAGGGCGCGTGCTCGTCCACGCCGAGTTCCGAGGAGGCGTAGGCAACGCGGCCGGCGCCCGGGGCCGGCTGATCGAAGATCTCGGTCAGGCCATTGGCCGTGGGGGGCTCGGGGCAGGCCAGCGGGACCAGGCTCCCGCCACCGGCAGGCATCCGCACGACGCAACGGTCCTTGTCGCTCGAGAAGGAATCCTGGGCGGAGTAGTAGATGAAGGCGCCATCCGCCGACCAGGCGGCGGTACCATCCTGCCCGATGTTGTAGGTCAGCCGCACCGGTGGACCTCCGGCGCGCGGACCGCCACTCCCGGGAACCGGGTCGCCGAAGGGCTCACTGTGGGCGCAGCCGAGCAGGAGCAGCGGCAGCATCCAGCCGTGCCGCATCACGGGACCAGATAGAGGTAGAGGTTGGGGTCGAACGGCGGCAGGGTATCCACCGCCTCCGCAACGATCGTCTGCTCCTGCGGGCGGAAGACGGGATGCCGTGCGAAATGGTCTCCCGGGCTCACCGCGGTCACCGTGCTGTCGGCGAGGTTGACCACGTAGAGCGGCCCCCCCGCATCCTGCTGCACCGGGCCGAGCAGCGGGTCCACTCCGAAGGTCACGGCGCCCCCGACGACCGCCGCGAGGCGATTGCCTTGCAGCGCCGGGTCGCGCGCGATGCCGCTGGTGCTGAAGTCCCAGAGCGTATCCACCACGCCGGTGGCGAGCTGGCGGCGGTAGATGATGCCATCCCCGGGAAGGGTGTAGACGATGGATCCCGGGGCATCCGCGGGGGCGACGGCCGTCGCACCGGAGGTGCCGGGGACGACCGACGTGGTCGCCGGAGAGGTCGCGGCGTCGAGGATGATCACTTCCCGCCCGACGATGAGCGTGTCCAGCTTGCACCCGTTGCAGGCCCGGGTGACCAGGAAGTCGGCGCCGACATAGACCAGGGAATCGGTTCCCAACCATGCGAGGTGGGTCGCGGTCAGATGCAGGGACCCGCCGGGCGGGGTGTAGGGAAGGGATCGCACCACGATGCCCGGGTCGAGCTGGGAGAGGGTCCCGACCCGGATGGCGCCGGCGGTCGGGACCCGGACACCCACCAGGTTTTCCTGCTCCACCCAGGCGAGTTGACCCGTCGGACTCAGGGCCGGCCACTCGCGGACCTCGACCAGCTCATTGGAGGTGTCGTCGAGGCGGCAGCGCTCGAGCAGCCGAGTGCCGCCGGCCGCGGGCAGGACTCCCAGGCAGGCGTCCTGGTCGGGCAGGTCCACCTGGTTGAAGGAATAGAGCAGCCGGGACCCATCGGGCGACCAGGCCGGGGTGCGGTCAAGCCCGAGGTGCAGGGTCAGCAACTGGGGTGGTGGTCCGTTGAAGGGACCGTTGTCGCCCGGATTCCCGGAGGGGAAGGGATCGGAGTGGGCACAGCCGAAGAGCAGGAGCGGCAGGAGCAGGCGCGTGGTTGGCCGCGACATGGAGCTCCAGAGCTGTTGAGTCGCGGCCGGGAGATCCGGGGCGCGAGGGTGGACGGGGGCAAGGTCTTGGGAAGCGGGGCGGCGCCGGCGGGCCGCACGGTCGGCCCAAGGTACTCTGGGGCAGGGGACGACGTAAGCCGAGGCGGGCACACGCCCCGATTCCCTCAGCGGACGGTGTCCGGTTGTGGGACGGAAAATCCCACGGCCGAACAGGGGTACGAGTCGGCGGCCCGAAGCCCCGCGCTAAGTCATTCCTTGAAAGCCGTTTGCGGTTTGGGGGCGGGGCTCGAGCGCGGCATGCAACTTCCCTTACCCGACCGCGTAGCGTCCTCACGGACGTCAGTCGCCATTCCTTTCATCTGAGCCAAGGTATCCGCGTGGACATCCCCCGCGAGCGCCGCCCGAATCACCGGCGCTACGTCCTGATCGGCGCCGGACTGCTCGCTGTCGTCAGCGTGACGGTCGGACTGGCCCGGCTCAAGCCGGCGGCGCCGGGCGTGGATCGTGGCACCCTCTGGACTGACACCGTCCGTCTCGGCCCGATGGTGCGCGAGGTCCGTGGGCCGGGCTCCCTGGTGCCGGAGCAGATCCGCTGGGTGTCCGCGGTGACGCCGGGCCGGGTGGAGCGGAAGCTGGTGCAGCCGGGGGAGCGCGTGACCGCGGGAACGGTGCTGCTCGAGCTCAGCAATCCGGACGTGGAGATCCAGCGGCTGCAGGCGGAGCGGCAGCTGACGGACGCCCAGGCCCAGCTGGTCTCCCTCCGGACCACCCTCGAGACCCAGCGGCTCAACCAGGCCGGAGTCGTGGCGACGGTCCGGTCGGAGTATCGCGAGGCGCTGCGGAAGGCCGCGGCCGATTCCGCCCTGGCCGACCAGAACCTCATTTCCACCTCGGAGTACGCCCGTTCCCGTGACCGGGCCGAGGAACTGACCGAACGGCTCAGCGTGGAGCAGCAGCGGCTGCAGATCTACACCGAGAACATCGGCGGCCAGCTCGAGGTCCAGGAGCTCCAGGTCCAGCGCTTCAAGGCGGTGGCGGACTTCCAGCGGACCATGGTCACGTCCATGGTGGTGCGGGCCGGCGCGGACGGGGTGCTGCAGGAGTTGCCGCTCGAAGTGGGGCAGTGGGCCATCTCCGGCGCCACCCTCGCCAAGGTAGTCCAGCCGGAGCGGCTCAAGGCGGTACTGCGGATTCCCGAGACGATGGCCAAGGACGTGGCGCTGGGCCAGGTGGCGCGGATCGACACCCGGAACGGCATCGTCACCGGGCGGGTCGTCCGCATCGACCCGGCCAGCCAGAACGCCACCGTCGCGGTGGACGTGACCCTCGAAGGGGCGCTGCCCCGCGGGGCGCGCCCGGACCTGAGCGTGGACGGCACCATCGAAATTGAACGCCTGGACAAGGTGCTCCACGTGGGGCGGCCGGCCTACGGCCAGGCCAACAGCACGGTGGGGATCTTCCGGGTGCTCCCCGGAACCAGCGAGGCGGAGCGGGTGCGGGTGGAACTGGGGCGCAGTTCGGTGAACGCGATCGAAATTCTTCGCGGGCTGGACGCCGGGGACGTGGTGATCCTCTCCGACATGTCCCGGTGGGACGGCGTGGAGCGGGTGCGGTTGCAGTAGCGGGGCGCAGGGGGCGCGCCCCGGCCGGTCGGCCGTGGGTGCCGGAGGCACCAACCAACGCATTCACGGAGCGGACATGTCGAACAACGGTGCGGCACTGATCCGGCTGGACGGGATCAAGAAGGTCTTCTATACCGATGAGGTCGAAACCCATGCGCTGGCCGAGATCCACCTCGAGGTGAAGAAGGGTGAATACGTCGCCATCTCGGGGCCCTCGGGCTGCGGCAAGACGACGCTGCTGTCCCTCCTGGGCCTGCTGGACACCCCCTCGGGCGGTGAGTACTGGCTGGACGGGAAGCCGGTGGCGCAGCTCTCCGCCGCGGAGCGGGCTCGGATCCGCAACCGGGAAATCGGCTTCATCTTCCAGGCCTTCAACCTGATCGGCGACCTCACGGTGTACGAGAACGTGGAGCTGCCCCTCACCTACCGCGGCCTCGGGGCCCAGGACCGGAAGCAGCGGGTGCAGGCGGCACTGGAAAAGGTGGGGATGTCCCACCGGATGAAGCACTATCCGTCGCAGCTCTCCGGCGGCCAGCAGCAGCGGGTGGCGGTGGCCCGTGCCGTGGCCGGCGAGCCGCTGATCCTCCTGGCCGACGAGCCCACCGGCAACCTCGACTCGACCAACGGCGAGGCGGTGATGGGCCTGCTGCAGGAGCTGCACCGGGGTGGCGCCACGATCTGCATGGTGACCCACGACCCGCGCTATGCCGCGCACGCCGATCGCGCCGTGCACCTGTTCGACGGCCGGGTGGTGGAGGACCAGGCCCCCGCCATCGCCGGAAGCTGAGCGTGGGCGCCCTGCGGCAGGACGTGGGGTACGCGCTGCGTACCCTGCGGAAGAGTCCGGGGTTCGCCGCGGTCGCGATCCTCACCCTCGGGCTCGGGATCGGGGCGACCACCGCGATCTTCTCCGTGATCAACGCGGTGCTGCTCCGGCCGCTGCCGTACGAGGCGCCGGACCGGCTGGTCACCGTCGAGCACTTCTACCCCTCGCTCAACAACATGGAAGCCCCGGTGTCGGTGCCGGGGTTCCGCGACTATTCCTCGCAGCAGCAGCTCTTCAGCTCCGCCGCCGTCGAACAGGGCTGGGCCCCGAACCTCACCGGTGAGGGGGATCCCGAGCGGCTGGGCGGGCTCCGCGTCACCGGCGACTACTTCAGGACCTTCGGTGTCCCGGCACTGGTCGGGCGCGGGCTGCTGCCGGATGACGCGGTCGCCGGCCGGGAGCGTGTGGTGGTGCTGGGGCATGGGCTCTGGCAGCGGCTCTTCGCCGGCGACCGCAACGCCATTGGGCGGTCGCTTCAGCTGGACGGGCAGGCGTATGAAATCATCGGCGTCATGCCGGAGAGCTTCCGGGGCTTCTGGGCCCGCCGGGCGGAGCTCTGGACCCCGCTGGTCTTCCGGCCCGACCAGTTCAGCGACAACGCCAGGACCAACGAGTTCCTCAACTTTGCGGCGCGACTCCAGGACGGGGTCACGGTGGAGCAGGCGCGGGGGGAGATGCACGCCCTGGCCACCCGCCTCAAGGCCGATTTCCCCGATCAGTACGCGCCCACCTGGGACCTGCACCTGACGAGCCTCCCCGAAGAGGCCAACGGGGGCAGCCGGCGGGCGCTCTACGTGCTGCTGGGCGCGGTGACGGCGGTGCTGCTGATCGCGTGCGCCAACGTCGCCAACCTGCAGCTGGCCCGGGCCGCCGGGCGCGGGCGGGAGATCGCGGTGCGGGTGGCGCTCGGCGCCTCGCCGGGCGCGCTGCTCCGGCAGCTGCTGGTCGAGAGCCTGGTGCTGGCCCTGGCCGGGGGCGCCCTCGGCGTGCTCCTCGCCGTGTGGGGGGTGCCGGCCCTGCTTTCGCTCAACAGCGGCGCGGTCACGCCGAGTCCCGCGCTGGTGCTGGATGCGCGGGTGCTCGGCTTCGCGCTCGGGATCTCGCTGCTCACCGGCCTCGTGTTCGGCCTGGTGCCCGCGCTCCGGGTGGCGCGCACCAGCGTGGCGGAGACGATGAAGGATGGCGCCCGCGGCGCCGCGGGCGACCGGGGCGGCCTGACCCTCCGGCGCGGGCTGGTGGTGGCAACGGTGGCGCTGGCGCTCACCCTGCTGGTCGGCGCCGGGCTGCTGGTCCGGAGCTTTGCCCGGCTGCTCGGGGTGGATCCCGGATTCAATCCCGAGCGGGTCCTCACCTTCAACGTGGCGCTCCCGGCCGCGAGCTACCCCAACGACACGGTGCGGGTCGCGTTCTTCGAGCGGGCGACCGCCGCGATCGCGGCGGTGCCCGGTGTCACCGCGGTCGGGGGCACGTCGGTGCTCCCCTTCGGCGGCAACTGGTCCACCGGCAGCTTCACGGTCGAGGGCTACCAGGCGCCGGCCAACACGCCGGGCCCCTGGGGAGACATCCGGCTGGTGACGCCCGGGTTCTTCGAGGCGCTCGAGATCCCGTTGCGCCAGGGTCGCGGTCTGACCCCCGAGGACCGGGCCGGCGGACCGCGGGTCGTCGTGGTGGACGAGGAGATGGTGCAGCGCTACTGGCCAAACGAGGATCCCGTCGGGAAGCGGATCACATTCAACAATCCGGGGGACAGCGCCATCGCCTGGATCGAGGTGGTCGGCGTGGTGGGACACACCATGCACGAGGGCCTCGATGGGGGGCGGCGGGTGCAGCTCTACTTCCCGATCGCGCAGGCGCCCATCCCGTTCCTGGCGGTCGCGGTGCGCACCGAAGGCGATCCGCTCGCCGCGCTGCCCGCGGTGAAGGCGGCCATCGGCACGGTGGACCGCAACCTTCCGGTGGCGAATCCCAACAGCCTCGAGACGCTGATCGAGGGCACGACGGGACCGCGGCGGTTCTCGATGGTCCTGCTGACGCTCTTCTCGGGGCTGGCCGCCCTGCTCGCCGCCATCGGGCTGTACGGCGTCATGGCCTACACCGTGACCCAGCGCACCCGGGAACTCGGGGTGCGCCTCGCGCTTGGCGCCAGCGCCCGCGACCTGCTCGGCCTCGTGCTGGGGCAGGGGATGCGGCTGGTGGTGCTGGGCGTGGGGATCGGCCTGCTGGCGGCCCTCGGGCTCTCGCGGCTCCTCACCACGATGCTGTTCGGGGTGCGAGGCACCGACATCCTGACCTACGCCGGCATCACGTCGCTGCTGCTGGCGGTCACCGCCTTCGCCACCTGGCTCCCCGCCCGCCGGGCCACCCGCGTGGACCCCGCCGTGGTCCTGCGGGAGGATTGACCCTGCGGCAGGCTCATCACGGCGCAGCCGGCACGGCGCGGCGCCATCACGTCCACGACCCGAGGAGTACCTGATGCGTGCCCTGTGGCAGGATCTGGCGCATGCCTCCCGCGCGGTGCTCCGCTCCCGGGGCTTCACCGCCACCGCCGCCCTCACCCTGGCGCTCGGCATCGGGGCGGTGACCGCACTGACCAGCGTCCTGGACGCGCTGTTGTTCCGGCAGCCGGCGGGGGTGGTGGCGCCGGAGCGGGTGGTGCGCACGTACTTCCACTTCACCAGTCCGCAGTTCGGCGACTACACCAATTCGGTGGTGAGCTACCCCGACTTCACCGACCTGCAGCAGGCCCGGGGGCTCACGGCGGTGGCGGCGCAGTACTTTGGCGGCGCATCCCTGGGCCGGGGCGCGGAGGCGACGGCGGTCTCGCTGTCGGGGGCGACCGGGGACTACTTCACCCTGCTGGGCACCACGCCGCTGCTCGGGCGCCTGCTGGGGCCGGCGGACGATGGGCCTGACGCGGGGGTGCCGGCGGCAGTCCTGAGCGAGCGGCTGTGGCGCACCCGGTTCGGCGCCGACTCCACGATCGTGGGGCGGAGCCTCGCGCTGGACGACCAGTCCTTCACGGTGGTCGGAGTGGCCCCGGCGGGCTTCGACGGCGGCGAGTACAACCCCCCGGATCTGTGGGTGCCGTTCACGACCGTGGCACGCCAGATGGGGCCGGGGGACGGGTACCGCACCGATCGCGGCTGGTACTTCGTCGCGATCCTGGCGCGGCTGGCGCCGGGGGTGGCCCCCGAGCAGGCGGAAGCGGAGGCGACGTCGCTCATCCTCGCCGGACGGGCCGACTCCACCGAACGCCAGGGATTCCGGGAAGTGAAGTTCGGGCCGGTGCTGGAGGCGGCCGGGCCCGACTTCGCCGACCGGGCGTCCCTCGCGCGGTGGCTGGCGGCGATGTCGGTGGTGGTGCTGCTGATCGCCAGCGCGAACGTGGCCAACCTGCTGCTGGCGCGGGGCCTCACCCGGGCCCGGGAGCTGGCGATCCGCAAGGCGCTCGGCGCGGGGCAGGGGCGGCTGGTGCGGCAGCTCTTCCTCGAAGGGGTGATGACCTCGGCGCTCGCCGGGGCCCTCGGCATGCTGGTCGCGGTCTGGGGTGGAGGCGCCCTGCGGGGGTACGTCCTGCCGGCGGCGCTGGCGGAACGGTTCAGCACCGATGGCCGGGTCTTCGCGATCGCGCTCGGGGCGACACTCGTGGCCGCGCTCATCTCGAGTCTCGTCCCCGCGCTGCAGGTCACCCGTGCCGACCTCACGCCGGTGCTCAAGGAAGGGGGCCGCGGCAGCGGCTTCCGGCGCTCGCGGCTCCGGGCGGGGCTGGTCGTGGCCCAGGTCGCGCTCAGCGTGATGCTGGTGATCGGGGCCGGGCTCTTTGTCCGCAGCCTGCGCAACATGCTGGCCATTGATATCGGGTACGACGCCTCCCGCGTCCTCATGGTGAACGTGGATCCCGCCGGTGCAGGCTTCGACGGTCCGGCCACCGGGCGCGCCTTTGACGCGATGGTGGAGGCGGCGCGGGCGCACCCGGGGGTCGAGTCCGCCGCGCTTACCTACGGGGAACCGTTCGGGTGGAGCATGGCGACCAGCCTCCGGGTGGCGGGGATGGACTCGCTGCCCCGGCTCTCGAGCGGCGGGCCATACATCCAGCGCGTCACCGCCGACTACTTCCAGACGATGGGCCTCACGATCCTTCGCGGCCGCGGGTTCACCGACCAGGACCGTCGGGAGGAGCCGGCGGTGGCGCTGATCGGGGAGGTCATGGCCCGCCGGATCTTCGGCGACCGGGATCCGCTGGGGCAGTGCCTGATGGTGGCGCGCGCCACCGGCTGCGCCGAGATCATCGGTATCGTGGAGAATGGGGTCCGCTACAGCCCCCGGGAGGAGGAGCAGGCCCTCTATTACCTGCCGCTCCAGCCCCCCGGCGCGGACACCAGGCACATCACGCTCTTCCTCCGCACCCGCGGCGAGGCCGCGACCGTGGCCGCCGCGATCCGGCCCATCCTGCAGACCGCCGTGCCGGAGCTCCCCTTCGTCGAGGTGCAGACGCTGCAGGAGGTCGTTGAGCCTCACTATCAGGGGTTCCGCGTCGGCGCCACCCTGTTCGGGCTGTACGGCGCGGTCGCCCTGCTGCTCGCCGGGCTGGGCCTCTACAGCGTCCTGGCCTACGCGGTGCGCGGGCGGACGCATGAACTCGGTATCCGCCTTGCGCTCGGGGCCGAGCCGCGCGGACTGATGCGGCTGGTGGTGGGCGACGGGCTGCGGCTCACCCTGCTGGGCGCCGCGCTCGGGGTCGCGGGGGCGCTGGCGGCGGGGCGGGCGCTGGCGAGCCTGCTGTACAACGTGCCGGCGTGGGATCCGCTTGCCCTGGCCCTCGGGGCGGGTACGGTGCTGGTCGCGGCGCTGCTCGCGAGCTCCATCCCGGCGCGTCGCGCCGCGCGGGTGGATCCGGTCACCGCGCTCCGGTCCGACTGACCCCGACCCCCCGGCAAGGAGCCTCCATGTCCGGAATGCTGCAGGACCTTCGGCTGGCCCTTCGGGCCTGGACCCGGATCCCCGGCGTCGCGCTGGCGGCGGTGATCACCCTCGCGCTCGGCATCGGCGTCACCAGCGCGGTGTACAGCATCGGCAACACGCTGCTCTGGCGGGCGCTGCCCTATCCCGAGTCGGACCGGTTGACGCTCATCTACGGCCGGACCGCGGATGGCGGCGAGCACGAGGACTACGCCTGGAGCGAGCTCGACGACTTCCGCGCCGGGACCACCGAGGTGTTGTCGGGAGTGGCCGGGGTCATGCCGGTTGCGGTGGGCCTCGCCGACGAAGGAGCGCCGGCGGTGCGGGTCTGGGGGGAGATGGTGAGCGCCAACTACTTCGCGCTGCTCCGGGCCCCGATGGCGCTGGGCCGTGGTTTCGCGGCCGCGGAGGACAGCGCGGGGGCGACGCCCGCCGTGGTGCTGAGTCATGCGCTCTGGAGGACGCGGTTCCACGGGGACGCCGCGATCCTGGGCCGGACGGTGCGGCTCAACCGCCGGGAGTTCACCGTCGTGGGTGTCGCGTCAGCAGACTTCATGACACCGTACTATGTGGGGTTCAGCCCCACCCTCTGGGTGCCGAGCGGCGCCCACGCGGTGCTGCACCCGGAGCGCGGCGCCCTGGATGCGCAGGGGGAGGCGAGCGTTCGTCTCGTGGCCCGGCTGGCGGACGGCGCCACGCTCAGCGGTGCCCAGGCGGCAGTGGGCCTGATCGGCAGGCGCCTCGCCGCGGACCATGCCGCCGACTACGCCGGGCGTGAGGCGGTGCTGCTGCCGGAGCGATCGGTCCGGCCGGAGCCGGACCTCGCTGGCGAGTTCACCCTGGCCCTCCGGCTCTTCCTGGCCGTGGCGGGGCTGGTGCTGCTGATCGCCTGCGCCAACGTGGCGAACCTGCTGCTCTCGCGCGCCCTGGCACGCCGCCGCGAGATCGCCGTGCGGGTGGCGCTCGGTGCTGGCCGTGGCCGGCTGGTGCGACAGCTCCTCGGGGAGAGCCTGCTGCTCGCGCTCGGTGGCGGGACGCTCGGGCTCCTGGTGGGATCGTGGCTCACCGCCGGGCTCTCCGGGCTCCTGACCCTGCCGACGGACATCCCCTTCACCTTCGCCTTCGTGCTGGACCAGCGCGTCATCGGGTTCACTGCGCTCGTCACGCTGGGCACCACCCTGGCCTTTGGCCTGGCCCCCGCGCTGCAGGCGACCGCGCCGGGCATCGCCGGCGCGCTGCGCCACGACTCCGTGGGCTGGCGCGGCGTCAGCCGCTCCCGGCTGCGGGACGGGCTGGTGGTCGCGCAGCTGGCGCTGGCGTGCCTGCTCCTGACGGGCGCCGCCCTGGTCACCCGGAGCCTCCGCGCCATGCAGGACGCCTCGCTCGGCTACGACCCGCGGAATGTGCTGCTGGTGAGTATCGCGCCCGGGCTGACCGGGTACGACGCCGCCCGCAGCCGCGCGCTGTACCGCGAGGCCGTGTCCCGCCTCGCGGTGATCCCGGGGGTGTCCTCCGCGACCGTCGCCCAGGGGCTGCCCATGGAGTTCACCTCCAACGGCGGAACGATCGTCGCCGAAGGGGGTGAGGCACCGACGCCGGAGCGGCCCGGCGAACCGGCCGGGTGGACCTTCGCCGGGGACAACTACTTCTCCACCTTGGGGACGCCCCTCCTCGAGGGCCGCGACTTTGGCCCCGGGGACACCGTCGGCAGCCTCCCTGTGGCCGTGGTCAGCCGGGTGCTGGCCACCCGGCTCTGGCCGGGGCAATCGGCGGTCGGCAAGGTCCTGCGGTTCGGCGACCTCACCGGGCCCGCCGTGAGCGTCATCGGTGTCGCCGCCGACGCGAAGTACCGGCTGATCTCGGAGGGACCGCGCTCCTACCTTTACCTGCCGCTGGCGCAGGATGATGCGGGGGCGGCCACGCTGGTGGTGCGGACCGATGGGCATCCCAGGGGTGCGCTCGCCGCCGTCCGCGCCACCCTCGCCGACCTGGACCCTGACCTTCCGATCGCCGACAGCCGGACCATGGACGAGCTGCTGGCGGGCCGGGCGCTGCTCTTCTCCCGGATCGCCACTACCCTCGCGGGCACGCTCGGCATTCTGGCGCTGGCGCTGTCGGTGGTGGGCCTCTACGGCGTGGTCACATATGCCGTCGCGCAGCGCACCCGCGAGCTGGGCATCCGGCTGGCGCTCGGCGCGACGTCAGGTGGTGTGCTCCGGCTGGTGCTGGGCGACGGGTTGCGGCTGGCCGCGACGGGGATCGGGATCGGCCTCCTGCTGGCGCTGGTGGCCGGACGGCTGATACACGGTTTCCTCTATGAGGTGTCGCCGCTCGACCCGGTGGCGCTGACGGGTACGGCCCTTGTGCTGGCGGCCGTCACCCTGCTGGCGAGCGCCATCCCCGCCTTCCGCGCCGGGCGGGTGCACCCGATGACTGCGCTCCGGGCCGAGTAGATTGCGCCCCTCTCCCCCACTGAGGCCTGTGCCGTGATCCGTCTGGTCAACGTCGAGAAGTCGGTGGATACCCGGCCCAGCCCCATCTGGCTGCTGCGGCGGATCGGGCTGGAGATCCCGAAGGGTGAGTTCGTGACCGTGATGGGCCCCTCGGGAGCGGGGAAGTCCACGCTCCTCGCCATCCTGGGGATGCTCGACGCCGAGTTCCGCGGGGAGTACTGGCTCGACGGCCAGCCGGTCCACACGCTCAAGCAGAAGGAACGGTTCGCGCTGTCGCGGAGCCGGATCGGCTTCGTCTTCCAGCAATACCACCTGCTCGACGACCTGACCGTGGCCGAGAATCTCGACGTCCCGCTCGGCTACCGGGACATGAAGGCCGGGGAGCGCTCGGCGCTGGTGGCCGATACCCTGGACCGGTTCCAGATCGTGGGCAAGAAGGATCTCTACCCCCGCCAGCTCTCCGGCGGGCAGCAGCAGCTGGTGGCGGTGGCCCGGGCGGTGATCTCGAGTCCGACGCTCCTCCTGGCCGACGAACCCACCGGCAACTTGCACTCGGAGCAGGGCCGGGAGATCATGGAACTCTTCCGTCGGCTCAACCAGCAGGGCACCACGATTGTCCAGGTCACCCATTCGGAGGAGAATGCCCGCTACGGCCACCGCATTATCCGCCTCAAGGACGGCTGGCTGGTGGACGGCGCGGCCGCGGCCTGACGCGCTGCTGCTGGCGGGGTTGCTCGCCGCGGTGCCGCTCGCGGCGCAGCAGGTGGCGGACACGGCGTTCCGCCCCGTCATTCCGGCGACGACCCACCCGCACGGCCGAGGCCCGGTCGTGGCCGTGGACGAGGCACACCGGAACTTCCACACCATCGCCGGCCGCTTCGGCCCCTTCGCCACGCTGCTCGAACGGGACGGCTACCGGGTGGTGCCGTCACGACTTCCGTTCGACTCCGCCGGCCTCGCCCCCTTCGGTCTCCTGGTCGTGGCCAACGCCGTGGCGCCGGAGAACGCGACCACGTGGATCCGTCCAATCCTGCCGGCGTTCACCGAGGCTGAGGTGCACGCGGTACGGTCATGGGTGGAGCGGGGCGGGGCCCTCCTGATCATTGCCGACCACATGCCTTTCGGCGAGGCCGCGGCGAGCCTCGGCCGCGCCTTCGGATTCGAGCTGCTCGGCGGGTTCGCCCTCGACACCTCCGGCGCGGACCTGGCTCCGTTCACCCGGGGGGCGGGGACCCTCGCGGACCATCCCGTCACCCGCGGGCGGTCGGGCGAGGACCGGGTGGAGCAGGTCCGGAGCTTCACCGGGCAGGCGCTGCGGGCCCCGCCCGAGGCGGCTCCCCTGCTGATACTCCCCGAGGGGACTGTCAGTCTCTTCCCGGATACCGCCTGGCAGTTCAGCGCGCAGACCCGGCGGGCGCCGGCGGGTGGACTGGCCCAGGGTGCGGTGCGACGCTACGGGCGCGGGCGAATCGCCGTGTTCGGCGAAGCCGCGATGTTCACGGCCCAGCTCGCCGGCCCCAACCGGGCGCCGGTCGGCATGAACGCCCAGGGCGCCGAAGGGAACGCGACGCTGGCCCTCAACCTGGTGCGCTGGCTGCTGGAGCCGAACTGAGACCATGCCCATCCCCGCCGGGGTCCCCGTCATCCTCATCGCCGACGACCAGCCCGATGTGCTGCAGGCGCTCCGCCTGCTGCTCAAGGGGGAGGGCTTCGCGGTGGAGACCACGGGGAGCCCGGGCGGCGTCCTCGCCGCCCTGGAGCGGAGCGATTACGACGTCCTGCTCATGGACCTCAACTACACCCGGGACACCACGTCGGGGATGGAGGGGTTCGACCTGCTCACCCGGATCCAGCTGCTCGACGCGTCCCTGCCGGTGGTCGTCATGACGGCCTATGGCAGCGTTGAGGGTGCGGTGGAGGCGATGCGCCGGGGCGCACGGGACTACCTGGAAAAGCCCTGGGACAACACCCGGCTGGTGGCGCTGCTCCGGGTCCAGGTGGAGCTGGGCCGGGCCCTGCGGCAGAGCCAGCGCTTGGAGAGTGAGAACCAGAGCCTCCGGCGGGAGGGATTGCCGGATCTGGTTGCGGAATCGCCTGCGATGCGGCAGGTGGCGCGACTGATGGAACGGGTCGGGCCCTCGGACGCGAACGCGCTCATCCTCGGGGAGCACGGCGTGGGAAAGGAAGTGGCCGCCCGCTGGCTCCACGCCGCGAGCGCCCGTTCCGTCCGCCCGATGATCACGGTCAACGTCGGCGGGTTGTCCGAAGGGGTGTTCGAGAGCGAGCTGTTCGGGCACCTGAAGGGCGCGTTCACCGATGCGAAGACCGACCGGATCGGGCGGTTCGAGCTGGCGGACCGGGGGACGCTTTTCCTCGACGAAATCGCGAACATCACGCCGTCGCAGCAGGCCCGCCTGCTCCGGGTGCTCAACACCGGGGAGCTCGAGCGGGTGGGCTCGTCCAAGACGCGGAAGGTGGACGTGCGGGTGCTCTCCGCCACCAACGTCGATCCGCGCGCCGAGGTGCAGACCGGCCGGTTCCGTGAGGACCTCCTGTACCGCCTGAACACCGTGGAGATCCTGATCCCGCCGCTGCGCGACCGGCGGGAGGACATCCCGCGCCTGGCCGCGCAGTTCCTGCACCGGCACGGCACCCGCTACCGGAAGCCGCTCACCGGCTTCCGTCCCGAGGCGATGGAGCTGCTGCTCAAGGCGCCCTGGCCCGGCAACGTGCGGGAACTGGATCACACCATCGAACGCGCGGTGCTCCTGGTGGATGGCACCGAGATCCGCGCCAGCGACCTCGCGCTGGCACCTCCCTCCGACGCCGCCGGCCGGCTGGACCAGCTCACCCTCGAAGAGGTGGAGAAGGTCCTGATCCAGAAGGCCCTGGCGCGCGCGGGGGGAAACGTCACCGAGGCGGCGCGGGCCCTGGGGCTGAGCCGCTCCGCCATGTACCGGCGCCTCGAGCGGTACGGACTCTAGCCCGCGGCGATGCGGAACCATCCCCGGCGGGTGCTGCTGGTCGCGGTGATGGCGGCGCTCCCGGCGGTCGTCATCGCGCTGGTGCTGCTCTGGCGCGGGGACTTCACCCCCCGGCTGCAATGGACCGCCACCCTGTTCATCGCCGCCGGGCTCGGCGCGGGGCTCCTCTCCCTGCACGAGCGGGTGGCGCGCCCGCTGCAGACCCTCTCCAACGTGCTCGGCGCGCTCCGCGAAGGGGACTACTCCCTCCGGGCCCGCGGCGCCGACGCCCGGGATGATTCCCTCGGACTCGTGTACCTCGAAGCGAACCAGCTGGCCGAGATGCTGCGGGTCCAGCGGCTCGGCATGCTGGAGGCGACGGCGCTGGTGCGGGCAGTGCTCAACGAGATCGACGCCGCGGTGTTCGCCTTCGACGATGAGGCGGTGCTGCGACTGGTCAACCGCGGGGGCGAGCGGCTGCTGGGACAGCCTCCGGAGCGGCTCCTGGGCCGTTCGGCGGAGGCGCTGGGCCTGACCGAGTGCCTGGCGGGGGAGTCCCCCCGGGTCATGGACCGCCCCGGGGCGGGGGCAGGGCGGTGGGAGCTCCGGCGCAGCCGCTTCCGCCAGGATGGGCGCCCCCACCAGCTGGTGCTGCTCACCGACGTGAGCCGCACCCTGCAGGTCGAGGAGCGCCAGGCGTGGCAGCGCCTCATCCGGGTGCTGTCACACGAGATCAACAATTCGCTGGCGCCGATCCGCTCCCTGGCCGGCAGCCTCAGGGCGCTCCTCGACCGGGGGCCGCGGACGCCGGACAGCGAGGCGGACCTGCGCCAGGGCCTCGACATCATCGGGCAGCGCGCCGACGCGCTGGGGCGGTTCCTGGCCGCCTACGCCCGGCTGGCGCGGCTGCCGCGGCCGGTCCCCCGCCCGGTGGTGGTGGCGGAATGGGTGCGGCGCGTCACGGGGCTCGAACGGCGGCTGCCGGTGGAGGTGGAGCCGGGGCCCGAGGTGACCCTCTCCGCCGACGGCGATCAGCTCGACCAGCTCCTGATCAACCTGGTGCAGAATGCCGTGGATGCCGCCCTCGACTCCGGCGGCGGCGTCCGGATCCGGTGGCGGCTCGCCGGCCAGGGGCTGGCGCTCGAGGTGGACGACGACGGCCCCGGCATCGGTGAGACAACCAACCTGTTCGTGCCGTTCTTTACTACGAAGCCCGGCGGGTCGGGCATCGGTCTGGCGCTCTCCCGGCAGATCGCGGAGGGTCATGGGGGAAGCCTGACGCTGGAGAACCGGCCGGGCGACCGTGGCGCGCGCGCACGGCTGTGGCTTCCAGCCCACACCGGCCGCCCGTTTGACACCCCACAAGTGCGTCTCTAGGTTGGAGTTGTCTCCCTCTACTCCAAAGAGCCCCGTGCCCCTGCTCCCGGTCCGCCGTGCCGCGCTGGTCCGCGCCGTCCGCGCATTCCTGGGCGCGCTGCTGCTCACGACCTGCTCCACCGATTCCGCGGTCGGGCCGGGGCCGGTGGTGCAGGGGAGCATGGACGTCACCGGGCTGCTGCGGGCCGGGGGCGCGATTCCCATCCCGGTAGATACGGTCCTCGTCGAACTGCGCCGCACCAGCGATTCCAGCGTCGCCTTCTCGCAGCTGATCCCGGCCGCCCGCTTCGCCGCCCGCAACGACTCGCTCATCGTCCCCATCCAGGTCTCGCTCACCACCTCGCCGGAACAGTTCTACCTGTATGCGGAGGCGCGGGGGGGCGGCGTGGTGTACTACTCGGTGCGTGCGGTGGTCACCGCCGCCTCGGGCCAGACGACGCCGACTCCGCCGCTCGACCCGACTTACGTCGGGCCGGGGAGCGCCGCGGACAGCGTGCAGCTGTTCCTGACCAGCGGGAGCGTGCCGGCGGGGGACAGCGTGCTGGCGTTCGCGGTGGTGTGGCAGGGTGGGGCGGTGGTGCCGGGGGTCCCGGTGGGGATCACCTCGTCGGATACGCTGGTGGTCCGGACCATCCCGCGGGGGCTCGACAGCGCCTGGGTGCGCGCCCTGCCCGGCGCCACGGGCGGGGTCATCCTCACCGCGCTCACCCCCAATGACCTCACCCGCACGGCGCCGATCGTGATCGCCCCGGCCGCCGCCACGCTGGTGGAGGTGTCGGGTGACAGCCAGCAGGTGGGCACCGGCCAGGCCTCCCAGCCGCTCGTGGTCCAGGTCCGCGACGCGCTGAACAACCCCTACAGCGCCGGGTTCACGGTCAATTTCGCGCTGGTCGCTCCCCCGGCCGGTACCACGATCGCCCCGGCGAGCGGGGTCACCGACGCCAACGGATTCGCCCAGGCGGTGGTCACCGCGGGCAGCACCGCCGGACCGGCGAATGTCTCGGTGACGGCCGCCGGGCTCACCGGTTCCCCGCTCCTGTTCACCCTGGATGTGGTGGGCGGCGGGCCCGGCGGTCCGGCGTCGGTGACCGCCGCGTCGGCCACCAGTCAGTCGGCCATCGTGAACCAGCTGGTCGGGGCGGCCCCCGCGGTGCTGGTACGGGATTCGGCGAACGCGCCGCTCGCGGGGGTCACGGTCACCTTTGCCGTGGCGAGCGGCAATGGCTCGGTCACCGGCGCCACCGCCGTGACCAACGGCTCGGGCCTCGCGACCGTCGGCAGCTGGCGGCTGGGGCAGATCATCGGCGCCAATTCCGTGACCGCCACCGTGACCGGGCTACCCGCCGTCACCTTCAACGCGACCGGGATCCCGACGGCGGTGGCCACCCTGGTGCGGATCTCGGGGGACTCGCAGGCCGACTCCGCCGGCCGCACGCTGGCGCAGCCACTGGTCGCCGAGGTGCGGGACACCTTCGCCAACGTGGTACCGGGCATTCCAGCGGTCTGGACCGCCACCGATGGCACGATCGCGCCCCCGACCGACACCAGCGACGCCCAGGGCCGGGTCCAGGGCAGCTGGACGCTGGGCGGCAGCCAGGCCACGCCGACGGCGACGGTCACCGCCGCGGGCGCGCAGACCAGCTTCAGCGCGACCACGTTCTTCGGCCAGCCCACGATCCAGCTCAGCTTCATGGGCATTCCCGGGGTGGGCGTGGGCCTCACCTCCAAGGTGCGGGTGACCCTCAACACGCCGGCGCCGGTCGGCGGCACCGTGGTGGCGCTCGCCAGCAGCGCCCCCGGCCTCTTCACCGTCGCGCCGGCCAGCGTTCTGATCCCGCAGGGCGGCACCCAGGATAGCGTGGTGGTCACGGGGGTGTCGGTCGGCAGCGGCACGCTGGATGGCACGGCGTCCGGCTATACCGCCGGGTCGCTCACCGTGGACGTGCAGAACCGCAATGTCTCGGTGCCGCCGACCCTGGCGGTGCCGTACGGCCAGACCCAGTCGCTGCCGATCGTGCTGCCGGCCCCCGCGCCGGCAGGCGGCGTGACCTTCGCCGTGAGCAGCAGCAACACCTCGCTGGTTGGGGTGCTGACGCCGACGGTGAACATCCCGGCCGGGAGCCAGTCGGCCAATGCCACCCTCTCAGGCGTGCTGCCCGGCACCGCGACGATCACGGTGAGCAATCCGAGCTACGTGGACGGCGTGACCTCCGCCACCACCGCCGCCTCGCTGAACGTGGTGCAGACGGGGCTGAACATCAACGCGAGCTTCGGCAGCCCGATCACCGTCAACTTCGAGAGCAATGGCGCCGCCACCGCCGCGCCGGCCCCCGGCATCGCGGTGACCCTCACGCCGCGGGATCCCGCCTGTGTCGCCGCGACCTCGCCGGTCACGATCATCACCGGCCAGGTGAGCACCACCTCGACGGTGAGCTATGGCGGGTCGGCCGGCCTGACCTGCTCGACATACCTGGTGGCGACGGCGCCCAACCTGCAGGCGGACAGCCTGCTGGTGACCGTGAGTCCGGCCCCGGCCATCACGGCCAGCACCAACTATCCGGAGGTCGGGAACGGGCTGGTGGAGAGCGGCAATGTCTTCCTCGCGGCGAGCAACCATGGCGGCCTGACCGTCACGCTGACCAGTTCGGATTCGTCGCTCCTCCGGCTCTCGACCGCGCTGGGCACCCCGGGAGTTGGGAGCCTGACGGTCCCCGTCCCGCCGCTGAGCACCAGCTTCACCTATTACGTGCACGGCCTGGAGGGAGTGGGTGGCCCCGCGGTGGTGACGGCCTCGGCCCCCGGGTTCGCCCCGGTGCCCGACACCGTGACCGTGGTCGCCTCCGGCATCGAGCTGCAGGGCCTTCCGACCACGACCACGACGCTGTCCACGGTGAGCAACATCTACGCACAGGTCGGGGTGCCGAATGGCCAGCTCACCGGGTTGGCCCGGGTGCAGAATCACCGGCCCGGAGTCGCGCCCATCCCGGTGACGTTCTCGATCCAGGGCGGCACGGCCGTCGGCGTCGTGATCGACAGCGCCACCCCGGCAGGGGCGCAGACCGCCCAGGCCGTGATCGGGTCGGGGGTGTACTACACGCCCCCGTCCGGCCCGGCGACCGGTGGCATCAGCTTCAAGCCGGCGGGGCAGGGCACCGATTCGGTGTCGGCCACGGCGCCGAGCTTCCTCACGCTGGCCAACGCCACCAGGGGCATCACCGTCACCCAGCCGGTCACCTCGATCTCGATCAACTTCCCCCAGATCGGGGTCGGCTTGCAGGAAGCCGGCTTCGTCAGCCTCGGGGCCAGCCAGCACGGTGGCGCCTCGGTGACCATTCGCTCGCTCGATCCGACGGTGTTCGTCATCGACACCCTGCCGAACGGCCCCGGGTACGATTCCATCGTGAAGCCACTGCCGAACGGCCAGACCGGTGTGACCTACTACGTGCAGGTGAAGGAATTCTCCCAGTTCCTGTCGGGCTACATCCGGGTGAGCGAGCCCCGCTTCGCGTCCGACTCGGTGCTGGTCACGGCGGTGCAGCCGGCGGTGGAGCTGCAGGGACTTCCGACCACCACCACCACGCTCACCGGCGTCAACAACCTCTACGCGCAGGTCGGGGTGGCGAACGGCCAGTTCACTGCCCTGGCCCGGGTGCAGAACCTCCGGGGCGGCGCGCCGGCGCCGCTCCCGGTCACGTTCGCGAGCCTGCCCGGCGGAGCCGGCATCCTGGCCGACAGCGTCACCCTGGGCACCGGCGGCGCGGATACCGTCACGGTGACCATCGACACCACCGGCAGCCTCTATTACACCCCGCCGAGCGGTCCGGCCACCGGCGGCGTGCACTTCCGGCCGCTGGTCGCCGGCAACGACACCGTCCGGGTGAGCGCGGTGGGGTACGCCACGATGGGCACCTCCAGCCGCGGCATCGCGGTCACCCAGCCGACCACGAGTATCGGGGTGAACTATCCCCTCATCGGGAGCGGGCTGCAGGAGTCCGGGTTCGGCTCCCTGTCTGCCAGCCAACATGGTGGCGCGGCGGTGACGGTTACCACCCGCAACCCCGCCGTGGTCCTGGTGGACACCCTCCCGGCCGGCCCGGGCGTCCCGTCCTTCACCCGGAACCTGGCCAACGGCCAGACGGGCGTCACCGTCTACTATCAGGCGCTCGAGGGGGTGTTGGACAGCACCTGGGTGGTGATATCCGAGCCCCGCTTCGCGCCGGAGAGCGTCCTGGTCCGCACCGTGACGCCCGGGGTCGAGATCCAGGGCCTCCCGGGGCAGATGACGCCCTTCGACAACGACGCGAACTTCTACGCCCAGATCGGCGTGCTTGGCGGGGGCAACTTCAACCTCGCCCGGGTCCAGAATCGCCGGGGCGGTGCCAGCGGCACCCTGACGGCCACCTTCACCAGCGGGACCGCCGCGGTGGGCACCGTGCTGGACAGCCTCTCGGCCGCGAGCGGCGGGGCCGCCAGCGGCACCGCGCGGGTCCCGGTGAACGTCTACTACACCTACCCGAGCGGAACGGCGGGCGGCGGGGTGGCGTTCCGGCCGCTCCTCGTCGGTTCGACGATCATCTCGGTCAGCATGCCCGGCTTCACTCCGGCCATCAACAGCGGTGCCCGGACGGTGAACGTCATCCAGCCGAGCATCAGCCTGAGCACCAACTACCCGACGATCGGGAGCGGCCTGCAGGAGGGCGGATTCGGCAACCTCGGCGCCAGCCAGCATGGCGGGGTGACGGTGACGCTGACCTCCTCCGACAGCACCATCCTCCTGCTGGCGCCGAATGCCACGACGCCGGGGAGCGGATCGATCCAGATTGTCCTGGCCAACGGCCAGACCGGCTTCAGCTTCACCGCGGCAGGGCTGGAGGGGATCAGCAGCACGACCACGGTCACAATCACCGCGGTGGCCTCCGGCTTCACCAACGGCACCGTCGGGGTGTCGGTGGACCGGCCGGCGGTGGAGATCCAGGGATTGGGCAGCGGCGCCTACACCGCGGGCGGCCCCGACGTGAACTTCTATGCGCAGATCGGCCTGCCGAACGTCCAGAACACCGCCCTGGTCCGGGTCCAGACGGTGCGGGCGGGGGCGCCGGCGGCGCCGGTGGTCACCTTCACCAGCACCACGCCCGCGGCCGCGACCCTGGTGGACAGTGTGGGTGCCGGCACGCCGAAGACGGCGGTGATCGCCGCCACGGGGAACATCTACTACACGCCCACCAACGGGCCGGCACAGGGCGGGGTGGCGATGCGGCCGGTGGCGGCGGGGACGAGTACGTTCACGGCCGCGATCCCCGGGTTCCTGACGGTGACGGGCAATGGCATCCGCCTCGTGACCGTCCAGTAGGGCGGGGGCCGGGCCGTCCCCCTGAGGGGGCGGCCCGCTTTCCGGCCCTGTAACTTTGCTAAACAAAGTACTTGACGAAAGGCGGGCCCGCCCCTATTCTGTGGCCATGGCTCGCCCCCGTCCCCTTGCCCCCCGGTCCCCGGCCGATGAGACCCCGCTGGAAGACCGCGCCCGGGAGAACCTCGCATTCATCCGGGACACCATGGAACGGGCGGGGGCCTTCACCGGGGTGCCGGGGTGGGGCGGGGTGGGGATGGGGGTCACGGCCCTGGTCGCCGCCTGGCTCGCGGCCCAGCAGCCGTCGGTGGAGCGCTGGCTGCTGGTCTGGGTCGGGGAGGGGTGGCTGGCCTTCGCCATCGGGGTGATCGCCATGGTGCGCAAGGCCAGCGCCGGGGATACCCCGCTCACCAGCCGCCCCGGGCGCCGCTTCGTCCTCGCCTATACGCCCCCGATCCTGGCCGGGGCGCTCCTCACCCTGGCGCTCTACCGGGCCGGGAACACCACGCTGCTCCCGGCCACCTGGCTGCTCTGCTACGGCGCGGCGGTCACCACCGGCGGCGCGCTCTCGGTGCGGGTCGTCCCCGTCATGGGGGGCTGCTTCCTCGCCCTTGGCGCCGCCGCGCTGCTGCTCCCCGCAGCGGCGGGCAACGCCCTGCTGGCCACGGGATTCGGCGGGCTGCACATCGGGTTCGGCATCTGGATTGCGCGGAGGCACGGTGGCTAAGTCGAACGCGGCACGGCGTGCCGGCCCGGGCGGGCCGGCGCCCCTCAAAGGCGAGGCGGGCGGCCGCGCCGCGCCCGCGCTGGACAAACTCATTCACAAGCGGCTGCGGGCGGCCCACGGTAGCCCGCCGGGGGCGAACGACGCGCCGACCTTCAGCCAACTCCAGGCCGCCCCCAAAACCAGCCGCCGCAACCCCAGCCGCCACCCCCGGCAGCTCGAGGACGCCGGCTACATCGCCTGCCGCAAGGGCTTCGACGGCCGGGTGCCGCGCACCGACTACCGGCTCACCGCCGCCGGCCGCCGCGCCCTGGAGCGGTACCTCGACCACATGGAAGCACTGATCCGGATGGCCCGCGGCTAGGGGCCAGCCCCGCCTCACCCGGGCGACCCGCAGGGTCGCCCGCTTTTTCGGAGCCTGACTTTATGGAACAAAGTACTTCGCTGCACCTGGGCATCATCATGGACGGCAACGGCCGCTGGGCCGAGCGCCGCGGCGCGCCCCGGACGGAGGGGCACCGCGCCGGGGCCGCCCGGGTGCGGGAGATCGTCCGGGCCGCCCCCGCCCACGGCATCGGCGTCCTCACCCTGTACGCCTTCTCCTCGGACAACTGGCAGCGGCCGGCCGCGGAAGTCGAGGAGCTCATGCGGCTCTTCGCCGAATACCTCCGGGGGACCGCCACCGAGGGCGCGGAGGCGGGGGTGGAGCTGACGGTGATTGGCCGTCGCGACCGCTTGCCCCTGCCGGTCCGCTCGGCGATCGCGGTGGCGGAGCGGGCGACCCGGGGCGGCCGCAGCCTCCGGCTCCGCATCGCCCTCGACTACTCTGCCCGGGACCAGATCGTGCACGCGGCCCGGCGGGCCGGCGCCCAGCCCTCGCTGACCCGGGAGCGGTTCGCCGCCTTCCTGGGGCAGGCCGGCCATGACCGCCGCCCGGTGCCGGACGTGGACCTCCTGGTGCGGACCGGGGGGGAGCGGCGCCTGAGCGACTTCCTCCTCTGGGAGTGCGCCTACGCGGAACTCTGCTTCACCGAGCGCTGCTGGCCCGACTTCGGGACGGCGGACCTCGCCGCCGCGATGGGGGAGTACCGCCAGCGGAACCGGCGCTTCGGCCGGCTGCAAGCCCAGGAGGGCGCATGACCACCGACACCCGGGAGCACCCCTCCCTCTTCGCGCCGGTGATCCTCCTCGGCCTGCTGGGTAATGTGCTGTTCCGGGGGAATGAGCCAGGGCTCAACGTCGCGCTCTGGGTCGGCGCGGTCGCGGCCTGCTGGGTCCGCTATCGCCGGGCCGAGCAGCTGCCCCTGCCTCGGCTCGAGCGGAACTTGCTGCTGGCTGCGGTGGCGCTCGCGCTGGTCTGGGCGTGGCGCGCCAACGAGACGCTGCTGTTGCTGAACACGATGGGGCTGGTCGTGGTGGTCGCGCTCCTGCCGCTCGCGGCCGAGCCGGCGGCGGCGCGGGCGCTGCTGGATCTCACCGTGGTGCGGTTGGTGCGGGCATTCATTGCCCTGGGCGGGCGGCTTGCGGCGGGGGGGTTCGCCACCATCCTCGACGAGCAGCGACGCCCGGGGGAGGTGAGCCGGATCAGCCGCGTCGCCCCCTACGTTCGCGGAGTCCTACTGGCCGCGCCGGTGCTGCTGGTCTTCGGGCTGCTGCTTGGCTCCGCCGACCCGGTCTTCGGGGACTTTCTGACCGATACCCTCCGCCTCAATCCCGAGCGCGTGGCCGAGCATGTGGTGATTACCCTGGCAACGGCCTGGGTGGGGGCTGCGATCCTGCATGGGGCGCTGCCCCAGGCCGGACGCTGGATCCTGGCGCCCGGCCCGGCGCGCGCGGGCGGGCTGGGTCCGGTCGAGGTTGCGGTGACGCTGGGGCTGGTGGACCTGCTGTTCGCCGCGTTCATCGCCTTCCAGCTCCCGTACCTGTTCGGCGGCGCCGCCTGGGTGGAGCGGACGGCCGGAGTCACCCTGGCGGAGTACGCGCGCGAGGGATTCTTCCAGCTGGTGATGGTGGCGACGCTGGTGCTGCCCCTCCTGTTGCTTCTTTCCGCGCGTCTCGATGCGGAGTCGCGGCGGGCCGCCCAGGTGTTCCGGAGCCTGGCGGGGATCCAGGTGGTCCTGGTGCTGGCGATCATGGCCTCGGCCGCGCACCGGATGGCGCTGTACCAGGCGGAGTACGGGCTCACTGAGGACCGGTTCTTCGCCTCCGCGTTCATGGGCGGGCTGGCGGTGACGGCGCTCTGGTTCGTGGCCACGGTGCTCCGGGGACACCCGGCGCCGTTCGCGCGCGGGACGCTGCTTGCGTGGGGGGCCTGGCTCTTCACCCTCAACGCCGTGAATCCCGAGCGGGTCATCGTAGAGACAAACCTCCGGCGAGCCAGTTCGGTCCGGTCCTTCGACGTGTACTATCATGGCAAGCTGGGCGCCGATGCGGTCCCGGCCCTGGTGGCGGCCCTGCCGTCGCTGCCGGAGTGGCAACGGCGGGAGTTGCACAACACCCTGCGCGAGCGCTTTGGCGGCCCCCTGTCCTCCGATCCTCGCGAATGGCGGCTTGCCGAGCGCCGCGCCGGGGCAGCCGTTGCCACCCTTCCCGCAGGGACCATCCCATGATCGCTGCGCCCCCGGCGGCGGCCGAGCCGTGACCGGCACTACCCTGGTCCTGCCCCTGCTGGCCGCGGTCATGCTGGTGGTCTGTCCCCTTGGGGCCACCGGGCGCGGAGCCTCCCATCCGGCAAGCCGGGAACCCTGGTCCGGGCTCGGCCCGGCGGTCTGGCTGCTGCCGGCGGCGTTGGCGGTTCTGACCCGGATCGGATAGACTCCGCCGGTCCGGATGGCGACCACGACCTGCGGTGGGAGGGCAGGATGATCAGACGTTTGCTGGCGCTGGGTGGGGTGGCGGTCTGCGTGACGCTGCTGCTGGCCTGCGCGCCCAAGGGGGGCACGGTGCAGGCTCTGGCGGCGGATGAGTTCCGGGTGTCCGGGACGGTGAGCAAGTCGCAGGTGGGGATGAACTGCTGGCGGTTTGCCGGAGAGGACGGGAAGGGGTACGAACTGCGGCCCGACCAGGCGCCCGCAGAGGTGCTGGTGGACGGTCGCGCCGCGACCCTGATCCTCAAGAAGCGCGCCGATCTCATGAGCACCTGCATGGTGGGCGAGATCGTGGACGTGGTGCGCGTGGAACCCGCGCCCGCCCGCTGATCGCCACCGCCCCCATCCTCCCGGAGATCCCGCACGATGTCGCTTGTCTGGTGGATCATCACGCTGCTCGCTGTGCTGTTCGCGCTATACGTGGGGTTCGGGATCTATCTCGGGATGGTGCTCAAGTGGGAGGATGAGCAGACCGTCGGGCTCCGCTACTACGGCCTGCCGCCGGCGGAACGGGCGGCCTTCAAGTCCCGCCTCCGGCGCCATGCCCGCCTGCTGTCCCCACTCCTCTGGCTCAACGCCCGCCTCGCCAAGCTGGACTTCCGCCGGGTGGCCTTCCTCTACAAGGGCGTCGCCGCGCCACACGGAAGCTGCAGCCCGGAGAGCTTTGCCCGGGCCGAGGGCTACCAGCCGCGGCCGGAGGACGTGTTCGTGGTGACGCAGATGAAATGCGGCACCACGTGGATGCAGCACGTGGTCTACGAGGTGCTGCACCGGGGGGAGGGTACGCTCGTGGCTTCCGGCACCGCGATGTACGCGGTGGCGCCATGGCTCGAGGGCCGGAAAAGCGTGCCGCTGGACGAGGCCCCGCTGCTTGGGCGCGAGCGGCCCAGCCGGATCCTCAAGACCCACCTGCCGGCGCAGCTCTGCCCCAGCCGCCCGGATGCGCGGTACATCTATGTGGCGCGGCACCCGGTATCCTGCTTCGCGAGCTGCATCGACTTCGTGGTGACCAACGTGGGCGCCATGGCGCCGGGGATGGCCGCGTTCGAGGAGTGGTACCGGTCGCCCGAGCTGATGTGGTGGGGCACCTGGCCCGACCATGTGAAGGGGTGGTGGGCCCGGTCCCGGCGGGACGGCAACGTGCTCTTCGTCTATTTCGAGCACATGAAGCAGGACCTCGGCGGCGTGGCCCGGCAGGTCGCGGACTTCCTCGGCGTCGCCCCGCTCTCCGAGGCCGAACTGGCCCGGGTGGTGGAGAAGTGCAGCTTCAAGTACATGCAGCAGCACCAGGACAACTTCGAGATGCACCCCCCGCACATTCTCCAGACCAATGCCGAGTTGTTCGTCCGGGGCTCCGCCGACCGGCACCTCGACGTGCCGGAGGAGGTGCGGCAGCGCATACTGGCCTGGAGTGCTCGGGAGCTGACCGGGTCGGACCTCCCAGTGGCCACGGTCTATCCGGACCTCCGCCCGCAGCCGGGGGCCTGAGGTCGGCGGCGGGGCCCGCCTAGGCCGGCAGGTGCGCGATCTCGGGAGGGAGTGGCGGGGAGGCTTCGGCAATGCCCAGCTGCGCCAGGAGGGTCCCGGTCGGGACGCTTCCATCCGGGCCGCGCACCAGGGCCTTTACCATCGCCCGGGCGACGAGCTTTCCCTCCGACTCGAATCGCTGCTCCAGGTAGAACCACTTCTCATCCCAGCCGGCCACGCGGGTGACCAGGTCGTACCGCTGCCAGGGCCGGAGCGGGCGGAAGAAGCGGATCGTGACGGCGCCAAGGACCGGAAGCCAGTGGGCCCGGAAGGCGAGGCGCAGCAGGCCGTACCGGCTGAGCAGGTCCACCCGCCCGAGGTCCATGAGGCTCAGGTAGCGGGCGTTGTTCATGTGCAGGTTGAGGTCGAGATCGTTCGGCAGGACGCGCCAGCCGAGCCGCGCCTCCGCAAAGGGGGGGAACTCCCCAGGCCGATAGCGCCGCGCGCGGAGCAGGACCAGGAACAGGCGGACGAAGAGGTTCATCGAGTGAGGAAGCTACACCGCGCATGACCGTTCGTCCTCTCTCCCGGCGCGGGTTCCTGCTGGCGGCCGGTGGTGTCGTCGCCGGCACGGCAGGGACCTGCGTGGATGCCTTCGCCTGGGCTCCGGCGCGCATCCGGCTCGATCGTTTCGATGTGGCGGTGCCCGGGCTGTCGCCGGACCTGGACGGGCTGACCATCGCCCACCTGACCGACCTGCACCTGTACGATGGCCTTCATGCCCCCGCCCGGCGCTCGATGGAGCTGATGGCGGAGCTCGCGCCCGACCTCGTCGTGATCACCGGGGATGTGGTGGAACATCCAGACCAGCTGCCGGAGGCCAGCCGCTGGCTGGAGGGCTGTCGCGGCCGGCTCGCCACCGTGGTGACATTCGGCAACTGGGAACACCAGAGCGGCGTCACGCCGATGGCGCTGGCCCAGGCCGCCTCCCGTGGCGGGGCCTTGCTACTGCTCAACGAAAGCCTCAGGGTGGAACGCGGGAGCGGTCGGCTGACGATCGTCGGCCTCGACGATCCCCGGGCGGGGCTGCCGGACCCGGAGCGCGCAATCCGGAACGTCCCCGAGGGCGACCCCGTTCTCTGGGCGTTTCACGCCCCCGGCTACGCCGACGTGCTCAATAACCGCCCCCTGCCGCGGCCCTTTCTCGCTCTTGCCGGGCACACGCACGGAGGCCAGATTCGACCACCACTCCTGCCCGCCATCACTCCGCCGGCCAGCGGCCGATTCATCGCCGGCTGGTACCGCGACAGCTTCGCACCGCTGTACGTGAACCGGGGGCTGGGGACGAGCGGGATCCGGGCACGCTTCCGCTGCCCGCCGGAGATCGGGGTGTTCACCTTGCGCCGAGCCTGAGGGTGCCGCGTGCCGGCAGGATCCTGCTGCTCGCCGCGCTGACCGCCGGCGGGAGCGGCTGTGGCGACGGCACCGGCCCGTCCGGGGCCAGCGCCACCCCGGTCCTGCTTGCGGCGGCGGGCGACTACACCTGCGCCGTGGATACCCTGCAGCAGGGCTGGTGCTGGGGCGCGGGGCTCACCGGCCAGCTCGGCAACGGGGATACCACCAGCCGCCTCACCCCCCAACCGCTGAGCGTCCCCCTTACCCTCACGGCCCTCTCCGCCGGTGACTTCCACGCCTGCGGTCTCGACCGCGACGACCACGCCTGGTGCTGGGGCACCAACTTCATCGGCGTGCTCGGCATCGGCCACTATTCCGGGCGGGAGCCAAATCCCCTCCCGGTGAGCGGGGGCCACCGGTTCAAGAGCATCAGCGCCGGCGATTCCCACACCTGCGCCCTCGATCTGTCAGGCGCCGCCTGGTGCTGGGGGCAGGGGGAGTGGGGGCAGCTCGGCCTGGGCGACACGCTCCCCCGTCCCGCGCCGACCGCGGTGCGCACTCCCCACCGCTTCAGCCGGATCGCCGCGGGCGGGCTCCACACCTGCGCCCGCACCGCGGAGGGGGAGGCGTGGTGCTGGGGCGCCAACTTCCTGGGCCAGCTCGGCACCGGCGATACCGTCGGATCCCTGACGCCGAGAGCGGTGGGGGGCGGGCACCGTTTCGACCTGCTCGACACCGGGAACTACCACACCTGCGGCCTGGTCCAGCATGGCGAGGCGTGGTGCTGGGGGACCGACTTCACAGCCGAGCTTGGCGCCGGGCCCTCCTCCTCGGAGGCGGCGGTGCTGCCGGTGCCAGTGTATGGGGGAAGGCGGTACGTCAGCCTGACGGTGGGGCGGGACCACTCCTGCGCCATCACGGCGGCCGGGGATATCTGGTGCTGGGGCTCGAGCGTCTACGGCAAGCTGGGGAACGAGGGCGTCCAGCCGACGACGGTGCCGGTGCAGGTGAGCGGCGGATTCCGCTTTACCCACGTGGCGGCGGCGGGCAATCACACCTGTGCCAGTACCACCGCGAACCGGATCTACTGCTGGGGCCGCAACATTCTGGGCCAGTTCGGCAATGCCACCCGCCAGGGCTCGCTGACGCCGACGCCGACGCTACCCCTCTTCTCGCCCTGATTCGCGGTCCAGCTCCGCCTTCATTTCGCGGAGCGTGCGGGCGGCTTCGGTCCCCGGGCGCGTGCCCCGGTACCGGTCCGCGAACCGCGCCAGCTCCATCATCAGGCGTCCCCGCTGTCCCGTCCCCCGATACAACTCGATCAGCAGGTTGGCCACCAGCACTTCCTCGCGCGGGGAAGGCTGGTGCCGCCTGACCTCGAGGAGCAGCCGCTCGGCGGCCTCGGGCTCCCCGAGATGGGCCCGGTGAATCTCCGCCAGCTTGACCCGCGCCAGGTTGTCCTCCGGGTGGCTGGCGAGGTGCGCCGCAAAGGCGTACGCCCCTTCGCGGTACAGTCCGCGGGCCACCAGCGACTCGCAGCCCGAATGGGCCGGATCGGGCTTGAGGTTCCCGCTCCCGAGCACGGTTTGCGCGAAGCCTTCCGCGGCGCGTTCCATCATCCCGTACAGGAATCCGGTTGCCAGGAAGAGCAGGGGGATGTTGAGGAGGAAGAGCAGCAGGAGCACCCAGCCATTGAACCAGCCCCGGGCCCACGCCAGCGATTCTCCCACCATGACCACTGGCATGCCGAAGATCAGCACCCGCACGAAGAGGGAGAGGTACTGTGCCCGGTCCGCGGCGTCGGCCGCGGAGAGTGGGGTGCGAATCATCGGGTGAGTCGGCCGAGATCGTGCAGCATCGCATCGGGCCGGAGCGGGCGGCCCAGGAAGTCCTCCAGCACGCGGCGCGAGGCCCGCTCCAGCCCGAAGCGATAGAGTCGATCCGACAGCCAGCCGTAGGTGTCCGGTTCGTACCAGGCGGAGGCCCCTCGGAGCTCCCGGACCCGGGCGCGCAGGTCGGCCGTGATGAAGGCGCCGAGGGCGTAGTTCATGATGTACCCGGGAGCATCCACCAGTTGTCCACGCATGGCCCACCAGGACCACTCGGGATGGGGCGCGATGCGCAGGTAGTTGCTCGTGATCGCGGTCCAGATGGCGTTGGGGTCGGCCTCGGGGGCGCGGTGCACCCTGAGGTCGAAGAGCGCCCAGGCGAGGTCGAGCACCACCCCGGCATAGCGGGCCCGCAGACCGGCGTCCGCCGGCACGCTGTCGCCGAGGAATCGCTGCTGCCAGGCCGGCTCATACAGCTCGAGCGCGGGGAGTTCCGCGAGCGCTTCAGTGAAGGTGTCGTCGTCGGGCCAGTCGAGGAAGGCGGGGCGGGTGTCGATCGCGACAAGGTGGATGGCATGGCCGGTCTCGTGCAGCAGTTCGGCCAGGTTGTCGAGTCCGCCGGTCCGGTAGGTCGCGAAGACCCATGGCTCGGTGGGCGACAGGCGGCCGGCGCTGTCCCGGCGCGCGCGGGCCCCGAAGTCCGTGTAGGCCACCGCGTACTTGCCGGCCCGGGGCGCCAGGTCGTGGCGGATGCCCAGCCGCTCCGGGTCGGCGCCCAGTTGCCGGAAGTAGTCCTGGTCGATGCGGAGGAGGTCGTCCACGGTGGGGATCCGCGGACCGAGCGCCCGGCTGGCGCCCCCGGTCCAGTGGTACCAGTCCCAGGGCTCGAGCAGCGTGTCCGGCAATCCCTGCCGCCAGGCCTCCAGCCCTTGCTCGAGCCATCGTTCCAGCCGCGCGGCGGAGAGCCCGAACGTCGCGCCCTTCTGTTCGAGCGGGGATCGGCCCACCCGCCACGAATCCCGCCTGAGGCGCAACAGCCGGCGATAGGGGCTGCCGGGTTCATTGTCGCTATTGACGCTGCGCCAGATGGGTGCCAGGGCCAGGAAGAGCTCGCGGCGGCGGGAAGGGTCCTCGATCCGGGCCAGGCGACCGAGGATGGTCAGCCGGTCCAGGGTGTCCTCCCCCACCACGATCCGTTCCTGGGCCGCTCCGTAACAGGCCATGGTGGCTTCCGTGAGCGCAACCAGCGCGAGGGTGCCCTGCGCACCGGGGTCGCAGGCGGGCTCCCGGTCTGTCTGGAGGTCCTCCGCCGGGCGCCGGTTCAGGGCACGCCGCATGACATCCACCGCGCGGTGGTCTTCCGCGGAGAGGCTCGCGGCGCGGACCCGGCTCAGCTCGTGGTGGAAGCGGGAGATGGCCACCTGGAAACTGTCTCGTACGGCGGACGGGGGCGTGCCCGTCGGGGGCGTCGCGATGCCGAGATTCTCCGCGAGCCGGAGCTGGTCGTCCCAGTAGCGGGCCTGCTGAAAGGCGAACTCCGCGCGCCCCAGGGCCCCGCGGATCGGGGCCTGGGCGCTGAGCGCCGAGGCCCAGACCGTGGCCCAGAGCGCCAGCCGGAGCGTCATGGCCCCGTCGGGAAGTCGTCGCCCCGGCTCGAGGGGGCGGCGCCGACATCCCCGGCGTCGCGGTTCCACCACCACTGGGCGTCCAGCGGCCGCACCCGTGGGTACACCTCGTCGAGGGTGTCCCCGTCGTACAGCCGGCCATTCTTCATCACGTATCGGATGGAGTTGGTCAGCTGGATATCGGCCAGGGGATTGCCGTCGAGTACGATCAGGTCGGCGAGCTTGCCCGGCTCGAGGCTGCCCAGGTCCCGGGCCATGCCGATCGCCTCGGCGCCGAAGATGGTGCCGGCGCGGAGCACGTCGTGCGGCTTCATGCCCCCGGCAGCCAGGGCCCAGAGCTCCCAGTGGTCGCCGAGGCCATCCAGCTGGCCGTGGCCACCCAGCCCGACCTTGCCGCCGGCCTCCACGATCCGGCGCGCCCCGTCTGCAATCCGGGCGAAGACATACTGGTTGTCACGGAACCAGGGCCTCCGCTCGGCGCGGGCATCGATCTCCGCATGGGGGATGAAGCGCCGCACCTTGGGCATGTCGTGGATGTCATGGCGTTCGTAGAACCAGTTCTCGCTGAATGGCCCGCCGTAGGAGACCAGCAGGGTGGGGGTGTAGACGATGCCGGAGCGGGCGTAGAGTTCGATCGCGTCGCGGTAGAGCGGCATGATCGGCAGGCTGTGCTCGTGGCCGGGGTAGCCGTCCATGGCGGCGGTGAGGTTCATCTTGAAGTCGAGGCCGCCCTCGATCGTCGGCATCAGCCCCTGCTCCTTCGCCGCCATGATGACCCACTGCCGCTGCTTGCGGTTGCCGGCCATGTACTGCTTGATCGTATTGGTGCGGTAGAAGTCGCTGTAGCGGCGCAGGGCGTTGCGCACCTCGTCCAGCGAGGCGAACGGTTCCTCGATGAAGGGCCCGAACACGCCGGGGCCGGTGTGGTAGATCCGGGGGCCCAGCAGCCCGCCCGCCTCGACCCGGTCCGCGTAGGTGAGCACGTCGGTGGTGGACGTCTGGGGATCGCGGGTGGTAGTCACTCCCCACGCGAGGTTGGCGAGGTACTTCCAGACCTGGGGCTGGTGCACCCCCCAGGCCGGCCACGGGTGGGCGTGGATATCCACGAGGCCGGGCATCACCGTCTTCCCGGCCAGGTCGATCACCTTGGCGCCGGCCGGGATAGCGCAGGTGGATGCCACGCAGGTGATCCGATTGTCGGTGATGACGATGGTGCCTGGCTCGAGGATCTCGTCCCCCTTCATGCTGATCACGCGGGCGCCGGTCAGCGCCACGGTGCCGCGCGGCACGTCCCGGGGCACCGTGACCGCGACATCGAGCCGGGTGGCCTCGTAGGCCGGGGCCTTGGCCAGGCTGTCCACCCGGGCCTTGAAGACGGAGTCGGGCGTGGGGCCGGCCTGCTTCACCGAATCGGCGCGGGCGGAGTCGGCGGAGGTCTTGGCGCGGGCCAGGGAGTCGGCGCGCGCCAGTTCCCAGCGAAAGAAGCTGCGCCCCAGAGACCAGGTGACGCTCTTGCCGTCTGCCGCCCATCCGATGAAATCGCCGCCGGTCCGGGTCAGCCGCCTGGCGGGGAAGACTGCGGCGGCGGGGTCCGCCACATTCAGGACCAGTGGTTGCTGCCCCGTGAGCGGCAGGTTCACCAGGTAGATGTAGTTGTTGGCCAGCGCCAGCGCCCGGGTAGAGTCGGGGGCGATGAGGATTTCGTCCGCGGCGTTGGGCTCCGCCGCGGGGGCGTTGACCGTGAAGCCGGTGACCTTGAGGTGGGCTCGGCGGTCGGTGCCGTCGAACCGCATCGAGAGCAGTCCCTCTCCGGGGTCGTACAGGTAGATCCGGTCGGGGCTGCGGGAAAAGTGCGGCCGCCCTCCAGGGTTCACCGGTGCCACGCGCTGGACCGCACCGCCCTTCGCCGGCAGCCAGACCAGCTCGTACCCCGGTCCGAAGCTCTCGGAAATCCGCGCCTCGCGCGGGCCGCGAAGCGCCACGATGCGGCTGCCATCCGGGGACCAGGCGGGATACTGGTAGAAGGCGGGCCCGGGGGTGAGCCGGGCGGGCTTGCCCCGGCCATCCGCGCTCACCACCTGGATTGCCCCGCCGCCGATTCCCCAGGTCACGTAGGCGATCTGCTTGCCATCCGGGGACCAGCGCGGCTGCTGCTCCAGGACGGTGTCACTGGTCAGGCGGCGCGGCTTTCCGTTTGGCAGCTGCAGGAGGTACAGCCGGTCGAGGGCACTGAACACCAGGCGAGTGCCGTCGGGGGAGAGCTCCGCGTCCCGGATCTGACGCAGCAGGATGTCGCCGGTGTCCACCGGGGTCTCGAACCGCACCAGCGGCCCGAGGTCAAGGCGGACGGACGTGGTGAAGGGGATCTCCGTGACCGCCCCACCCGCCAGCTCCACCCGCCAGATGCGGCCGCCCCAGGTCGTGACGAACGCCCGGCTGTCCGGAGTGAACGCCGAGCCAGGCATGAGGTCGCGGGTGAACCGCGACTCCTGGTCGTCCCGCTGGACCGGGTACTTGAGCCAGCGCTCGTCGCCGCTCTCGAGGTCCCGCAGGCGGAGGCCAGTCTCCGCGTCGTGGCGCACCGCGTACACCAGCCAGCGGCCGTCGGGGGAGAGCGCCGGGCGCATGGCGCTGCCGTAGACGTCGGTCTGGGGGAAGATCTGCCCGGTCTGCCGGTCGAAGATGGCCAGCTGCCACTGGGTGATGTCGATGTTGTAGCCGAAGCCACCCCGCTTCCGGGCGTACCAGAGATACCGGCCATCCTTCCCGAAGGCCGCGCCGAGGCTGTTGATCGTGGTGCCGCGACCGGTGCCCAGCACCCGCTGGCCCTTGTCGTCCTTGGTGAGGCTCACGCCCGGGCCGCCGTCGCGGTGGTAGAGCCAGAGCTGGTAGTTGCTGCCGAGGGGGGCGTTGGTCTTCGACACGACGAGGTAGTCGCCGTCGGGCGTCCACTCGGGGGAGGCGAAGAGATCGTTGTCCCCCTTGCTCACCTGGGTGGCGCCGGAGCCGTCCGGCTTCATGGTCCAGACGTTTTCTCCTCCGCTCCGGTCGCTCAGGAAGACCAGCCGGGTCCCGTCGGGTGACCAGCGCGGCTGGGAGTCGAAGGCCGGACCCTGGGAGATAGGGGTGGCGCGCCCGCCGGCCGCCGGCAGGGTGTAGATGTCCCCCAGCAGCTCGAAGGCGATGGTTTGCCCGTCGGGCGACAGGTCGAGGGAAAGCCAGGTGCCCTCGCTGGTCTCGAACTCGATGCTGCGGGTGGTGGCGAGGGGCAGGCTGTCGGTCTTCTTCTTTGTGGTGTCCGGCAGCGCGGTGAGCGTGGACCAGGCCGTCAGCACGGTCAGGGCGAGCATCCCGCCTCCAGGCGAGTGGTGTGGATCGTGGGGTGCAGTGGGGCGCGGGGCAACCGGCGACGGCCGATCGCTATCCCGCCGCGAGATTGAACATCGTCCGGAAGGCGCGGAAGGCCTCGCGATAGTCCGCGTGCCGGAAGGTTACGGTGCGCGGCCCGCTGCGCACAAACCCGGGCGCCATCGCCGCGTGGTCCGCCTGGACCGTGAGGCTCCAGTCCACCTCCAGGGTGACCGGCGAGGCGGGGACGAATGGCCGAGAGGGGCTGGCCCGCGCCACGGCGTCCCGCATGGCGTCGCGGATGCGGAGCCGCGCCACCTCCGGCGCCACGCTCCGGGCGGCGTGGCGGCTCACCGCCTCCTTCACCACCACGGTGCGGACCTGGTCGCCCAGCAGCGCATGGCACTCCGCGGCGAGGGCCTGATCCCCGGAAACGAGCACCACTGGGACGCCGAAGCATCCGGCCAGCGCCGCGTTGAGTCCCAACTCGCCGATGGCGGCCCCGTTGAGCCGGACGTCATGGATGGCGCTGGTGTAGGTGTGATCCAGGATGGCATTGGCGGTGCCGGCCCGCGCATGGTAGCCGATGCAGGCGCAGCAGTCCCACCCCCGCTCGATGCCCTCCATCATGGACCAGGTCTTGGGGCCGCCGGAGAGCAGTTCCGCCCGCGGATCCAGCTCTTCGGCGAGCAGATTCCGCATGGTCCAGTGACTGTCGTTGACCAGCACCTCCCGCGCCCCGCCGGCGAACGCCCCCTCGATGGCGGCGTTGGCCTCCTGGGTCATGACCCGGCGGAACCTGGCGTATTCGCCGGCGCAGCGGGGGTCCACCGGATTGGTCTGGTCCTCGTGGACCACCCCCGCGATCCCTTCCATGTCCACCGAGATGTAGACGCGCATGCCGGGGAAGGTACCGCGCGCCCGGGGGGAGGACTAGACGCCCCGGGGGCGGTCACCGCGGCCGAAGCGTCACCGCCGTCCCCGTTTCCTCCAGCACCAGCCCCGTGAAGGATCCGGTGACACCCGGCGCCTGCACCACGAGCGTGTCTCCCCGGGTCACGATGGAGGGCCGGTCCCGCAACCCGGTGACGACCACCTCCCGGAGGCCGTTGAAGAGCGGGTGCGCCCCGGCCGGCCGGGTCAGCGCCGCGCGGTCGAGCACCTCCATCCGGCCCCGGTCCCCGTTCAGCTTGAGGTGCCGCAGGTGCAGTGCCTCGCCGTCGGCGAGCGGCGTGAGATTCCACGGGTCGAATCGCTCGGGCCAGAGCGGCTGGGCGTGGGGGAGCGTGATGGTGAGCGTCCAGCCGGTCCGCGCGAGGAACGCCTGGCGCGCCGCCGCCCGCTCACCGGTGATCGCGGCGGCCTCCCGGCCGGCAAGCGCCGCGACCGAGTCCCGCTCCCGCCGGCTGAAGTCGGCCCGGCAACTGCGGGTCTCGAGGGCCCGGCCCAGCAGCCGGTCCACGGTCAGGGCGCTGTCCGCCAGCAGGGAATCGGGCCATCCCGGGAGGTAGCGCTCGAGCAGCGCTGCCTGGGCAGGTCCCACGGCGTAGGCGCGGAGCCGGACGTCCCCGGGCCCGAAGCCCGCGGTCGGGATCAGCGAATCAAGCGGCGCGTCGGTGGCATGCCACTGCACCCAGGTGGCGAGTCCTTCATTGAGGTCGTTGCCCCGTTCGTAGCCGATCGCCTCCGGGCCGATCCGGGCGGCGCGTTCCTCCCGGAGCGCGAGCGCCCGGGAGGCCCAGCAGACCGACATCCCCGGCCGGGTCAGCGCGCGCCGGAATGCCTCGGTCTCGAGCCGCTGCAGTCCCTGGGCGGCGGCATCGGTGACCGGATAGGTGAAGAACACGGCTTCGTTGCCGAACCAGGCGGGCCGCGCCTTCCCCTGGTGGACGTGGAAGGCCTCATGCAGCAGCGTGCCGGCCAGGCGCACGGGGTCCGGGGTGCCGGCGGGCCAGAGCAGGGTGGCCGTCTCCGCGCCGGCGATCGTCGCCCGGGAGTTGCCCCGGACGGCGGCGTGCTGTCCGTCCATCACCCACGCGTCCGGGAGGTCGGTCGAGGGCCGAAACTCTGCCGGCGGGGCGGGGTGCCGCACCAGCCAGGTTCGCTTGCCGTCGTAGATCGCGAGCGGGATCGCCTGCGGGGTGAAGCCCGGCCACCAGTCGCGGGCGGCCATCCGGTCGTACTCGACCAGAACCGGGGCGACGGGATGCTGCGCCGCGAGGGGGGTGGCAAGGTACAGGAGGGCCAGAAGCGAGTAGCGCAAGTCGTTCCCCGGAGTCCAGTTGGCGGCAGAGATGCGCGAGTCCGGGGGAGGGTCGCCCGGAAGCTGGCAGCCGCGTGTACGCAAGTCGCAAGGGATGATGCGGATCGGGCCCCACCAACCCGACAGGCACCGACCGGGTTCGCCTAGAGCAGCATCGCCCGCAGCACCGTCACCGCCTGCCCGCCCAGCAGGACCCGGTCCCCGCGCAGGGTCACGTGCACGGTGCCCCCCCGTGCGGACGCCTGGAAACCCGTCATCGCCTCCCGCTTGAGGCGCGGACCCCAGTAGGGCGCCAGCGCGCAGTGCGCGGATCCAGTCACTGGATCCTCGTCGATGCCGGCGCCGGGGGCGAAGAACCGGGACACGAAGTCGTACGGCCGGCCCGGCTCCGCCAGGCTCGTGACGATCACCCCGCGCGCGCCCAGTTCCTTCAGCAGGTGGAAGTTCGGGGTGAGTCCGCGGAGCTGCGCCTCATTCTCTAACTCCACCAGATAATCGAACTGGTTCCGCCCGACCCAGCGGAGTGCCGGCACCCCCAGCCCCGGCAGCAGGCTCGGCGGCGCCGCGACCGCCTCGGCTGCGGCCCGGGGGAAGTCGAGCTCGATCCCCGCCGCCACCCGGCGCGCGGTGAGCACCCCGCTTCGGCAGGTGAACCGGGCGATCTCGGCGGGCGCCAGGTACCCGTCCTGCCAGAGCACGTGCGCACTCGCGAGGGTGGCGTGGCCGCAGAGATCCACCTCCACCGTGGGAGTGAACCAGCGCAGCGCGAACCCGTCGCCCTCGCGGTGGAGGAACGCGGTCTCGGCGAGGTTCATCTCCCGCGCCACCTGCCGCATCCACTCCTCTGGCGCGGGCCCGGGGAGCACACAGACCGCGGCGGGATTCCCGGCGAAGGGCCGGTCGGTGAAGGCGTCCACCACGATGATGGGCTGGGTCATGGCAACACCGCGTCGGCTTCGATTTCCACCAGCATTTCGGGATCAATCAGGCGGGTGACCTCCACCATGGTGGCCGCCGGCCGGATGTCGCGGAAGAACTCGCCATGCGCCCGGCCGACCTCCTCCCACCGGCTGATGTCGGTCACGAAGGCCCGGGTCCGCACCACGTGCTCGAGTCCCGCGCCCGCCTTTCGGAGGGCCGTCTCGATGTTCCGGAGGGCCTGCACCGCCTGGGCGTAGGCGTCACCGTGGCCCACCAGGGTGCCATCGGGGCCGATCGCGGTCGTGCCGGCCACATAGATGGTGTTCCCCACCCGCACGGCGCGTGAATAGCCGACGATGGGCTCCCAGGGAGCGCCGCTGGAGATGTTGATCCGGGTCATGGGGTTGGTCCAAGTCCTTCGCGGTATGTGAGTTGGGGGTACGGGGCGCCGCCGGGTGCGGTTTCGGCGACCGCGCATCCGGTCCCCTGAAGTGTCGAAAAACTAACCCGATAGGCTGCCCGGGAACGTGGCAATAATTGCCGGATCGGGTAGATTGGGATCAGGCTCTACCTAGCACAGCGTTTCGATGCCGGGAGGGGGGACCTCCCCCGACCCCGCCTCCGATACCGGGACGCCAGCCCCGATGGACCATCCTCAGGAGCAGTGTGGGGATATGGCGACCATTCTCTGTGTTGACGACGAACCCGCCACGGGCGTCGTCCTCGAGCATCATCTCACCCGCCTCGGGCACCGGCCGCTCCTCGCGTCCAGCGTCGAAGACGCGCTCAAGACCATCGGCCGGACCCCCGTCGACCTGATCATCGCCGACTACCGGATGCCCCAGGCCACCGGCCTGGACCTGCTGGGCCAGCTGGAGAAGGAGGGCTACCAGATCCCGGTGATCATCATGACCGGCTACTCCAGCATCGAGCATGCGGTCGTTTCCATCAAGTCCGGCGCCATTGACTACCTGACCAAGCCGATCCGCCCGGAGACCCTGGAGATCGCCGTCACCCAGGCCCTCGAGGTGATGCGGCTGCGCCGGGAGAACGAGCAGTTCCGCCGCGAGATCAACCGCTTCCGTTCCACCCGCGCCCTGGTGGGGGAGAGCCCGCAGTTCCGCCGGGTCATGGACACGATCGCTACCGTGGCGCCGACCAGGGCGACGGTCCTGCTCGAGGGGGAGTCAGGGACCGGCAAGGAGCTCTTCGCGCGCGCGATCCACGACCAGAGCCCGCGGCACGACGGGCCGTTCATCGCGCTGAACTGCGCCGCCATGCCCGACGGCCTGATCGAGAGCGCCCTCTTCGGGCATGAGAAGGGGGCGTTCACCGGGGCCACGGCCCGCACCGCCGGCGCCTTCGAGCGGGCGCACGGCGGCACCCTGCTGCTGGACGAGATCTCGGAAATGCGGCTCGACCTGCAGGCGAAGCTGCTGCGGGTGCTCCAGGAGCACGAGTTCGAGCGGGTCGGCGGGCATCAGGCCCTCAAGGTGGACGTACGCCTCATCGCCACCACGAACCGTGACCTCCGGGCCGAGGTCGAGGCGGGTCGGTTCCGCGCCGACCTGTTCTACCGCCTCAACGTGGTCCCGATCCGCACCCCGCCGCTCCGGGAGCGGAAGGAGGACCTGCCGGTGCTGGTGCAGCACTTCGCGCGGCGGGCTGCGGAGGAGATCGGGGTGCCGCTCAATTCGATCGCGCCCGAGGCGATGGATCTCCTGATGCAGCACTCCTGGCCGGGCAATGTGCGCGAGCTGGCCAACGCGGTGGAACGGGCCGTCATCCTCTCCCGCGGCAACCCCCTCCGGCCCGAAGTGTTTCAGGGGATGCTGGATAGCGCCCTGCGGCTCGCCGCGCCGGTGCCGCCCGGGATCACGGCGCCTTCGAGCGCCCAGGCGGCCGCGGCCACCGTGGCGGACGGCGGCGTGGCGTTCAACCTCGATGCGCTGGAGCGGGTGGCGATTCAGCGGGCGCTGGCGGCCACCGGTGGCAATCGCAGCAAGGCCGCCAAGCTGCTTGGCATCAGCGAGCGGACGCTCCGGAACAAGCTCAACGGCCGCCGCGACGAGCCGGCGGCCATCCCCGACTAGCCACGACAAGGCCCGCGCGGCCTCAGGCCATCCGGGGCCAGACCGGCAGGCGGAGCAGGGCCTGGATTCCCCCGCCAGGCCCGGCGTCGAGTTGGAGCGTCCCACCGTTCCGCACGGCCAGCATCCGCGCCACACAGAGCCCGATGCCAAGCTGCCCCGGGCGGGCGGAGTGGAACGGATGGAACGCGGCCTCGCGCTCCGCTGCCCCAAGCCCGGGGCCGTTGTCCGTCACCTCGAGCCGCACCATCCCGGATTCCCTCGCCGCGCCAAGGGTGATGCTGGCGTCGGCGCGGGCACCAAGTGCCTGCTTGGCGTTGCAGACCAGGCTGAGCAGCAGGTGCCGGAGGTCCGACTCGATGCCCTTGACCGGTGGCAGCCCGCCCGGGAGTTCGAGGCGGATCTCCACCGCCGGGAGGCTTCGCTGGTACCGCTGCAGGTCAACCAGGGTGGCGAGGAGGTCGTCCACGACGACCGGGGCGGGTTCAGCCTCGCGGGGGGCGTAGATCTGGCTGAAGCGGCCCACGGTGTCGGTCAGGTGCTGGACCGATTCGCTCACCGCCTGCCGGAGCCGTGCCCCTCCCGGTCCGGCCGGGAGGTCCGCATTGGGATCCACCAGAAGGGTCAGGGCCTGGAGCGGCCCCCGGAGGTCGTGCGCCATTCCGCGCGACAGCGACGCGACGACCTGGGCGCGGTCGGCGCGGATGAGCAACTCTTCCTGCGTGGTCGGGGAAATCACTACAGCGGGAGCCGGCTGGCTGGTGGCGGACACGTCTCTCTCCCGGGGGCCGTGAAAGAGTACATCGCCACTTCGGGGGGCGCAAAGCCCGCGGTGGCGCGGCCGCCCGGAAATGCGAACGGGGCGACCAGCATGGTCGCCCCGTTCGGCACCCGGAAACAGCCCCGCGCTCAGGCCAGGGAATGTCGGTTGATCCGCTGGAGCATCCGCGCCGCGTAATCATTGCTGAGCACGATCATCACGAACAACGCCTTGAGCATCGGGCCCTCCCCGGGCTGGTGTGGTACCGCTGTAGAAATAAGACGCAAGTGCGGGGCCAACTTCCACGCCCCACCCGCGCCAGCCTGAGGTGGAGCCCGAACTGCTTGTCCCCCAACAGTTTGCACCATCAGCCAGGGGTGCCAGTCGCTCCCCCAGGTCGTTGCAGGGTCGACGCAGCGTGTGTCGGGCCCGGACACGGTCTCCGGACTACACCCAACGGTGGAGTGGCCCGGCAGGATGTTCCTAACTGGGAGGCGCGGGACTCGGGGCGGGGTGGGGCAGGTCTGCGTGGTGGCAGGCCACAACTCCGGAGCCGACCGAACGCAGCGCCGGAAGCTCGGCGTGGCAGCGCGCATCGCGCGCCGGATGGAAGCAGCGGGGATGAAACGGGCATCCGGCGGGGATGGCAAGCGGGCTCGGTGGGTCGCCGCTCAGGACAATCCGCGCCGGCCGGGCGCCGGGCTCCGGGTCCGGGGCGGCGGAGACCAGGGCCTGGGTGTACGGGTGGAGCGGGGCGGCAAGGAGGGTCTCCGTCGGGCCGGTCTCCACCAGCCGTCCCAGATACATTACCGCGACCCGGTGCGCGATCTGCCGCACGACCGCGAGGTCGTGCGCGATGTAGAGGTACGCCAGTCCCCGCCGCCGCTGCAGGTCGAGCAGCAGGTTGAGAACCTGGGCCTGCACCGAGACGTCCAGCGCCGACACCGGTTCGTCCAGCACCAGGAACTGGGGCTCGACCGCGAGCGCCCGCGCGATGACCACCCGCTGCCGTTGCCCCCCGGAGAGGGCGCGGGGATACCGGGCGGCGAGCGAGGGATCGAGGCCGACCTCCTCCAGCAGCGCCGCCACCCGGGCGGGGTGCTCCCCGGGCGTCCCCAGCCGGTGGATCTCCATCCCCTCCGCCACCGCCGCGCCGACCGTCATGCGGGGATTCAGTGCTCCCGACGGATCCTGAAAGACGATCTGCATCCGGCGTCGGATCGCGGCGAGCGCCCGGCGGTCGAGCGCGAAGAGGTCGGTGCCGTCGAAGCGGACCGTCCCGCCATCCGGCTGCTCCAGGCGCAGGAGCACGCGCGCCAGGGTGGACTTTCCCGAGCCGCTCTCCCCGACGAGGGCCAGGGTCTCCCCAGGCGCGATCTCGAACGACACGCCATTCACGGCGCGCACCGCCGGCCCGGCGCGCAGCCAGCGCCTCGTGGGGTAATGCCGGATGAGATCGCGGACCTCGAGCAGGGGCTGGCTCATCGCGGCCGTCCCTCGATCGATGGATCGTGGAGCCAGCAGCGGGCGGTCCGGGCCGGGCCGATCGTGATGACCGGGGGATCACCGGAGCAGGGACCGAACGCGTCCGGGCAGCGCGGCCGGAATCGGCACCCCTCCGGCCACTGGGCGGCCTCGGGGACGTTTCCGGGGATCGCGAGCAACGGCTGGCGTGGTCCGCGGAGCCGGGGGAGCGAAGCCAGCAATCCCCGGGTGTAGGGATGGGCCGGCGTGGCGAAGAGGGCCGCGGTCGGCGCCTCCTCCACGATCTTCCCGGCGTACATGACGAGTACCCGGTCGGCGCGGTCCGCCACCACGCCGAGGTCGTGGGTGATGAGCAGGACGGCGAGGTGGCGGGCGCGCCGCAGCCGGTCGAGCAACTCGAGAATCTGGGCCTGGACCGTCACGTCGAGGGCGGAAGTCGGCTCATCGGCGATGAGCAGTTCCGGCTCCGCCGCGAGCGCGATGGCGATCATCACCCGCTGTCGCATCCCCCCGCTGAGCTGGTGGGGGTACTGCCGGGCCCGGGCGGCCAGGTCCCCCAGCCCCACTTCACCCAGCAATGCCTCGGCCCGGCGCCGCGCCTCGGCGCCGCTGACGGGAAAGTGGGCCCGGATGGTCTCGGCCACCTGGTCGCCGATGGTGAGCACGGGGTTGAGGCTCGTCATCGGGTCCTGGAACACCATGCCGATCCGCCGGCCCCGCACCTGCCGCAGCCCTTCGCCTTCGAGGGCGAGGAGGTCGGTGCCGTCGAGGCGCAGCGTCGCGCCGGGCTCGATTCGCCCGGGGGCGGGAATCAGCCGGAGCAGCGCGAGACTGGTGAGGCTCTTCCCCGAGCCCGATTCCCCCACCAGGGCCACGGTCTCGCCGCGGGCGATGCTGAAGCCCACACCGTCCACCGGCTGCACCCGCCGGGAGCCGGCGGGAAAGCTGACCCGGAGATCCTGGACCTCCAGCAGGGCGCTCACCGCTGCTGCTCCCCGGAGGCGTCCTGGAGCGCGTCGCCCACGAGGTTCACCGCCACCACGGTCAGCACGATGGCCACGCCGGGCGCGAGGCTGATCCATGGGGCGGTCACCAGCTCGGAGCGGGACCAGAAGATCATGCCACCCCAGGAGGGGGTGGGCGGCTGGACCCCGAGCCCGAGAAAGGACAGCCCCGCCTCGAGCAGGATCACGTCCCCGACCGCCAGCGTCGTGGCGGCGGCGAGTGGACCCAGCACGTTCGGAAGCAGGTGCCGGCCGAGGATGCGCAGGTGGCTGGCCCCCAGGGCCTCCGCGCCCCGCACGAATTCCAGCGTACGCAGGCGCAGCACCTCCGCGCGCACCAGGCGGCTGGTCCCGAACCAGCCGGTGGCCCCGATGGTGAGGATGAGGACGCCCAGCGGTATCCGCTCCATGATGCCGACGACGATGAGCAGGAGGAAGAGCCGGGGCACCGCGAGCGCGGCATCCACGATGCGCATCAGGACCTGGTCCAGCCAGCCGCCGGCGTACCCGGCGGCCATGCCGACCAGGGTCCCCAGCGTGAGGGAGAGCGCCACCGCGCCCGCCGCCACCGCGAGCGAGACTCGCCCCCCGGCCACCACCCGGGAGAGCACGTCGCGGCTCAGGTCGTCGGTGCCGAGCAGGTGCCCGGCGCCAGGGGGGAGGAACCGGCCCCGCTCGAGGTCGGGTTGGAGGAACGGCGGCGGAAGTACGGCGGGCGCGAAGAGCACGACGAACAGCACCGTGGCCAGCAGCACCAGTCCGAGCCGCCCCCCCGGCCGCCGCCAGAGCGCTGCGCCGATCATGCGGCGCGGAGCCTCGGGTCGAGCCAGCGATGCAGCAGGTCGGCGATCAGGTTGCCGGTGACCACCGTCATGGCGACCAGGAGCGTCGCGCCCATGACCACGGGGTAGTCGCGGGAGCCGATCGCCTCCGCCACGAGGCTGCCCAGCCCGGGCCAGGAGAAGACCTGCTCCACGAAGACGGAGCCGGCCACGAGCAGCGGCAGCCACAGCCCGAAGAGGGCCAGGACCGGGCCCAGCGCGTTGCGCCAGGCATGGCCCCATCGCACCCGGCGCTCCGGCAGTCCCTTGCTGCGCGCGGTGCGGACGGCGTCCGTCCCCAGCGCCTCGATCATGGCGGCGCGCTGAAAGCGAACCGTCGCGGCCACGGTGCTCACCGACAGGGTGAGCGCCGGGAGCACCAGGTGCCACCCCAGGTCGGTCAGTCGCGCCCACCACCCCGCATCGGCGGGGAGCCAGGGGGTGCGCATGAAGCCGACGGGGAACCAGCGGAGTTCGGTGGCCAGCGCCCAGGTCAGGACGATCCCGAGCCAGAAGGAGGGCATCGCGTAGGCGATCAGGGTGACCAGCGTGGCCGCCCGGTCCCCCCGGCTGCCGTGCCGGGAGGCCTGCCATACCCCGAGCCAGATCCCGAAGCTGAAGTTGAGCAGCAGCGCCGTGCCGCCGAGCAGGAGGGTGGGCGGGAGTCGTTCGGCGAGGAGCGCGGTGACCGGGCGTCCGTTGTGCTCGATGGATGCGCCCAGGTCCCCGCGGAGGAGGCCGCCCACGAACGCGGCGTATTGCCGGGGCAGCGGCTGGTCGAGTCCGAACCGTGCCTTCAGGGCGGCGACCGCCTCCGGGGGAAGCGGGCGCTCTTCGCCCAGGCGGCTCAGCGGATCGCCGGGGGTGAGGCGCATGAGGAAGAACACCAGCGTGACCGCAACCAGCAGCGTCACCGCCGCGCCCAGGGTGCGGCGGATCAGCCAGGTGCTCACCGGCGGTCGCGCTCCAGCGCCTCGCCGGGCCGGAGCGACCAGCGCCAGACATCGGCCCAGCTGGATTCGGGCCGGATCCGGACCCCGGTGAAGCGGCGGTGGACCGGGGTTCCGGCCACCAGCGCGGCGAGGAAGATGACCGGCGCGTCCGCGGCGATCAGCCGGAGCGCCTGGCCGTACGTGCGCGGCGCCCCGCGTCCCTGCGCCTGCGCCCGTGTCAGGAGGGAGTCCACCCTCGGGTTGCAGTAGCGCAGCACGTTGCTCCCGCCGATGCCGGCACAGCTCCAGCTCTGGGTGAGGCCGGACGGGGTCGGGTCCTGGTTCACCCCATACATGTCCATGTCGAAGCGGAGCGCGTTGCGCCGTTCGGTGTACACCGCCGGTTCCACCAGCTCCAGCTCGGCGGCGATCCCCAGCCGGCGCCAGGCTTCCTGCATCTCGGTGGCCATCCGGATCCGGCTGGCCGAGACGCTCGGCACCATCAGGCGGAACTGGAACGCGCGCCCATCCTTGTCGAGGACGCCGTCGCCATCATGGTCTGTCCAGCCGCTGGAGGTGAGCAGCCGCCGGGCCGCCACCGTGTCGTAGGGCGGTGGGGGCGGTGCCTCCACCGCCCGGGCCACGAGCGCCGACACCGGGGCCCCGGGGGGACGGGTGAGCGGGCCGTACGCCGCCCGGCTCATCCGCTCCCGGTCGAGCGCCAGCGCCAGCGCGCGCCGCACCGCGGCATCGGCGAAGAGCGGATGCGGCTGGGCGGTGTCTCCGGGAGCGCGGCTGTTGAAGCTGGAGTAGTTGAGTCCCAGGCCTGGCAACGGATAGAGGTGATACTCGGGCAGGTTCTCCAGCCGGGTCCAGTTGGGAAGGGCAAAGATGTTCTCCAGCGCGTCCACCTCCCCCGCCAGCAGCATCGCGGCGCGTGCCTCCGGGGCGCCCACCGCCAGGAACAGCACCCGGCCGATGCCCGGCTTCCCGAGGAAGAAGCCGTCGTTGGCGGTGAGTTCGAGTTGCTGGCCTGCGACTCGCCGGCTGAAGCGGTAGGGGCCGTTTCCCACCGGTTGCGCCACGAAGCCGCTGGTGGCAAGGGATTCCGGCGGCATTCCGGCCAGCAGGTGCGCGGGAAGGGGCGGGGCGTGGAAGACGGCGTCGTAGAACTGTTCGCCGTAGGCCTGGGTGAAGCGCACCACGACCACCCGTTCTCCCTCGGCGGTCACCCGGTCGATCCGCTTGAGCAGCGTAGCGGTCTGAGCCGCGAGCGCCGGATTGCGGCCGCGCTCCAGGCCGAGCACCACATCCCGCGCGGTCACGGGCGTGCCATCCTCCCAGCGCGCCCTGGGATCCAGCTCGAACGCGAGCGTCAGCGAATCCCGGCGGGTCCAGCGCCGCGCGAGCCGTGGGACCCAGGCGCGCTCATCACCCAGCCGGTAGGCGGGGTCGGGGTCGGCGAGGTGGAGGAAGAGCAGGTCGGAGACCTCGCGGCTGGCCTGGTCGTTCTTCCAGAGGGAGGGGACGGGGGCCACCGGTTCCCGGGGAATGGCGATCACCAGCGTACCGCGCGGCGCCTGCTGGGCCGCCAGCGGAGGGGCGCCACCCAGGAACAGCAGCGCGGCGATTGTGCAGAGTCGAGTGGGGGTCACGCATATGATAGTAGCGCCGGCCTCCGTGCCGGCGCTACGGGGGAATCGCGCGAAGGGATCAGCGGGCCCACGTCCAGGCCGGATCGCGGAAGCGATCCGCATGGGTTGCGGCGAGCGTGTCCGCCTCGAGGTCGGTGACGGGCGATCCCCATTCGGCCGCCAGCGGATCGAATGCGGTCGCCACGGCGGCCGCGGCCTCGGCGAAGGCGACCGGGCGGCCGAGCACCGCTTCCAGCGTGATCTCCCCCCCAGCCGGTGCCGCACCGAGCGTCACGTCGGCGACGCGTGCCTGGTCGTCGGCCAGCAACAGGCTGCCGTGCTGCAGCAGGGCGGCGCCCTGCCGCAGCTGGGCGCTCCCCACCAGCTTGCGTCCGAGGGCGACCACTTCCCCCCCGGCGGGGGAGGAGAAGCAGGCGCCGGCCCCCGGTGCCAGCGGGCGGCCGGCCGGGGCGAGCGAGGCGGCCGCACCCAGGTACTCGACCGCGCGCGCGAGGAGGGCGTGGATCTGCCGGTAGGCCTGCGGCATGCCGCCGAATGCGGCGAGGGGCGCGACGACGGCGTAGGTGAGTTCCCGCGCGTGCCATACTGCCCGCCCGCCGGTGGGCCGCCGGACGACATCCATTCCCGCGGCCTCGATGCGGGCGCGATCGTAGCGGCGCAGGGCCGGTTCGTGCCGCCCAAAGGAGAGACACCACGGCTCCCACCGGTAGCAGCGCACGAAGCCCTCGCCGGTCCGCTCCGCACGATCGAGGAGCGCCTGGTCGAGGGCCATGTGCCACCAGCCGGGGTGGGCGGTGGGGTCGAGGAGGCGGGTCCAGCGCATGGGAGGCTGGGCGATTGGGCGATCGGACGTTTGGACCAACCGGATCGCAAATCGCCCAATCGCCTAATCGTCTACGAACCGTACTCCGCCATCGGCGGGCAGGTGCACACCAGGTTGCGGTCGCCGTAGGCGCCGTCAATCCGCCCCACCGTCGGCCAGGTCTTGTGCTCCCGGAGCCCCGGCATGGGGAAGGCGGCACGCTCCCGGGTGTAGGGGCGGTCCCAGCGGTCGCCGATCACCTGCACCAGGGTGTGCGGCGAGTTGGTGAGCAGGTTGTTCTCCCGCGGAGCCTTCCCCTCCTCGACCTCGCGGATCTCTTCCCGGATGCTGATCATCGCGTCGATGAACCGGTCCAGCTCCTCCCGGGGTTCGCTCTCCGTCGGCTCGATCATCAGGGTGCCGGGCACCGGGAAGGAGACGGTCGGCGGATGGAAGCCATAGTCGATGATCCGCTTGGCGATGTCCTCCACCTCGATCCCGGCCGACTGCTTGAAGGGCCGCATGTCCAGGATGCACTCGTGCGCGACCAGGCCGTCCTTCCCGCTGTAGAGCACCGGGAAGTGGGGCTTGAGCCGGTGCGCGATATAGTTGGCGTTGAGGATCGCCACCTTGGACGCCTCGGCCAGGCCGTCGCTGCCCATGAGCGCGATGTAGGCGTAGCTGATGGGGAGCACGGCGGGGCTGCCCCACGGCGCGGCGGAGATGGTGCCGCAGCTCTGGGCGAAGCCCTGCGGCACGACCGGATGATCCGGGAGGTGCGGGGCGAGGTGCGCGGCCACGCAGATCGGGCCCATGCCGGGCCCGCCGCCGCCGTGCGGGATGCAGAACGTCTTGTGCAGGTTGAGGTGGCAGACGT